>JBBIQR010000012.1:0-39126 GCA_037442245.1 Candidatus Solibacter sp. | reverse complement strand
CGATGAACTCCGGCACGCCGGCGGCGGACGCGGCGCCGCTGCGCTCGTCGGCCGGCAGAATCAGGTCGCAGAGGACCCGCACGGTACGCCACTGCTGCTCGTCGAACACCTTACGTTTGTAGGCGGCGGGCTTGGCCGGAGGGGTTGCGGGCGCGGTGTGCTGGTGCGCGGCCTGCGCCTGCGCCTCGGCTTCGGCGACGGCGGGGGCGGCGCTCAGTATCTGGATCAGACTGCGGCGAGTGACGTCCATGGTGGCTCCTACAGGTTCCTCTTCTTGATCTGGTCCGCGATGTAATCGCTGGTGCGCCAGCCGAGCGCGGTGATGCTGAGGGTCGGGTTCTTATCGGCGTTGCTGGCGAACGGCGCCGCATCGGTGATGAACAGGTTCTTGCAGTCCCACGCCTGGCACCACTGATTGAGGACGCTGGTTTTGGGATTGTCCCCCATCTTGGTGGCGCCGACTTCGTGGATGATCTCTCCGCCCCGCGAGATGCCGCCGCGGACGCCGCCGCCGGAGCGCCCCATCACCTTGCCGCCGGCGGCGGTGATGATCTCCTCGAAGGTCTGCTGCATGTGCCGGGCCTGGTTGATTTCGTCGTCGCTGAACTTGAAGTGGAAGCGAAGCACGGGGATGCCCCATTGGTCCACGACGTTGGGATCGAGTTCGCAGTAGCTGTCGTCGTTGGGGATCATCTCGCCGCGTCCGGAGAAGTGGACCATGGCGCCGTAGATGCGCCGCAGGTCGCGCTTCAGACTCGCGCCGTAACCGCCGCCAAGCAGGTGCTGCGATCCCCCGAAAATCCCGGCGCCGGGCATGCCGCGTCCGCCGCCGATTTCGATGTGGTAGCCGCGCGCGAAGTTGAGTTTGCCGGCGTGCTGTTGCTGGTACAGCCACCACGGCATGTAGAGGTGCATCCCCCCGACGCCGTCGTCGTTCGTGGGAGGCAGGTCTTCGAGGATAGGCAGGTAACCGCTGACGCTGCTGCCGACCGTGTCCATGATGTACTTGCCGACCAGCCCGGTGGAGTTGGCCATCCCGTTCGGGAAGAGACTGCTCTTCGAGTTGAGCAGGATGCGGGCGGTCTCGCAGCAACTCGCCGCCAGCACCACCACGCGCGCGTTCACAGTGACTTCCTGGCGCGTCTTCTTGTCGATGTAGGAGACGCCCGCGGCGCGCCCGTCCTTGCCGGCGACGACGGCGCGCACCA
Organism: Candidatus Solibacter sp.; assembly: GCA_037442245.1. Classification (GTDB taxonomy): domain Bacteria; phylum Acidobacteriota; class Terriglobia; order Bryobacterales; family Bryobacteraceae; genus Solibacter. Next base: position 37,918 of record JBBIQR010000012.1, on the reverse strand, counting down.
TCGCGTCCGTGCGGAGTTCGAGGTTGCCGGTCTTCATCGCGGGCAGAATGTGGACGCCGGGCGAGGCGAAGTTGGCGTTCACCGCGCAGGCGCGTCCGCATTCGGCGCAGTAGTGGCAGGCGGGGCGCCCGTTGTGGGGCCGCGTGAGAATGGCCAGGCGCGAGGGAACGCAGGGAATCTTCAAGGGGCCGCAGGCTTTCTGGATGACCTTCTCGTGAGCGCGCGGCGCGGGCGGGGGCAGGAACCTTCCGTCCGGCGTGTTCTCCAGGCCCTCCTGCGATCCGAAGACGCCGATCAATTCCTCGGCTTTGTCGTAGTAAGGGGCGAGATCGTCGTAGGTGATGGGCCAGTCGAAGCCCTTGCCGTCGCGGCTGTAGGGCTTGAAGTCGTAGGGACCCATGCGCAGGGAGATGCGCCCGTAGTGATTGGTGCGGCCGCCCAACATGCGCGCCCGCCACCAGCGGAACTCCTGGCCGGGCGCCGTGGTGTAGGGCTCTCCGGGCACCTGCCAGCCGCCCACAAGGGTCGCGTCGTAGTAGCCGAAAGGCTTCTCCTTCGAGCCGGCGGCGCGGTGCGGCGCGTCGTAGTTCCACTTGAACATGTCACTCTGGGTGGCAGTGTTGTAGTTGCCTCCGGCTTCGAGCATGCACACCTTGGCTCCGGCCAGCGTGAGAACGTGGGCGGCGATTCCGCCTCCGGCTCCGGAGCCGACCACGACAACGTCGTATGTTTTCGTACTGGGTTTGATCTGCGGCATGGTTCCCTTTGGGTCCCCACCATTCTACAGCCGCCGGCGGCGGAATCTGATAGCATCGCGAAATGGCGAGCACTTGGTCCCGCCGCGACGTAATCCGGATCGCGGGTGGCGCCGCGGTGGCCTCCGCTACACTTCACTCGGCGTATCCGGCGACGCCGTTTTCGATGCCGGGCCTTTACCCGGGACGCGTGATCGGGATCGAACATCCCGGCTCCAGCGTGAAGAACCAGTATCAGGCGGCAGCCATCCAGGCGATGATTCGCCGCGGCATGACCGAACTCACCGGCGCGGACAGCCACGCCGCGGCGTGGAAGAAGCTGTTCCAGCCCGGCGACGTGGTGGGCATCAAGGTGAATCCGAACGGCAGCGAACAGATCCGCTCGTCGAAGGCGTGCCTGATGGCGGTCATCGGCGGCCTCCTGCTCGCCGGCGTCCACCAGAAGAACATCGTCGTATACGAACGTTACCAGGCGATCCTCGACCGCATCCAGGGATGGCTTCCAGGCTGGGTGCGGACGGCCAGCGCGTCACCGCAGTACGCCGAGGATCAGACCGCGATCGAGGGGTACGACCCGGAGCACTACGTGGACTTGCCGCGGCTTCTGCTTCCCGGCCGCAGCGCGGACAATCCGCGGCATACGCGGTCGTACGCCGCGCTCTTCGCCACCCAAATGGTAACCAAGATCATCAGCCTGGCGGTGCTCAAGGATCACCCGGCCGCGGGCGTGACCCTGTCGCTCAAGAATCTCTCGCACGGCTGCTCGAACAACGTGAACCGCAGCCATCCGGACGCGCAGACCAATCACGTGAAGGAATTCATCCCGGCGGTGATTTCGATGCCGGTGATCCGCAACAAGGCGGTGCTGGCGATCGTCGACGGCGTGCACGGTTTGTGGGCCGGCGGGGCGTATGGAGGCAGCGGATGCACCTGGGAGCACCGGACCATGTACTTCGCAACGGACCTGGTGGCGGCGGACCGGGTGGGCTGGAAGGCCATCGACGCATACCGCGCCATCAAGGGCTATCCGCCCGAACAATCCTCCCCACCCGACCAATACGACAATTTCGTGGAACGCCAACCGCAACACATCGAAGCCGTGGGGAAGTTGGGGCTGGGTGAGTGGCGCGACAGCGCCATCGACTACCGCCGGATTGTGATTGGCTGAACAGCCGCTTCAGGCGCCCGCGGTCATGGCGAGCGAGCCGGCCTGATCGGGTACGCCGTACAGATCCAGGAGTTGCCGCACCTGCGTACGCAGGTCGAATCGCTCCACGGCCGCGCGCCGCCCTGCCTCGCCCATCTGCCGTGCCAACTCGGGGTGATCCAGCAACTGCAGAATTCGGGCGGCCGCCTCCTCAGGGGAACGGCGCTCTACCAGGTAGCCGGTGACGCCGTCCTGCACAACCTCCGGGATGCCGCCGACGCGCGTCGCTACCAGCGGTTTGCCGCACGACATGGCCTCCACGATCGCGAAACCGAAGGCTTCCTGCCAGCGGGACAACTGGCACACGACGTCCGCCGCGGCGAAAGCTCCTTCACAAATCGGATCGACCAGCAGGCCGGTCCATGTGATGTGGCCGGCGATGCCGGCGGCTTCGGCCTGCCGCCGGTAGGTCTCGAGGCCGCTGCCGTCTCCCACCACCACAAAATGCACGTCGGGGTTGACTGCCAGCACGAGGGACGCGGCATCGAGCAGGTCCGGCACGCCTTTATCGTCGATGATCCAGCTCACCTGAAGGACAATGGCCCGGCCGTCGGGAATGCCGTGTCTGCGCCGGAACGCGGCCGGCGCGCCGGAGGAGCGGGTGGAGTCGACCCCGTTGTGGATACAGGTGACCGCCCGCGGCAGAAACGCTCCGCTCTCGCGGCACGCAGCCGCGTTGTACTCGCTGACCGCGATCGCGCCGGTGAGCGGCCAATTCAGAACACGCGCCGCCAGCCGCTTCCACGGCGAAAGGTTGTCGCGGGTGAAATCCTCGTTGCGGGAATGGTGATCCGTCAAAAAGTTGCGCGGGACATGCCAGTAGCGGGCCAGCCACGGGATGAGCGAAACCGCACCCGTAAAGTGAACATGCAGGACCTCGGGTTTGTGCTTTTGCAGCAGGCGCGCCAGACATCGGATGGCGGCGCGGTCGCGCAGCCAGGAGCCGGCCAGCGGCACGCTCTCCAGCGTCACGCCCGGAACATCGAGGAATTCCCGCACACTCTCCGGCGGGTCCCCGGCGAAGCAGAGCACGCTTTCCCAGTCTCGCAGGTGCAATTGCGCGGACAACTCACGGGCGAACATTTCGATGCCGCCGATCCGCCGCGGCGCCACCACGAACACCGACATCACCTTCCGGGAACGCTGCAACTCTCTCCTCCCGTCGAATCGCGCCCCGCGGCATCGCCCGCAATCTGGTGCAGGGACGGCCGCGGTGGCTCGTCCATACAACATCCGGACTCCCACCAGTGCGGGCGGCCTTCCCAAATCTCGCGGATCGGCGTCTTGCGGAAGTTGCCGGTGACCGGCATGCGGGCGCAGAAACCGACGCCGCCGTCCGCCTGAATCTGGAGCGTCCCGAGGGCCGAACAGAAGTGCCGGCTTTCGTGCGCCTGGTGCGCCTGCGTTGCCAGCCGCAATCCTCCCGGATCCTCGAAATACCGGATCATGACCTCGAGTTGATCCAGGGTATTGGCGATGTGCAGTCCCTCGCGGTGCAGGCTCTGCAACTCCCGCACGGCGCGCACCGCCTGCGCCGGGTCGCGCGGCCAGGTGGGGCTGGTGCGGTACCACTCGGGGTCCTCCGGCGTATTGTAATTCTGTTCGATGGGCTGGTAGAAGACCTCCATTCCGGGCCGGGTCGCGAAGCGGGCGATGTTGGCGATATCGCCAAGATTATGCTCCATGATGACCGTCTTCAGACGGATGCGGTAGGCCAGCGAATCGCGCTCGCGCACCCGTACCAGGGTGTCGATGGTACGCTGCGTCTTTTCGAAAAAGTCGGGACGTCCGCGAACCGTGGAATGGGTTTCGCCCACGCCATCGAGCGAGATGGTCACGCGGAAGGGATTCGCCGCGGCGAGTTTTTCGATCTTGGATTGATCGTCCCAGTAGCCGTGCGTCAGCACCTCGAGCGCGAATCCGAGCGACACGGCGTACCCGGCGAGTTCGGTGGTGTTGGGCTTGAGCAGTGCTTCGCCGCCAGTGAAGACCAGGTCGACCGGACCCAGCCAGCGGCGCAGGTCGTCCAACAGCCGTTTCCACTCCGCGGTATCCGGAGAGTCCTCCTTCCCCTTGTTCTTCCAGATATCGCAATGCACGCAGCGCGCGTTGCATCGCTCGGTGAGGAGGAGCATGATGGCTACGGGGCGGCACAAGCCCGCGAGGGCGCCGCCGGCGAAGGACCGGAGCCGGTAGTTGATTCCGCTATAGACGCGCCGGTACGTCGTGGATGCAAGCCCGGTCACCCAACCAGCCTCCTTAAGTTAAAACAATACCACTGGCGGTCAGAAAAAGACTGGGGTCCCAGCACTCTCAAATACACGATCCCCCGCGTTCGTGCCGTGATTCTAAGTACTGGGGATACCGGTGCCCTGCACTTACTGTCCGGAATGTCACAGTCGGGGCTATTTGAGCGCCAGCCGCTTCCTGGCGAGCACGGCCGGCGCCTCCTCCGACGCCGCCTTCACCAGCGCCCACATCTTCGGGTGCCTGGGGATCACGTCCGGCGGAAAGCCCTGCGCGATCAGAGTCGCGGTCATCACCGGGCCGATCGACACCACCGCCACGTCTTCGGCCAGACCATGCCGGACCCGCGGTTCCATCCCGAGTTCGCGGGCGATTTCGAGCAGGTGGTCCAGTTGGATCGAAGACGTAAACAGCACCACGTCGAACGCGCGCGCAGCGATGCCGCGGGCGGCTTCGCGCAGCGGAGCGAGATCGTCTGGCAACTCCCAGCGGTAGAGCGCGACCGGAGTGACCACCGCGCCCATGGCTTCGAGCGCGCGGTTCATCTCGGTATTGGGCCGCCCATACTCCTGGACCGCGATGCGGCGCCCGGTGCAGGAGGCCACCAGGTCTACGATCTCCTTCCACGTGTTCGGTTCGGGGATGATGGCGTGGATCGGCACCCCCAGCGCCCTCAGCACCCCCACCGGCTTCGGTCCCCGCGAGATGATCATGGTCCGCCGCAACGCCGCGGCAAGACGTTCCGCCGGCATCTGCCTGGCCACTGCGTCGCGCAGCAGCGTAAGCCCGGCCGCCGTCATGCAGACCACGATATCGAACTCGCCGCCTTCCAGTTGTTCGACGAAACGCAACGCGGCCGCTTCATCGTCCAACGCGCGTTCCTTCACCGATGGCGCGACAAACGCTTCTCCGCCTTCGCGGGCGATGAGCGCTTCCATCTCCTTCGCCCGCCGGCTTTCCAGGCTGAGCACGCGTAGTCCCGCCAGTGACATAGTGAACGGACAGAATCCCTAGTACGAGTATTGCGCGAACAGGTAGGGGAAGGTCTGGCCCGATCCTTTCGTATTCTCCTTGAGGAAACTGCCCGCGGCCAGATGGCCGACGCCGCCGCCGAGCTTCCACTGCGGCGACGCGGTCCACACCACGCTGACATCAATCTCGTCGCCGATGTGGCGTGCCGTGTTGCCGGCGCGCGGCTTCACCGCCACCGTCCCCGCCACCGTATAGAGCGCGTCGCGCGCGCTCGCCAGCCACAGCCCCCGGTAGTCCGTGCTCACCTGCAGGCGCTTGTGCGGCTTCACGTCGAAACCGGCGCGCTCCATGCTCATATTCTGCCAGCCTACCGGGTCCGTGATGCCGTAGAAGAGGTGATTGGTAGGCAGCAACTGGTCGAAGGTGCGATGCGTGCCCGACCCGGGGTTGGGATCGCCGGATGCATGACTGTATTCCGCGGAGACGTGCGGTGTCCAGAAGCGTCTGGCGATGGTGTACCCGCCGATGGCATACCCGGCCTGCGCGGAATGATCCACGCGGCCGATTGTGCCCCACTGTTTGGCGTACTCGGCCTGGTAATCGAATCCGTGCATTCCCGGCGTGCCCGGCATCACGGCCGCGCGGAAACCTCCGGTCCAGATACTGAGATGCCCGGTCTTCCACAGCAGGTAGGTATCCACCACGCCGTGCGGCGCAATGTGCTGGAACGAGCCGTAGGCGCCGTGGATGTTGACGCCGTCGTGATGGTGGTCGAGTCCGGTGGGATCGATCACCACCACCGACGAGGCGAAGAGGTCCAGCTTGGCGTCCGGCGTGCCGATTTCCAGCTTCACCGCGTCCCAACTCCGGCTGGTGTTGGTCCAGTCCAATGGACCGATCAGCCGCTGCGCGCCGTAGGAAAGCAACTGCCGGCCGACCGTGAGCTTGACGAGGCCCTCGGCGCGGCCGATCCGCACGTAGGCCTGGCGAAGGTCGAGTGGGTCCCGATAGATCGTGGCAGGGCGCCCCTGATCCAGTCCGGGTGCGCGCGAGTCCTGCGCCTGTGCGAAAATATCGAGCCAGTCCGTGGGCAGCAGCTCCATGTTGAAGCGATTGCGGAACAGACCGTAGCCGTCGTTGTCGCCCGGTTGATAGTTGAATCCCGTGCGGCCTTCCACGCGAGTGCGGAATTCGCCGGAGAACTTGAGCCACGAGGGCAGGTACTCGCCGGTCCACGAATCCACCGTGCGGTCGTAGAACGGGCGGGCGCTCGGTGCGTCCGAAGATTGCGCCCATGCGGCCGCGCACAGGGTGAGGAGCAGCAGGTGTGCGCGCATGTTAATCCCCCGCCCCTGCCGTTGCCGGAACCAGGCGCGATCCCAACCGCGCTTCCATCTCTTCGCGGGCGGTGGCTTCGTCGCGCTCGGAGAAGCGGACCAGGAACGCGAGCGACCCGCTGGCAAAGACCAATACCGCCAGCACCATCAGCGCCTGCGGCCACGTGAGGCTTCGCGTCTTGAAGAGGAATCCCGCCGCCACCGCACCCACATTTCCGCCGGCGCCGACGATGCCCGCGACCGCGCCCAGCGCGCGCTTGTTCACGAACGGCACGATCGAGTAGGTCGCGCCGTTGGACATCTTGATGAACAGGCCCGTCCCCAACATGCATCCGATAGCCAGCGGCAGCCAGCGCGCCTGCGAGAAGCACGCGAAGCCGATGCCCTCCAGCGCGATCGTCAATCCCAGCAGCCGCGTGCGCCCGCGCAATCCCCAGCGGCGGTAGCAGCGGTCGCTGACGATGCCGCCGAGCGCGCGCGCGAACAGATTCATCATGCCAAAGGCGCCCGCGGCGATACCCGCGGCCTGCAGCGAGAGCTTGAAATAGTCCACGAAGTAGAGCGCGGCGATGTTGTCCACCGTCAGTTCCATGCCGAAACACGCGGCGTAGAGTACGGCCAATGCCCACACGCGCGGATCGCGGCAGGCTTCGAGGAACGCGCCCGAGGCCGCCCCGCGTCCGGCGATCCGCCCTTCCGCGCGCAGTTCGTGGAAATCGCCATCCGCCGTGTCGCGCGTGAAGACGTAGTAGGCGATGCCCGTGAGGATCAGAGCGGCCCCGGGGACCACCATCGCCAGCCGCCAGCCCCACCACGAGCCCACCCCCAGACTCAGGAAGGCGCTGAACAACAGCGGCATCACCATCTGGGTGACGCCTCCGCCCAGGTTGCCCCACCCGGCTGCGGCGGCATTCGCCGAGCCAACCACGTTCGGCGCAAACATCACCGACGTGTGGTACTGGGTAATCACGAAAGACGCGCCGATCGCGCCGATCGCCAGACGGAAGAGCAGGAACGTCGTGTAGTCGTGCGCGAACCCGGCCCCCATCACCGGCAGCGCGCCCAGGATTAGCAGCCAGGCATGCGCGCGGCGCGGCCCGATGCGGTCGCACAACCAGCCGATCGCCATGCGGGCCAGTACCGTGATCGCGACCGACGCAATGATCGAGTTGCCGATCTGTTCCCTGGTGAGATGCAGTTCCTGGCGGATCACAGGCATCAACGGGGCCAGGCCGAACCAGCCGAAGAAGCACAGAAAGAAGGCCAGCCAGGCCATGTGGAACGCGCGCATAGGCGCGCTCCGGAAATCGAGCAGACGGATAGCGGTCGCTTTGTTGCGAAGGTTCACTCGAACAGTCTCCTGGTATGGATTTGGGCCGCTCGTACGCGGAGCGAGGGAACGCCTACGCGGCGATGCGCGCTTCGTCGATGGCCAGCATCACGATGCCGTCCACCACTTCGATGGGGAAGGTCCTGACCGGCGGGGCGCCGCCCGCACAGCCGCGCTGCACCGTACCGTTTTCCAGGCAGATGCGCCAGTTGTGCAGCGGGCACGTGACGGTCGTGCCGCCGACGATGCCGTCGGCCAGCGGACCGCCGCCGTGCGGGCAGCGGTTCTCTACGGCGAGGAATCCATCGCCGGTGTTGAAGAGCGCCAACTCGAGGCCGCCCAGTTGCACGGCGCGGCCTTCACGCGGCGGAATGTTCTCAGCAGCGGTAATGCGAATCCAGCTCATGCGGTTATGGTCTCCATCGGTTGAATTTCCACAAACTGCGTGGGGCGTGGATCGAGGCGTTCGAGCCACGCGTCGTAAGATTTGTCCTTGGACTTGCGCAGGCGGTCGAGTAGCGCGCGGCGCGTCTCCGGCGGCGCATAGACGGTTTCCTTGCGAACCTTCTCGATGCCCAGCCGCTCCACAAAATCGTAGGTGCGCTCCAGGTAATTGGCGTTCTCGCGGTAGTACTGGAAGAAGACTTCCGCGGCTTCCAGCGCCTCTTCCGTCGTCTCCACGGTCACCAGAAGATCGGCCTTGCGAACCCCCTTGCCCGCGGCGCCGCCCACTACGATCTGCCAGCTCCCTTCATTGCCCACCAGGCCGACGTCTTTCACCGTCGCCTCGGCGCAATTCCGCGGGCAGCCCACCACCCCCATCTTGAATTTGTGCGGCGTGTAAAGGTTTTCCAGGCGGCGCTCCAACTCGATGCCCGCGGTGATCGAATCCTGCGTGCCGAAGCGGCAAAACTGGCTGCCCACGCAGGTCTTCACCATGCGCACGCCCTTGGTATACGCCTGCCCCGAGGGCATCCCGAGATCGTTCCAGATGGCCGGCAGATCGCTCTTCTTCACGCCGAGTAAGTCGATGCGCTGGCTGCCCGTCACCTTCACCATCCGGACGCTGTACTTCTCGGCCACATCGGCGATGCGTCGCAGCTCGGCCGGCGTGGTCACGCCGCCGCGCATCCGCGGCACCACCGAAAACGTGCCGTCTTTCTGAATGTTGGCGTGAACCCGGTCGTTGATGAACCTCGCGGAGCGATCCTCTTCGTGCCCGCCGCACGCCACCACGTCCACGATGTATGCCAGGGCGGGCTTGCACACCTCGCAGCCCTTGCCGTTGCCGTAGATATCCAGCACGTCCTGCACGGAGCGCAGTTTCTGCGAGCGCACGATCTCGCGCACCTTCTCCTGCGGGAACGGGATGCACCCGCACAGCACCTTCTGCTTGTCTTCCTCGAACTCCGGCGCAACCGCTTTCAGCAGGCGCGCGCACAAACCGCTGCAACTGCCGCAGCCGGTGGAAGCGCGTGTGCGGTCCTTGAGGTGCGCCATGGTGCTGATGCCGTGCTCGTGCACCGCGTGGATGATGTCGCCCTTGGTGACCCCCATGCACCCGCACACGGTCTCGCCGTCCGGGATGCCCGCCACATCCAGCCCCGCATCCTGTGCGGGCGGCGGAAACAGCAGGTGCCGGCGATGCGGTGTCAGATCGGTGCCTTCGCTCAGCCACGCCTTGTAGCGATGGTCGTCCGAGGCGTCGCCCACCAGAATCACGCCGTGAAGCCGGTTGTTCTTGACCAGCAATTTCTTGTAGACGCCCATCGCCGCGTCCTCGTAGCGCACCACCTCGACGCCGGGCTCGGAGTCGTCGATGGCGCCGGCGGAGAAGACGTCCACCCCCATGATCTTCAGCTTCGCGGCGGGTGCCGCGCCGGTGAACACGGGACCGCGATTCCCGGTGACGGCCGCGGCCAGCACCTTGCCCTGTTCGATCAGCGGCGCCACCAGCCCGAAGATCTGCCCGCGATGCTCGGTACACTCGCCCACCGCGAAGACGTCCGGATGCGAGGTCTCCATGTAGTCGTTGACCACGATGCCGCGGCGCACCTCCAGTCCCGCCGCCCGGCCCAGTTCCGCATTGGGGCGGATGCCCGCCGCGATCACCACCAGGTCCGCGCGGATCTCCTCACCGCTCGCAAACCGCAGCCCTTCCACATGGCCGTTGCCCAGCACCGCGGCGGTCTGCGTGCCGGTCAGGACGCGCACACCAAGGTTCTGCATCTTGCGCCCCAGCAGCGCGCCGCCGGCGGCATCGAGTTGCCGCTCCATCAGGGTATCGGCCATGTGCACCACGGTCACGTCGCAGCCCTGCACCTGCAAGCCGCGCGCCGCCTCCAGACCAAGCAGCCCGCCGCCGATAACCGCGGTCTTGCGCCCCGGTCCCGATTTTTCGAGCAGCGCCCGCGTGTCATCCAGCGTGCGGAACACGTGCACGTTTTCTTTGTCCACTCCCGGAATGGGCGGCACGAAGGCGCTGCTGCCCGTCGCCAGGATCAGCTTGTCGAACGGGATCGCCGAACCGTCGCTGCCCTGGACGACGTGCGCCGCGGTATCGATTCCGGTTACGCGCACGCCGAGCCGGGGCACGATCCCGTTCGCGCGGTACCAGTCGATATCGTTGAGCACGATCTCGTCCGCCGACTTCTCGCCGGCCAGCACCGAGGACAGCAGGATGCGGTTGTAGTTGACGTGCGTCTCGTCGCCGATAATCGTGATCTCGAAACCGTGCCGGTACTTGAGAATCTGCTCCACGCACGCCACCCCGGCCATGCCGTTGCCGACGACCACCAGTCGCTTCATGACGTCGCTCCCTTCCGCTCGATCCGCACCGCGCACTGCTTGTAATTGGGCTCGCGGGAAATAGGATCGAAGGCGCTCTGCGTGACTTCGTTCGCATTGGTCTCGGAATAGTGGAAGGGCATGAACACCTGTCCGGGCGCGATGATTTCCGTGAGCCGCAGCTCGACCCCGCTCACCCGGCCGCGCCGCGAAACCACGTCCACGCGGTCGTGGCTGCGCAGCCCGATCCGTCCCGCGTCGCGCGGGTTCATCTCCAGCCACGCTTCCGGCGAGAGCCGCTCCAGAATCGGCACCTCGCGCGTCTTCGTGCGCGTGTGCCAGTGCTCCACGGTGCGGCCCGTGTTCAGCACCAGCGGGTACTCGGTGTTCGGCTGTTCGGGAAATGGCTCCCACTCTCCGCACAGGAAGCGCGCGCGGCCATCGGCGGTTGGGAATTTGCCGTCTTCATACAGCCGCGACGTTTCGCGGAACGGCGTGCCCTCGGGCAGCGGCCACTGCACCGCGCCGCGCCCGGCGAGCATTTCGTAGCTGATGCCGGAGTAGTCGCAGAGCCGCCCGCGGGAGACGCGGCGCCACTCCTCGAACGCGTCGCCCGGCCCCATCCATCCGGGGAACAACTCGTCGCGGCACCCGAGCCGCTCCGCCACCGCGAGGAAGATGTCGAAATCGGGCCGCGCCTCGCCCGGCGGGTCCACGGCCTTGTTCACCTTGCTCACGCGCCGCTCGGAATTGGTGTAGGTACCTTCCTTCTCGCCCCAGATCGCGGCCGGCAGCACCAGGTGCGCCAACTCGGTCGTAGGCGTCGGATGATAGCCGTCCTGCACCACCAGAAACTCCAGGTCCGCCAGCGCCTGCCGCAGCACCCCCTGATTCGGAAAGGAGACCAGCGGATTGGTCGCGATGATCCACATCGCGCGAATCTTCCCGCCGACCGCGCCCTCCACGATGTCCGGATATGCCAGTCCGCGCTTTGCCGGCAGCCGCGATTCCGCGATGTTCCACAGTGCGGCAAGCTCCGCGCGGTCCCCTGCATCGTCGAACTTGCGGTACCCGGGCATGCTCGATGTGAAGCCGGTCTCGCGCGTCCCCATCGCGTTGCATTGCCCGGTGATCGAAAAGGGTGCGGCGCCCGCGCGGCCGATGTTCCCGGTCAGCAGCGCCAGGTTGCAGATCGCGTTGACCGTTTCCGTACCCTTGGTGCTGTGGTTCACCCCCATGGTCCAGCCGATGAACCCGGCTTGGGCGCGGCCATAGAGGAACGCCGTCTTGTGCAGTTGCTCCTCGCTCAGCCCGGTGATCTCGCACACCTTCGCCGGCGGGTATTCGTCCAGGAAGCGGACCAGCTCCTCGAAGCCGGTCGTATGGCGCGCGATGTACTCGCGGTCGATCAGGTTATAGCGCACCAGGATGTGCGCGATCCCGTTCAGCAGCGCCAGATCCGAGCGCGGCTTGAGCGGTAGATGAAGGTCCGCCATCATCGCGGTCTTGGTCACACGCGGATCGGCGACGATCAGGGTCTTGCGCGGATTCGCCTCCAGGTACTGGCACAGAATCGGATGGTTGTCGGCAATGTTGGCGCCGAGGAGCAGGACCACGTCGGCGCGCTCCAGGTCCTCGTACGCGCCCGGCGGCCCATCGCTGCCGAAGGAGAGCTTGTAGCCGGAAACCGCCGTCGACATGCACAGCGTGGTGTTCCCGTCGAAGTTGTTCGTGCCGAAGCCGAGTTGCACCAGCTTGCCCAGCGCGTAGAACTCCTCCGTCACCAGTTGGCCGGTGCTGATCACGCCCAGCGAGTTGCGCCCGTGGCGCTCCTGCGTGGCGCGGAACCGCTCCACCATCGCGCCGAGCGCATCGTCCCAGGAAACCTCGACCAGCTTTCCATTGCGCCGCAGCAGCGGACGCTTCAAACGGTTCTCCGCGGCAATCGTGTGGTGTTCGGAGAGCCCCTTCGGGCACAGCTTGCCGCGGTTCACGGGATGCGATTCCAGAGCACGCACCGCCACCGCGCGATTCCCGCGGACTCCGATCTCGATGCCGCATCCCACCGAGCAGTAGCCGCAGGTCGTGGAGACCCACTGATCGGCGATGCGCCGCGCCGCGGTGTAACCGGTCTCCGGGTCGCGCGCGTAGGCGTAATCGCCCGCCAGGTTGTCCAGTCCGATCACGCGCTTGATGTTCATGCCGCCACCTTCGCCCGCGCCGGGAACCCGGCTGCCATGTTTTTGGGAACCACTGTGACGAAGAACAGCCAGCGTCCCAGCCATTCGCCGGCCAAAGCGAGCGCGAACGCGGCGATCGATACCCCGAGCCGGCCGGATGCCAGCGGCGCCACCAATCCGGCGGCCACCAGCACGCCCAGCCGTGCCAGAAATGCGCCGCGGAATTGTCCCGATATCAGCCGCGAAGAAGCCCGCAATTCAAACGTCTCCGATTGCGCCAGCCACAGGAATTTCAGCATCTGCGCGGCGAGTTGCGCCGCGCCTCCGCACGCCGCGGCCCACGCGATCCAATGCGCGCCGGAGACTCCGGTAGCACGCACAAACAGCGGCCCCAGCAGCAGCGCGGTCGCGAAGAACTCGGCCACAGTGTACCCGCTGTTCCACGCCGGACGCGCGCGCACCAGGTAGATGCGAGCCGAACACATCACGCCCGCCGCGCCCAGCAGTACCGCGCCAAACCCCGCCAGGGGACGCCCCGGCATGTCGAACAGCAGCATTCCCGCGAACCCCGACGCCGCGCCGGCGAAGAGCGATAGCCCCAGTACCTCGCGGCTCAACCAGGAGTGCCGCAGGCCGCGCATCGCGCGCCATGCGTAAACCGGGCGGCCCAGGTGCAGCGTCGAAACCCCGAGGCTCACCCCCGCCAGCGCCAGCGATGCCAGCGCCGAGATCCACAGCCGCGCTGTATGGCCGGTCCAGTCCAGCAGCCACAGGACGGCGAACGCGCCCAGCGCAAGCTGCGTGAGCACCAGCATGAACACCAGGGGGAGGTGCGGATGCTCGGGCCGGATCTGCTGCGTGTCCACGCGCCCGGTGTCCGGCGCGAGGTCCGCGGGCAGCGTGATCCGGGTAGTGGAGATGCTGTCGTCCGCCGACGGCAGACCCGGCGCGTTGGCGGCGAGATAATCCGCCCGCCACTCCGCGATGTTCACGATCTCCACCGCGATCGCGCCCTCCGGACACGCCTGCACGCACGCCGGAGCCATTCCGTCGCTCAGGCGGTTGTGGCAAAGGTCGCACTTCCCCACTACGCCGCGCGCCGGGTTGTACTGCGGCACGCCGTAGGAGCAGTTCCAGGTGCAGTACTGGCAGCCGATGCAGGTGTCGGCACTGTGCTCCACCACGCCGGTGACAAAGTTCTTGGTGTACGCCTCCACCGGACAGCCGTTCAGGCACGAAGGCTCGACGCAGTGGTTGCAGCCCATCGACAGGTAGTGCCGCTGCGTGTGTGGATAGTGGCCGCCTTCGATCTCACCCACGCGGCGCCAGTTGATCGCCGCGGGATTTCCATTCTGTTCGTTGCACGCCACCACGCAGCACTTACAACCGATGCACTTCGTCATGTCGAAGTGGAAGCGGTATTGCTCACCCGCCTCGGGAAGCCGCAGCGGCGCCATGTGACGCGCGGGCGCGATCCGCACCAGCGCTCCGGGTGTCAGGTCCGGAGACAAATAGAGAAGGTCGCTTTCGAGCAGCGGCAGCCCTTTCACGCCGCCGCTCCTGCGCGGACCGCGTGCTCCATTACCCGCGATGCGTTGAATGTGCGCGGATCGGGGCCGCCGGGACCGGCGCCCATCAGGTACACTTTCGCCGTGCGTGCCACTCGGGCTCCTTTAGAGAAGATCGGCGACAGCAGCCGCGCGAAGACGGAGCGCGCGTCCGTGTCTGTCTATCTGGGAGTCGGCTCGGCAATGAGCCTGAGTGGGGCTTCCGAACGGGGGTCCCGCACCTTCGCCGGAAAGCCCGTTCGTTTCGCTAGCGAACACTCGCAGTCTACCGGAAAACGGGCGCGAAAGGGAAGACCCCGGCCCAATGAAAAGTTTTATGGGACGGATAAAAAGGGGTGGAACGTACTTTCCCCCGACAGATCCGACTCGCGCTAAAGTTTTATTTCTGATCCATTTGGCCGGCGGCGGCTCCAACCGTCCCCGGGGACAGGAAGCCGGAGCAAAAATGCGATTGAAAGCGGCGCCAGTCTTTCTGGCGTTTTTGGCGATGGGGTTTGCCGATGCCGTGGGTCCATTCGTCAGCCTCGCCCGCAGCGAGTTTCAACTTTCCAACACCGTGGCCTCGCTGATTCCCCTGGTGGGATTCAGCATGTTTGGCCTGTTCAGCGTCCCCATGGGCGTCATTCAGGACTCCCGCGGGAAGAAATTCATCCTCACCCTGGGATTGGTGGTCTCGTTTCTCGGCCTGCTCAACGCCAGCTTCGGACTGCACTCCTTCGCGCGCTTTCTCGTGACCGTACTGGCCCTCGGCGCCGGCGCAACCATATTGCAAGTCGCCGGAAATCCGATCATGCGCGACGTCAGCGCTCCCGGACGGTATGCGCGAAACCTCTCGCTCGCGCAGTTTGTCAAGGCCATCGGCTCGCTCTCCGGTCCGCTGATCCCGGTGATCGCGGCACGCTTCTTCGGAGCCTCCTGGCAGGTGATGTTTCCCATTTACACGGTCGCGCTGGCGCTCGCGCTCGTCACCGTCTTCGGACTCCACGTGCGGGAAGAGAAACCCGAGCAAAGGGCGGCCACTATGGGATCCTGCCTCAAACTCCTCGGCAACGGCTATGTGCTGGCGATGGTGGCCGCGATCTTCTTCTACGTGGGCGCCGAGGTCTGCGTCAGCGCGGGAATCCCCCTGTTCCTCAAGGAACGCTTCAATATGGATATCAGCAAGGTCGGACTGCTGGGCACCAGCCTGTTCTTCACCGCCCTGACCATCGGACGCCTCTGCGGCGGCGTCATTCTCAACTGGATTCCGCCTCGCCGCTTCTTCCTCGTCACCTGCGGAATCGCCATCCTCGGACTGCTCGGCCTCTTCGCGCCGGATGCGACCGTCGCGGTCGGCAGCTTCTTCCTCGCGGGTCTCGGCTTCGCCAACATTTTTCCGCTGGTCTTCTCGATCGCGGTGGAGGCCATGCCGAACAATACCAACGAACTCTCCGGCCTGATGATCACCGCCATCGTCGGCGGCGCGATCATGCCCCCGCTGATGGGTGTCGTCGCCGATAGCAGTTCCGTGCAGCTCAGTTTCCTGGTGCCGCTCGCCTGCATTCTCTACATCACCTACACCGCCGCGATGAACCGCGCGGAAAGGACCGCCTGATCCTCCATGACCAATTACTCGAACGACCCGCGCGTGGTCATGACGCTGGATGCCGGGGGCACCAATTTCGTTTTCTCCGCCATGCAGGCGAACCGCGCCATCGTCGAGCCGTTCGCCCTACCCTCACGCGCGGACCATCTCGCCACATCGCTCGCGAACATGGTGGAAGGCTTCACCCGCGTCAAGGCGCAACTGCCGGCCGCGCCCTGCGCCATCAGCTTCGCCTTCCCCGGACCCGCCGATTATCCCGGCGGCATCATCACCGCTCCACCCAACCTCACCGCGTGGCGCGATGTGCCGCTCGGCCCGTTCCTCGCCGCCAAATTTGGCGTGCCGGTCTACATCAATAACGACGGCGACCTCTTCGCTTACGGCGAAGCATCCGCGGGATTCCTCCCCTACGTGAACGGCCTGCTCGCGCAGGCGGGCAGCCCCAAACGCTACCGCAACCTGCTCGGCGTCACGCTCGGCACCGGCTTCGGCGGCGGCATCGTGAGCGGCGGCCAACTCTTCCTCGGCGATAACTCGGCGGGCGGCGAGGTGTGGCTGCTGCGTCACAAGCTCATCGCCGAGTGCCACGCGGAAGAGGGAGCATCCATTCGCGCCGTCCGCCGCGTCTACGGCGAAGCCGCGGGCATCGGCGCCGCGGACGTGCCCGAGCCCAAGACCATCTTCGAAATCGCCGAGGGCCGCGCGGAAGGCGACGTACCAGCCGCGCGCGAAGCCTTCCGCCGCATGGGGGAAGTCGCCGGCGACGCCATCGCCGAAGCCGTGACCCTGCTCGATTGCCTGGTCGTCATCGGCGGGGGCATCGCCGGCGCGCATCCGCGATTTCTCCCCGCGCTGGTGGAGGCGATGAGCGCCACTTACACAGCGCCCGACGGCAAACGGTATTCGCGCCTGATTCCGCGTGTCTTCAACCTGGAAGACCCCGCGCAGCGCGATCTATTTTTCCAGGGCGAAACCCGGACGGTCACCGTGCCGGGCACCAGCCAGACCGTGCAATTCGACGCGCTCAAGCGCACCGCGGTGGGCATCTCGCGCCTTGGCACCAGCCAGGCGGCGGCCATCGGCGCTTACGCCTTCGCGCTCGCGCGGCTTGACGAAATCTCATGAGACCTTCCCGTATTCTCGTGCTCTCCCTGGCCGCTCTGGCATCGAGCACCGCACAGGAATTCACCCGCGGCATCGGAGTCTATCCCGGCGACCCCGCGCAGGACTTTTCTCCCCGCATGGAGATCGACGCGACCGCGTATCGCAACGTCGCCCTCCATCGCGCCGTCTACCAATCCAGCAGCTACGACTACAACCTCACCGGACAACTCGTCACCGACGGTATCCACGATTCCCGCCCGCCGCGCTGGATCCGCGTCTCCACATCGAGCCAAGGTGTGCTCGGCAAGATCGAGCGCGAACTCGTGCTCGACGGCAACTGGGTGACCACCGTCGATCAGCGCGGCCCGAGCGCCTGGATTCAGATCGAGATCGCAGGCGGCGAAGCCCCCGAAGTGGACCGCATCGGCGTCGACGGCACGATTACCGCCACGCCGCCCGATAACCAGGAGTGGACCTGCACCGTCCTCGGCTCCGATGACGGCGCCTCCTGGACGCCACTCGGCCAGGCTGCTGCCATGGCCCATCCCAGCGGCGAAATCCACCCGCGGATCGCGCTCGCCGGCCCATCGCGATCGCGCTACTACCGGCTGCAATTCGATACCGGCCGCAACGTCAACTGGTCCATCGGCGAAATCTCCTTCTGGCGCGGCGGCCGCCGTGTCCCCATCGGCGGTCCCTACGACTTCGCTAGCGCGTGGAAGAGCGCGGGCTCCGGCGAGGAGTGGATCTACGTCGATTTGGGCGCGCTCTGCCGCATCGACCGCGTCCAGCTCGATTGGATCCGACCCGCCGCGAGGGGCGAAGTGCAAATCTCCACCGACGCGCACGCGTGGAACACGGTTCACGCGCTCGATTCCAGCGATATCCGTCTCGCACAGCCGGCGGAAGCGCGCTACGTCCGTCTCCTCCTGCGGGCCGCGGCATCGCCCGAGGGCTATGTCCTCAGCGAACTCGAGGTCTACGGCCGCGGCGGTCCCGTGCCGCACGCTCATCCCGCCGCCAAGGCCACGGCGGCCCGCACCGATCTGGCCGGCGGAGGCTGGAGAGTGCAGCGCGATTCGCAGGTCCCGGCCAACGGCGCCGCGCTCTCCCAACCCGGCTTTGACGATTCCGGCTGGACCATCGCCACCGTCCCCGGCACCGTCCTCGCGAGTTTCCTCAACGCGGGCGCCATCCCCGACCCGAATTTCGGCGACAACCAACTTGCCATCTCCGACTCCTTCTTCTACGCCGGCTTCTGGTATCGCGACGAGTTCCCCTCGCCCCCGGCCGGCAGGCGCTCGTGGCTCAACTTCGACGGCGTCAACTGGAAGGCCGATGTCTACCTGAACGGCGAAAAGCTCGGCCGGATCGAAGGCGCCTTCCAGCGCGCGCGCTTTGAGGTGACCGGCAAACTGCGCCCGTCCGGCAATAACGCGCTGGCCGTCCTCGTTTACAGAAACGACAACCCCGGCGTCTTCAAGGAAAAGACGTTCGACAGCCCCGGCAAGAACGGCGGCGTGCTCGGCGCCGATAATCCTACCTTCCACGCCTCCATCGGCTGGGACTGGATCCCTACCATCCACGGGCGCGATACCGGCGTTTGGAACAACGTGTTCCTCACCACCACCGGCGATGTGACCCTGGAGCAGCCTGCCGTGCGCACCACTCTCCCGCTGCCCGATACTTCGCGCGCCGAAATCGAAATCGAAGCCACGTTGCGCAACCACTCCGCCGCGCCGGTCGAAGGCCATCTCACCGGCCGTTTCGGCGACCATGCGATCGACCTGCCCGTACAGCTTGCGGCGGGCGAGACCCGCGCGGTCAGGCACCGCTTCACGCTTGCCGATCCGAAGCTGTGGTGGCCCAATGGCTACGGCGCGCCGAACCTCTACGACGTCGAGCTGAAGTTCGGCGATTCCGATGCCGTCCGCTTCCAGACCGGCGTGCGCCAGTTCACGTGGTCCGAGGAGGGCGGCGCGCTGCGCATGTGGGTCAACGGCCGACGCTTCATCGCGCGCGGCGGCAACTGGGGCTTTGCCGAATCCATGCTGCGCTACCGCGCACGGGAATACGAGACCGCCATGCGCCTGCACCGCGACCAGCACTTCAACATGGTTCGCAATTGGGTCGGGCAGGTCGGCGAGGACGCCTTTTACGAAGCCGCCGACCGCAACGGCATCGTCATCATGCAGGACTTCTGGCTGGCCAATCCCTGGGACGGTCCGGACCCCGATGATAACGCCATGTTCGTGCGCAACGCGCGCGACACCATCCTGCGCATCCGCAACCACCCGTCCATCGGCCTCTACTGCGGACGCAACGAAGGCTATCCGCTCAAGCCCCTCGACGATTCCATCCGCGCGCAACTCGCCGAACTGCATCCCGGCATCCCGTACATTCCCAGTTCCGCCGACGATGTGGTCAGCGGTCACGGACCGTACCGCGCCATGACGCCCGAGTTCTACTTCCAGCAGCGCGCCACCACAAAATTCCACAGCGAACTCGGCATGCCCAACATCGTCACCATGGACAGTCTGCGCGCCATGATGCCGGAATCCGCGCTCTGGCCGCAGGGCGATATGTGGGGCAAACACGATTTTTCGCTCAACGGCGCGCAGGGCGGCAGTTCCTTCCGCGAACGCATCGAAAAGAGCTACGGCGGAGCAAAGGACGCGGCCACGTGGGTCTCGCTCGCTCAATTCGTCAACTACGAAGGCTATCGCGCCATGTTCGAGGCCCAGGGCAAGAACCGCATGGGGCTGCTCATCTGGATGAGCCATCCCACGTGGCCTTCCCTGGTGTGGGAGACCTACGACTATTACTTCGACGTGTCCGCCGCCTACTTCGGAGCCAAGAAGGCTTCCGAGCCGCTGCATATCCAGTGGAATCCCGTGGCCAACACCGTCGAGGTGGTCAACTACAGCGCCGGAAATCAGGCCGGTCTCATCGCGAACATTGAGATTCGCAACCTCGACGGCAGCGTGCGCTGGCAGAAGTCGGCTCCACTCAACAGCCGCGAGGACAGCATCGAAAGCCCGATCCGAATCGACTACCCAGCCGGGCTCAGCGCGGTACACTTCATCCGGCTCAAGCTCACCCGCGGCGCCGAGACCGTGTCGGAAAACTTCTACTGGCGCGGCGCCGAAACTGGCAACTACCGCGCGCTGCGCGACCTCGGTAAGGCGGCCGTGAAAGCCGTCACCCGCGCGGAGCGCGCCAACGGGGAGTGGACCCTCACCACCGAACTCGAGAACGCCTCCTCCACTCCGGCCCTGATGACGCGCGTCAAGGTGGTGCGCGACAAGTCCGGCGACCGCATTCTGCCCGCCATCTACAGCGATAATTACGTTGCGCTCATGCCCGGCGAGCGCCGCACCATCCGTACCGTAATCGAAATCGCCGACACGCGCGGCGAGTCCCCTCGCATCGTGGTGGAAGGCTTCAACGTGACGGAACAGCCGGCGAACTGATCCTCGCCGTCCACGCGCCTACCAGACGTGCCACGCCACGACCGCCGGCGATCCCGGCGAGTGGCCGTGCACGAAGGCGCGCAGCACAACCTGAAAGTTCTTCTTCGGCCAGTCCGGCGCCTGCCGTGTGAACTGCTCGAAACAGGAAGCGTTGGTCAGGAACTCCACCGCCGCCTGCGTGTCATGCGCGCTCAGGCCAGACGCCATCAGGAGCGGGTGCCCGGACTCGGACGCCAACAGCCGCGTCACCAGAGAGAAACTCTCCGCGTTGGGATGGCTCGCGCCCACCGGAATCGGCTCCCAGCGGCGGTTCGCCGTGGACGTATCTACAATCCGGCTGATCAACCCGGATCCGTCAAAGCGGAACCGCAGGCTTTGCGTAATGTCTACCGTCCACTGCGAAGTCCGCGCGCCCAGCAGGATAGCCGGGCCCTGACGCAGGTCGGCAAAGGTCACGTCCTGGCCGAATTTCAGGTAGAACGCCTTCCCGCGCGAAGCAAGTTGCTCGGCGAAGCGCGCCGCCCCGTATGCCGCACCCACGCCCGTGAAGGTTTCCGCCTCGTGGAGTTCGGAAGTTGGAATCACATCGTGCTCGCGCAGCGGCAGCCAATTCTCCGGACGGTGCACTTCGAGCACCGCCGGAGCCGGCAGCGACATCAGTACCGCCCGCCCCGGTGCCACGAAGGGGTCCCACAACGAGTCCAACGGCTGCGCCGGAGAAGTCCAGCGCACGAACCCAGCCGTTGCCGCCAGCAACACCGCACCAGCCGCAACCAGCCAAAGCCACCGCCGCCGTCGTTCCACCACCACGGCTGCCGGCCCCGCCTCGCACGCCGCAACCCGGAACTCCGGATGATAAACCCCCACCGGAAGCGCAATCCGAATGTCGCCGGCCACGCCGGAACCGTACGCCTGCGCCAACCGCTTGCGCACATCGTTCGCCTTCACGCGGACGATCGACTCACTCTGCGAATCGAAATCGGCCCCCTTGCCGAAGACGTCCATGGCGATCGTCCGCTCCTTGATCGCCGCGCCCCGTCCTTCCAGGGTCTCCTGCACGATGTAGCGCAGAAAGTCCCGGCATCGCCTGCTGGTCGAGAATGCCTCGGACTCGAGCAATGCCTCCAGGTGCACCCAGATTTTTTCACGGTCCGCGCTCGATGGGGCAACTGCGGGCCGGGCTGCTGACGGAGCCGCCATAACGGTACCGGCGGCCATTATATCACCGCCCCGCCTGACGTAACGTAAACATAACGTCGCTCCAGCCAGCCGCAAGCCTTTCCATTTAAACCGGTTACCCAGACGGAGGGGCGGAACGTCCGGGGTAACGGCCAGAACGTTGGCCGCGCCTCGCCGCCGGAGTATAACCGACCGTATGACGCGCTGTGTACCATTCGACGGGCGCCGCCGATGCCGGCGGTTCGCCGGCCCTGGCGCGCTACTCTTGTTCCCGCTTTTGTGGGTTGCGCCTGCACTGGCCCAAACGGGACAGATCACTGGCCAGGTGACCGATCAGGCGGGTGGGATCGTCGGCGGTGCGAAGATCACCCTCACCCAAACTGCCACCGGCGTCAAGCGGGAGTTGGCCACCAACGGCGACGGCTATTACACCATCCCGGCTCTGCCCCCCGGCGCCTACTCGCTCTCCGTGAACCAGACCGGATTCGGCACCGTCACCCGCAACGCCATCCAACTACAGGTGGGCCAGGACCTCAGGTTAGACGTGCAGCTCCAGGTCGGCGCCATGACCCAAACCATGCAGGTGCAGGCAGAGGCGGCGCTGCTCGATACCGAAACGCACTCCGTGGGCGGCGTCGTCCAGGGCCGGCAGGTGGTGGACCTGCCGCTCCTCGGCCGCAACCCGTACGCGCTCGGCGAACTCGTCCCCGGCGTGCGCATTTCCCGCGGCATGAGCGACCTTCCGGTCGATCAAATCAGCACCTCCTCGGTTTCCATTAACGGCTCTCCAGGTAACGCCAACGAATTTCTGCTGGACGGCGCCCCCAACACCGCCGCCGCGCAGAACCAGCCCATCATCTACGCCAACGCCGATTCGGTCCAGGAATTCAAAGTCGAGACCAACAACTTCTCCGCGGAATACGGCCGTGCGGCAGGCGGCGTCTTCAATGTCGTCACCAAGTCCGGCACGAACAAACTCCACGGAGACCTTTACGAATTTCTGCGCAACGATAAGCTCAATAGCAACGATTTCTTCGCCAACCAAGCCGGACGCACCCCTCCGCCATTCAAGTTCAACCAGTTCGGCGGCACGCTCGGCGGCCCCCTCGTCCTCCCCCATCTCTACGACGGCCACAACCGTACATTCTTCTTCGTGAGCGCGGAACTGGTGCGCTTCGTTCAGGGGGTCACGTATACTGCGACCGTCCCCGATCCGGTCAACCTCACCGGCGATTTCAGCGCGCTCCGAAACGGCGCGGGCAAGTCCGTCGTCATCTACGATCCCTCCACCACCCGCGCCAATCCGGGAGGCAGTGGATACGTGCGCAGCCCCTTTCCCGGCAACATCATCCCCTCTGCCCGCATCGACCCGGTCTCCGCGCGCATCCTGAAATACTGGCCCGCACCCAACACCGCGGGGAGCCCCATTACCGGCGCTAACAACTATATCCGCACCGACGGCAACCGGATCCAGAAGAACACCTTCAGCACCCGCCTGGACCACAACTTCACCGACAATACCCGTTTTTTCCTGCGCTACTCCTACGACGACACTCCATGGACCCGCGCCTCCCCCTACGGACCTCAGGATACGGGGTCCCCCGCGTTCGGTCCGCAGGACTTCGCACGCTACAACGCCGTGTCACAGGTGGACCGGATCTTCTCCCCCAGTCTGCTCGGGACGCTGCGCGCCTCCTTTTCGCGGCTATCGAACTTCCGCAATCCGCTCAGCCTCGGGTTTGACATCTCCACGCTCGGATTTCCGGCCGGCCTGGCCCCACAAGTCGGCTTTCCACCTTCCTTCCCCGCCATCGACATCCCCGGCTACAACGTGAGCAGTTCCATCGCCAACAGCTCCCGCGGCGGTACACTCGGCGAGACCGGCGCCATCGCTTTCGGCATGAACAACTACGCCCTCCAGGGGAGCATCACCAAGAACGCCGGCGCCCACAGCATCAAGATGGGCGGCGAGTTCCGCATCGTCCAGTTCAACACCCTGCAAACAGCCGACAACAGCAACGGCTTCAGCTTCGGACCGGGCTTCACTCAAGGTCCGGACCCCACCCAATCGACGGCCACGGCCGGGAACGCGCTTGCCACGTTCCTGCTCGGAGTCCCCGGTGGCTCCGTGACACCCGTTCCGGCGCTGGCGCTGCAATCGAAGTATTATGCCGGGTTTGTCCAGGACGAATGGAAGATCGCCCGAAACTTCACTCTCAACCTCGGTCTTCGATACGAACTCGAGACGCCGCGCACCGACCGTTTCAATCAACTCACCAACTTCGACTATGGTGCGACACCTCCCCTCAAGGCTCCGGGACTCAATCTCAGGGGCGCGCTTTCCTTCGTCGGCGTCAACGGCGCGTCTCGCTACGATTCCCAAGTGGATACCAACAACTTCGCTCCGCGCGCCGGCTTCGCCTGGCACCTCATGCCCAAAACCGTAATCCGCGCCGGCGCAGGAATGTTTTACGGCACGAATTGGGGTATCGGCGGTACGCCCGACGGATTCGGCATCAGCGGTTTCAGCGCCGCCACCGGCATCGTCAGCAGCCTCGACGGCGTCAGCCCGGTCGTGTCCTTCTCCAATCCGTATCCCGATGGTCTCAACCGCGCGACGGGCAGTTCTCTCGGCGCCGCCACGCTCCTCGGACAGGGGGTCACATTCTACGATCGAGGCAACGTCGCCCCGTTCACGTACCAGTGGAATTTCGATATCCAGCGGGAACTCCCGCGCTCCGTGCTGCTCGATGCCGCCTACGTCGGAACCCATGCCGTGAAGTTTCCCCTCAACCAGCAACTCGACCAGTTGCCCGATTCGGCTCTCGCCCTGGGCGATGGTCTCCGCACCCTCGTCGCGAATCCGTTCTACGGTCAGATCCCGGTCGGGCCTCTGGCCGCCGCCAAGGTCGCGCAGGCTCAACTTCTGCGCCCGTATCCCCAGTTCTCCGGCGTGACCAGCACGCAGGCGAGCTGGGGCAACTCCAGCTACAACGCGCTCCAGGTGCGCGTCTCGAAGCGTTACGCCCAGGGACTGACCCTTGAGGCTGCCTACACGTACTCCAAGATGTTGGACTACGGCACCGGTTCGTTTAGCGGTGAAACGCTCAGCGGCGGCGGCGTTCAGGACTTCAACAATCTTCGCGCCGAGCGCGGCCCTTCCGCCCTGGACCAGACTCAACGCCTGATCCTCAACGGCGTGTACGGCCTCCCTTTCTATCGCGATCAACGCGGACCCGTGGGTCATCTCCTGGGTGGCTGGCAGGTGGGCGTTATCGCTTCCCTTTACAGCGGCAGTCCGCTGGGAGTCACTTCGGCCGTGAGCGGCACCTTCGCGCAAGGCGGCGGCCAGCGTCCCAACTGGAACGGCGTCAACCCGGGCATCACCGATCCCACGCCGTCACACTGGTTCGATACGAGCGTCTTCAGTAATCCGCCGGCATACCGCTTCGGCAGCGCGCCCCGCACCTTCAACGGCGCCCGTTCCGACGTCACCCACAACTTCGACCTCTCTCTCATCAAAGACACCCGGATCGTCGAGAAGTTGACGTTGCAGTTCCGCGCCGAGGCCTTCAATCTCACCAACACTCCGGTATTTGCGCCCCCCAATACCACCTTCGGCTCTCCGGCGTTCGGTATCGTCAGCTCCCAGGCGAATCAGCCCAGGGTGCTACAGTTTGCGTTGAAACTGCTTTTCTAACCGAGGTCCCCATGAATCGTCGAGCCTTTTTGCAGACCGCATCCATCGGCGGGGCGCTGGCCGCACAGCCCCAGCAGAGCACATTGCCCCCGGCGGGCAGCCACACGCCGGAGCCGGCGCGCGCCGAACATCCGAATATCATCTGGATGTTCGGCGACCAGTTCCGCGCGCAGGCGCTGCCCTTCAACGGCGACCCCAACTCGCGCACGCCGTGGCTGGAGCGCGCCGAAGTCAACGGCGTGAACTTCACCAGCCACGTCTCGGGCTTCCCGCTCTGCTGCCCCTTCCGCGGCACCCTGCTCACCAGCCGCTATCCGCACCACTGCGTCCCCGGCCACGAGTATCCCCTGCCCGCCGGGCAGCAGACCGTCGCCGACGTCTTCAACTCCCACGGCTACGACACGGCTTACTTCGGCAAGTGGCACCTCGGCGGCTTCCACGAATCGCAAGGCCGCGCCGCCTTCTTCATCACCGATCCCAACCGCCGCGGCGGCTTCAAGAAGTGGACCGGCTACGAGAACAACAACAGCCAGTGGGATTGCTGGGTGCACGGCGGCGCCGGTAAGGACGCCTTCCACTACCGCCTCAACGGCTACGAAACCGATCAGCTCACCAACCTGCTGCTCGATTACATCAAGGAGCGCGCCGAGGAGCGAAAAAACGGCAGCGCCGCGCCGTTCTTTGCCGCGCTCAGCGTGCAGCCGCCGCACGATCCCTACATCGCCCCGGCCGAGTTCATGGAAAAGTACAACCCCGAGCGCCTCGAGTTGCGACCCAACGTGGCGCACTCCAAAACCATCCGCGAACAGGCCCGCCGCGAGCTCGCCGGCTACTACGCCATGATCGAGAACCTGGACTGGAACTACGGCCGGGTCATTCAGGCCCTCCAGCAGTCCGGTCTGGCCGACAACACCCACGTCCTGTTCTTCGCCGATCACGGCGATACCCACGGCTCGCACGGCATGTTCCGCAAGACCAACCCGTACAACGAGTCCATCCGCACCCCGTTCCTCTTCACCGGCGGGCAGACCCGCTACATGGGTCGCGGCGGGCGCCTCCCCGTCCTCTCCAACACCGCCGATATCGCGCCCACTACGCTCGGCCTCTGCGGCATCGCCAAGCCGGATTGGATGGAGGGCGCCGACCTCTCCGGCTACCGCCTTGCGCGCGGCGGCAGCCCGCCCGCGCCGGATTCGGTGTACCTGCAAAGCGTCGTCCCCACCGGCCACCCAGACAGCATCAATACGCCCTACCGCGGCATCGTCACGCGCGACGGCTGGAAGTACGTCTGCTTCGAGAACCGCTCGTGGCTGCTGTTCAACCTGGAAGACGACCCCTACGAAGAGGCCAATCTCGCGCAGAACAACAAGTACCGCATCCAGCGGCGCAAAGCCATCGCGCGCCTGAAACAATGGGTCGCGGATACCGGCGACCAGTTCGCGATTCCCGAAGACTGACTCGCGTCAATTCCCGGGACGATACTCGCGCTCGGCGTGTCCCTTGAGCTGATCGCGGTAGAAGTAGACCTCGCGTAAATCGCCGGTGCTGTAGCGCGCGGCTTCGTCGCCGAAATGGCGCGACTGGGGATGCGCGCTTTCCCCGCCCGCGGTCACCGCCTTCGCGCGCACCCGGTCTCCGAACTCGACCACGGCGACGAAGCTGTTCCCGCTGGTCCCGTACCACTTCTTCGTCCCCGGATAAGGCCGCGCCCCGAAACTCGCCAGCGACCCCCACGCGGACGACGTGAACCCGACCGGGATGCTGGGCTTCGCGTCGTTGAACGGCTGCACGATATCGCCGGTGAGCCGCTGATAGCGGTTGATCTCGCCCCAGGGCGTCCGCCACGTGCCGAAGTCCGCCTGCAGCCGTTCGCTCGCCGCCGCCAGCGAATCCAGCAACTGCTCGCGCGGCGCACGCGTCCCGATGTATTCTTCCAGACTCAGCCCCTCCGGCCGCGCGCTCCCCGCGCGGCGCCGCAACTCCTCGCCCCAGAACACAGCCAGCGACGTCGCCACCGAGTTTACCGCCCACCGCCGGTCCCACCGCCGCAGCACCGCCACCTGCTCGCGCAATTGATCCCTCAGCGGATCCGCCACCGCCGTCTCGTCCCACGCCCGAATGAGCGCGGGCAGAGGCTGATCGAACCAGGTCAGGTAGCTGTCGTACGCCGCCGCGATCAGCGAATCCAGCGTGAAGTCCTTCTTCCCGTCCAGCACCCGGATCGCATGCAGCCCCCGCGCCGTTTCCCCGCCCTGTTCCACATACGCCGGATAGGCGGCCTTCTTCGGACTGCTCGCCCCCGCCGCCGACCACGGCCAGTTATTCGAGTTATACAGCCACCCGCTGGCCGGATTCAGCAGGTGCGGCGATTCCTCCACCGTCAGCGATCCCTTCCACTCGGTCGCCGGATCGCTCCCATCCACCGGCTTCGTCCAGTCGAACTGCGTGTCGCGCCGCGGGATGAAGTTGCCGTGGAAGTACGCGATATCGCCCGCGCTGTCCGCGAAGATGGTGTTGTTCGACGAATTCGCGTACAGCTCCATTGTCTTTCGGTACGACGCGTAGTCGTGCGTCTTCGTCCGCAGGTAGGATTGCTCCAGTTGCTTCACCGGCTCTTCCAGCATCCGTACCGCGACCCATTTCCCGCCCGCCTCCCGCACGATCGGCCCGTGGTGCGTCCGGTACACCGTGAACCGCTTCTCCGCCATCCCGCGCGCGGTCGCGTACGGCACCGCGACCTCCTTCGCCTCTACGGGACGCTCCTCGCTCCCGTACCGGTAGGAGTAGCGGCCGTCTTTCGCGCTCACCGTCTCCAGGTATTCGTCGATCGCGTCCACGCCGCTCGTCGTGTGCATCCACCCGGTGCGTTCGTTGAATCCCTGGTAGATGAAGAACTGCCCCCACGTGGCCGCGCCGTAGGCGTGCAGACCCTCTTCGCTCACCATCTCCAACTCGGAGCGGAAGAAGAAGGAGGTGTGCGGATTGATCAGGAGCAGCGCATGACGGCCGGCGGTGTTGGATGGCGCAATCGCCATGCCGTTCGATCCTCGCGGCTCGTGATCCCGCGGTCCGTCCGCCGGCGGCGCCGCGCCGCGCCCATAAAACTCCGCCAGCCGCCCCAGACTGATCCGCTCCACGTCGCCGCCGATGCTGCCCTCGGTGAAACTCAGCGCCATCCACGGCTCGAAGCGCCGGATCACCCGAGGCTTCACCTCGGGATGCCTCGCGAGATAAAAGTTGAGTCCGTCCGCCCACGCGGTCATCAGCGCACGCAGCCATCCCGGACTCTCCCGGTAGTGCCGCTTGAGGTCCGCGGTATCGAGGAACAGCCGCGCGCGCAGATCCTGGTAAATCCGCGACTCGCCCTCGGCCTGCGCCAGCCAACCCATCGAGACCAGGTAGTTGGTCTCGACCCGGTTGAAATCGTCTTCCGCCTGCGCGTAGATCATGCCGAAGACCGCGTCGGCGTCGGTCTTCCCGTAGATGTGCGCGATGCCCCAATCGTCGCGCACGATCGTCGTCCGGCCGGCCTCTTCCGCCCAGCGTGACGATTCCGCGGCCGGAGTCTCCTGGAATGCGATTGCCCCCGTGGCCGCGGCCAATAGCAGGCACAGCGCCCGGGCAAGGGAACGGTTCTTCATCTGTCTACTGCCGTTCGCGGTAGTAGCGGATCAGATCCAGCACCGGCGGCACGTGCCCCATCGCGCGCAGAAAGCCGGATACCTGTCCGCGATGGTGCGTCCCGTGGTTCACCAGGTGCAGCACGATCTCCCACGCCGCGCTGGTATGTGGATTGCCCTTCATGTCGCGATACGAAATCGCGGCAGCCGCGCTCTCATCCGTCAGCCCGGCGGCCCACCGGTTCCACCCTTCGTAAACCCGGGGCCAGTCGCTCTGGAGCACGCTCAAACGGTAATCCGCTTCGGAAATCGGCGTCGCCAGCGGTTCGCCGGTGACTCGGGAAAGCCAGATCCGGTCGGCCGCGAACGCGTGAACCAGCGTCCCCAGAACGCTATGCTCCGAAGTCCCGAAATCGCGCCCGAGTTCTTCCGCGGCCAACCCAGCCGCCGCATCCACCAGTCGTCTGGAAGCCCAGGCTGTATACAGCAGATGCTCCCGCAAAACATCAGCCGTCATGCCTCCTGCCTCCTGCCCCCTACCGGATCATCGCGGCGCTCTTCCCCGCGAACTCCAGCACCCAGTTCGGGAAAATCCCCAGCACCAGCGTGCCCAGCGCGGGCAGCACCAGCGCCAGCCGCAAACCAGTCGAGAGCGGCTCCACCGTTTCGCTGGCCTCGCTCGGCTCGTGCATGTACATCATCACCAGGATGCGCAGGTAGTAGTAAGCCGCCACCGCGCTGTTCAGCAGTCCCAGCACGGTCAGCCACACCAGGTGCGACTCCAGCGCCGCGCGGAAAATGTAGAACTTCGCGAAGAAGCCGCCGGTCAGCGGCACGCCGATCAGCGAGAGCAGGAAGATGGTGAACAGTGCCGCCGCCATCGGTTGCTTCTTCGCCAGACCTTTGAAGTCCTCCACGTCGACGAAGCGGTCGCCCTTGCCACTCAGATAGGTCACCGCGGCAAAGGCCCCGATATTCATCAGCGCGTAGGATGCCATGTAGAACATCAGCGCCGCCGCGCCGTCGCCGCTGCGCGCGGTGATCGCCACCAGCACATACCCGGCGTGCGCGATCGAGCTGTACGCCAGCATGCGCTTCACGTTGGTTTGCAGCAGCGCGGCGAAGTTGCCGATGCACATCGAAAGCAGTGCCGCGCCCCAGACCAGCGGCTCCCAGCGCGCGCCGATCGGCTCAAACGCGGTGTAGAAGATCCGCAGGAACACGGCGAACGCCGCCGCCTTCGGTCCCGCCGAAAGGAACGCGGAGACCGGGGTGGGCGCGCCCTGATACACGTCCGGCGCCCAGATCTGGAACGGCGCCGCCGATACCTTGAAGGCCAGCCCCACGAACATCAATGCCGCGGCCACCGCCAGCAGCACCGGTTCGGCGTTCTGCTGGAGCACGTGAGCCCGCACCGTGCTCAGGTTCACCGATCCCGTCGCGCCATAAATCAACGCCACGCCGTAAAGGAAGAACCCGGTTGCGAAGCTGCCCAGCAGGAAATATTTGAGCGCCGATTCGTTGTTCCGTTTGTCGTCGCGCAGGTACCCCGCCATGATGTAACTCGAAATCGACGAGATTTCCAGGCCGATGAACACCATGATCAGGTCGTTGGCCACTACCATCAGGCACTGCCCCGCGATCGAAAACAAAAGCAGCGCGTGGTATTCGCTCGTCTCCGCCTCCTGCCGCGCCAGGAACCGGTACGACGGCAGTACCGTCAGAATCCCCACCGCGATCGTCAGCACGCGGAAGAACGTCCCGTATCCGTCGATCACCAGCATCCCGCCGAACGCCGGCCCGGCGTTGTTGTACGCCGCCAGCGACCCGCCCAGCGCCGCCAGCAGCCCCAGAATACTCAGGTGCCCGAACGCGTAGGAGGCGCGCTTCTGCAGAATCGGGTCCAGCACCATGAGGAATGTGCCGAACACCGCCAGCAGGATCTCCGGCAGGAACCGCGTCATATCGGCCGGATTGAATCCGAAGTTAGCGGGCATGGGCCACCTCCACGGACTTCGCGGCCGGAGCCTGCACCCGGTAGCTCACGTTCACGTTGGTCTGCTTCAGAACAATCGCCGTGTTCCTGGTCACCGGCGGAAGGAAACTCTGCGAATAGACGCCCATCCAAACCATCATTACGATCAAGGGAACCACCGCGGCCCACTCCCGCGGGCTGAGATCCGGCACGTGGTGCTTGACCTCGTCGCCCAACTCTCCGTAAAACACGCGCTGGTACATCCACAGCATGTAGCAGGCCGAGAGAATCACACCGATCGCCGCCCACACCGTCCACGTGAAGTTCGCCAGCGCCGTACCCTGCAGCACCAGAAACTCGCCCACGAAGTTGTTGAGCAGGGGCAGTCCGATGCTGGCCAGGGTGGTCACCAGGAAAACCGTCGAGAGCCACGGAGCCGCGGTGGCGACGCCGCCGTAATCCTTGATCTCCAGCGAATGGCGCCGCTCGTAGAGCAGGCCCACCAGCACGAACAGCGCGCCCGTCGAGATGCCGTGATTCAGCATCTGGTACACCGCGCCGTCCAACCCCGTCTGCTCGAATGTGAAGATCCCCAGCACGACGAAGCCCAGGTGGCTCACCGAAGAGTACGCCACCAGCTTCTTCATGTTCGGCTGGACCATCGAAACCAGCGCGCCGTAAATGATCCCGATGATCGCCAGCACCGCGATCCACGGCGCGCAGGAGTGCGCCGCGCCGGGGAACAGCGGCAGGCAGTAGTGCAGGATGCTGTACGTGCCCATCTTCAGCATCACGCTGGCCAGCATCACGCTTCCCGCCGACGGAGCCTCCACGTGCGCGTCCGGCAGCCACGTGTGCAGCGGGAACAGCGGCACCTTGATGGCGAACGCCACGAAGAACGCCAGGAAGAGCAGCAACTCTTCCTGCGACGAAAACACCAGCCGCCCGCTGCCCAGCATGTCCACGATCGCCGGGTAGCTGAACGTGTGCGCCCTCACGTAGAGGTAGATGATCGCCGCCAGCATCAGCACCGACCCCGCCATCGTGTACAGGAAGAATTTCACCGCCGCGTAGATGCGCCGGTCGTGTCCCCAGATGCCGATCAGGAAGTACATCGGCACCAGGCAGACCTCCCAGAACACGTAGAACAGGAACAGGTCCTGCGCCAGGAAAACGCCGATCAGCCCGAACTCCAGCAGCAGCAGGAACGCGTAGAACTCCTTCCCGCGGTCCTTGATGTAGTTCCACGAAATCAGCACACAGATCGGAGTCAGGAAGGTGGAGAGCAGGATCAGCCACAGGCTCACCCCGTTCACCGAAATCGCGAAGTGGATGTCGGGCGATTGGATCCAGGGAACGTCCACGCCGAACTGCTCGCCCCCCAGATTGCGGTCGAAGTAAGCCAATAGGCCAAGCGACGCCGCGAAAATGCCGGTCGAACTGAGCAGCGCCCACGTGCGCCCCGCGCCCGAATTGCGCGGCAGCACCAGCGCCACCAGAAACGCCGCGAGCGGAAGGAAGAGAACACCCGTCAGCAGGTTCATCGGATCCCTCCCGCCAGCCCCATCATCACAATCAGAGCGACGCCGCCGAACAGCACCCATGCCGCGTAACTGCGGATGTTGCCGGATTGCAGCAGCCTCAGCACGCTGCCCACGTCGCGGGCGCGCGCCCCCACGCCATTCACCATGCCGTCGATCAACCCGGCGTCCACGCCCTTCCACAACACCAGGCGCGACCCGCCCACCAGGGGCTTCACCACGGTCGCATCGTAGAGTTCATCCACGAAGTACTTGTTGTAGATCAGTTGATACGGCGCCTTCAGCGCGTTGGCCACCGAATCCGCCATCCCCGGCTTGGCCACGTACATCAGGTACGCAAGTCCGATCCCGGCGAATCCCGCCGCCACCGAAATGTACACCAGCGCCGGGTTGTCCGCCTCGTGAATCGGCGGGAAGATGTCCCGCAGGTATTCCGGAATGTTAAACAGGTACCCGCCCGCCAGCGAGAGCACCCCCAGGATCGCCAGCGGCACCCACATCACCGGCGGCGATTCGTGCGGGTGATGATGCCCCCGCGGCTCGCCGAAGAACGCCAGGAACATGGCGCGCGACACGTAAAACGCCGTGATCCCCGCGGTGATCACGCCAATCCAGTAGATCGCCGGAGAGTGTTCGTAAGCCGCGGCCAGGATCGCGTCCTTGCTGTAGAACCCGGCGAACGGAGGCACGCCCGCGATCGCCACCCACGCGCAGCACATCGTCCAGAAGGTGATGGGAGTCTTCTTGCGCAGCCCGCCCATCTGGCGCAGGTCCTGCTCGCCGCTCAGCGCGTGAATTACACTGCCCGCCCCCAGGAACAACAGCGCCTTGAAGAACGCGTGCGTCACCACGTGCCACACGCCCGCGGCGTACGCGCCCGACCCGATGCCGATGAACATGTACCCCAATTGCGAAACCGTCGAGTACGCGAACACCTTCTTGATATCGTTCTGCGTGATCCCGATCGTCGCCGCCAGAAACGCCGTAGCCACTCCGATGATCGCGATCACACTCGCCGCCCCCGGTGCGTGATTGAAAATCACGTTCGAGCGCGCCGTCATGTACACGCCCGCGGTCACCATGGTCGCCGCGTGGATCAGCGCCGAAACCGGCGTCGGACCCGCCATCGCGTCCGGCAGCCACACGTACAGCGGAATCTGCGCGCTCTTGCCGCAGGCGCCCACCATCAGCAGCAGCCCGATCGTGGTCAGCACCCACTCCTGCGCGCTCGACGCCTTGGTGAACACCTGGCTGAATTCGAGCGACTGGAAGTTGCGGAAGATCAGAAACATCGCCAGCGAAAAACCGAAGTCGCCGATGCGGTTGACGATGAACGCCTTGTTCCCCGCGTTGGTGGCAAACTTCTTGTCGAAGTAAAAGCCGATCAGCAGGTAACTGCACAGCCCCACGCCCTCCCAGCCCACGAACAGCAGCAGGTAGCTCGCGCCCAGCACCAGCACCAGCATGAAGAACATGAACAGGTTGAGGTACGCGAAGAACCGGTAATAGCCGCCTTCGTGCGCCATGTAGCCGATGGCGTAGATATGAATCAACAGCCCGACTCCGGTGACCACCAGCAGGAAGACCGCGGTCAAGCGGTCCACCATGAAGTCGCAGTTCACCGTCAGGTCGCCGCTCTGGATCCAGGTGAAGTAGTGCTCCAGGTGGGGCTCCTGCAAGCCGCCGAGCGCGAGGAGCGTTTTCACCACCCAGAGAAAGGATAGAACGACGCTGCCGATCGCAACGGCGTTGACCAGGCTCTTGGGAAACCGGCGTCCGAGGACGCCGTTGATCAGGAAGCCTGCCAGCGGGAGGATTGGGATGAGCCAGAGTTGCATCGGTTGTATCGGTTAGTTCTTCATCGAATCGACATCGTCGATGTTCAAGGTCCCGCGATTTTTGAAGACCGTCAGGATGATCGCCAGTCCCACGGCGGCTTCCGCCGCGGCCACCACCATCACGAAAAACGTGAACAGGTGCCCGTCCACGCTCTTGTAATGGTAGGAGAAGGTGACGAAACTCAGGTTGACGGCGTTCAGCATCAGCTCGATCGACATGAACACCGTGATGATATTGCGCCGGAACAGGAATCCGGCCACGCCGAGGGCGAACAGCACCGCGCTCAGCGTCAGAAACCACGAGATCGGAACGGCCGAAAGCATCTAGTCGATTTCCTTTCTCGCCAGCACGATCGCGCCCACGATGGCGACCAGGATCAGCAGCGAGGTGACCTCGAACGGCAGCAGGTACGTGGTGAACAGCGCCTGCCCGATCTCCTTCGGTCCGCCCTTCTGGAACATCCCGAAGCTCACCGCTTCATCGCCGTACATCCGCTGCACGAAAAACGCGACCAGGCCGAGGAATGCGATCAACAGCGGCACTCCCAGCAACTGCACCATGAAGGAGCGGCCCTTCTTCGCTTCCGCGCCGGCGTTCAGCAGCATGATGACGAAGACGAACAGCACCATGATGGCGCCGGCGTACACGATCACCTGCGCCGCCGCGATGAACTCCGCGCCCAGTAGCAGGTACAGCACCGCCAGCGAGCCCATCACCCCGACCAGCGAAAGAGCGCTCGAAATCGGATGCGTCTGCACCACTACGTTGATGGCGCACACCACCGCGATCAGCGCGAACACAAGGAACAGGATGACGTCCATTTACTTCGTCCTCAGGGCGACCACGAAGGCCGTTACCAGCAGGTTCAGCATCGCCACCGGGAAGAGGAACTTCCACGTGAAGCCCATGAGCTGGTCGTAGCGGAAGCGCGGCATCGTGCCGCGAACCCAGATAAACAGGAACAAAATCGCGCCCGTCTTGGCCAGGAACCAGAACAGCGGCAGCAGCCAGGCCTGCACCAGCGGCACCAGGAAGATGCCCGCGATTCCCAGGAAGACCACGCCGAACAGCGGAAACGTGTACTTGTCCCACTTCCGGATGCCTTGCCGCCCGTGATAGAGCAGCAGGACTCCGGCCAGCGCGAAGATCCCCGCCGGCACAAACCCCGACCCGTATTCCGCCGGCCACGGCGCGTCCCAGCCGCCCAGGAACAGCAGCGTCGCCATCGCGCTCACCGTGATCATGTTCGCGTACTCCGCCATGAAGAAGCTGGCGAACTTCATGCTGCTGTACTCGGTGTGGAACCCGGCGACGAGCTCGTTCTCGGCCTCGGGAAGATCGAAGGGCACGCGGTTCGTCTCGGCGAACGCCGCGATCACGAAGATGACGAAACTCACGATCTGCGCCCCGCCGATCGCGTTCCAGTGCCAGATGCCGCCGCTCTGCGTCTCCACCAGCGTGCGCAGGCTCAGTGTGTTCGAGATCAATAGCGGCGAGGCGATCGCCAGCGACATCGGCAGTTCGTAGCTGATCATCTGCGCCGAACTGCGCAGCCCGCCCAGCAGCGCGTACTTGTTGTTGCTCGCCCACCCGGCCAGCGCGATCCCGTACACCCCCATCGACGACGCCGCCAGAATGAACAGCACCCCGATGTTGAGATCGGTAAGCTGCATCCACGTGCGCACCGGGCCGACCGTGATCGTCGGCCCGAACGGAATCACCGAGATCGACAGCAGCGCCATCGTGATTGACAGAAACGGCGCCAGCAGGTAGAAGACTTTGTTCACGTAGGGCGGAACCAGGTCTTCCTTGGTCACCAGTTTGATTACGTCGGCCAGCGGCTGCAACAGCCCGTGCGGACCCACGCGGT
This sequence comes from Candidatus Solibacter sp., assembly GCA_037442245.1. Classification (GTDB taxonomy): domain Bacteria; phylum Acidobacteriota; class Terriglobia; order Bryobacterales; family Bryobacteraceae; genus Solibacter. The sequence goes on along the minus strand of JBBIQR010000012.1, from coordinate 1,649 downwards.
ACGGACCGGGACGCACCTGAATGTGCGCGATCACCTTCCGTTCCACCCACTGCAGATAGGCAAGCGTCGTCATCAGCACCGCGAAGATGACCAGTGCCTTGATGACGCTGATGAAGATAAACGAGTCGAGAAGCGCGTCCATTTAGCGGCTCAAGCGGCTTTCTATCACGGAATTCAGTACCTTAGAATAGCGCCCGAGCGTGCCGGACGCGAACAGCCCATTGTGGTCGGACTTTACCAGGTCCGGCCGCTGCTCCACGGGTATGCGCCCGTTGAGCGGCATGGTCGGGGCCGCGCCGCCGGTGGCCAGCACCGGGGCGGGCACCGAGTATCCGCGCACGTTCTGCCGGATCTCGGCGAATACGGTTTCGGGAACCCAGGGTCCGAGCGCGGCGGCCACTCCCATCTCCCTGGCGATGAACCCCATGATCTCCAGGTCCGGCTTCGCGCCCATCGTGTTCACCGCGCGCGTCAACCGCTGCACTTCGCCGGCCGTGTTGGTGACGGTGCCGTTCTTTTCATACGCGCTCGCCGCCGGCAGCACCACATCGGCCTGCTGCGCCGTCTCGGTCAGGAAAAGGTCCTGCACCACCAGGAACCCGGCCTTGCGCTGCATCCCACCGTCCAGCGGATTCGCGCCCACCACCCACAACACGTCCAGTCCGGCCGCGGCCATCTCGGCGGCCGTCATGCCCTTCTGCCCGCTTGGCTGGTAGCCCGGCAAAAGCTCCGGCGCCAGCCCCATATCGATCGCCCCGCGCGAATTCACGTAGTCCACCAGGCAGATGAACTTCACCGCGGTCCCCAGCGACTCGGCGAAATCCACCAGCTTGCGGACGTCGTCACCCTTGAAGCTGTCGTCGAACAGGATCACCACTTCGGGTTCGGCCTTGAGCTTTTCGCGGAGCATTTCGAGCGCCGCAAAGTAGTCCGGCGCCGCCGTGATGCCCGGACGCCCGAAGCCCGCCGGCGTCCACGCCACGAAGTCCGCCGCCGGAGCCTGCGCCCCCCCGCCTACCCGGATGCCGAGCGCGCAGTAAAGATCCTCGCGCACCGGCTCCGGCGTCACCGGGTAGACCCGCGCCTGATGGTGCCGGAAGTTGGCGCGAATCTGGTAACTGAGCAGCGGATGCTCGGTCGCCAGGTCGCTGCCCAGCACCACGATCGCCTTCGCCGTGTACAGATCGTCCACCGTCGCCAACTGCGATTTCTTCCCGCTGAGAGAGTCCAGCAGCGTGACGACGTCGCCCGTGCGGTGGTGATCGATATGGTTCGTCTTCAGCACCTGCCGCGCGAATTTCTGCAGGTAGTAGTTTTCCTCGTTCGATGTGCGGTTGCTGCCGATCACGCCGAACGTCCCGCCCGCCGCCAGGGTGGCTTTGTACTTCTCCGCCACCGCCGCCAGCGCTTTCGCCCACGACGTTTCTTCCAGTTTCCCGTTCACCCGCACCATGGGCGCCTGCAACCGCTCCGGATGCCTGTAAAAATCGAACGCGTACCGCCCCTTCACGCACAGGAACTCGCCGTTGATCCCGCTCTTGTCGCGATTGTTCCCGCGCAGGATCTCGTCGTTGCGGACGCCCAGCGTGGTCTTGCAGCCGTCCGCGCAATGCGTGCAGATCGTGCCCACGTGGGAGATGACCCACGTG
>JBBIQR010000011.1:3943-39659 GCA_037442245.1 Candidatus Solibacter sp. | reverse complement strand
GCCGTGCTTGGATTCGGTGTAGATCTCCATCTGCGGATGGTCGGGGCCGAGGTGGCAGCGTCCGCAGTTCTCCGGCATGCGCGCCTGCGCGCTGCTGAAGTTGTGGCGCATGTGGCAGGCGGAACAGGAGCCCTTGGAGCCATCCGGATTCAGCCGCCCGACCCCGGTATTGGGCCAGGTGGCTGGATCGAGTTTGCCGTCCTTGGCGACCTTGACCTCGGAACCGTGGCACTGGGAGCAACCGCTGACGGCGGCCGGCGAATCGTGCTGCATGTTGCCTTCGACGACCTCGGCGAGGGTGTTGTCGAGGCTGCCGAGGATCTTCGCGGCGTCGGAGTGATGGCTGGCTTCGAACTCGTCGTACTCGCGCTTGTGGCAGGCGGAGCAGTCCTTGGGGGAGACGATCACGGCGATGAGGTAGCCGTTGTGCTCGAAGGCGTCGGCGTCGCCCCGGTTGGCCTTATGGCATTCATAGCAGCCGACGGCGGCGCCGGCGTGGCGGCTGAGTTTCCACTGCTGCGTGATGCCGGGCGATTGGGCGGCGTGGCAGTCCAGGCATGCCTGGCTCTGGGCGCTCAACTTCGTGGCGGGCGTATTGCGCGGGGCAGATTGCACTGCCGGTAACGGCTTCGACGGCGTATCCTGGCCGGCGAAGAGACTGAGACAGAAGATGAAAGCGGCTATCGATACGGAGAGGCGATACACGGATAGTTTTCCCTTTCCGCCGGCGATTGTAGCGGCGGGCGCGGAGCGGCGCTGTGACTTGCATCACCGGCGGCAGCCGGCTTGCGGGGCGACGGGTGTTCACCCGTGGAGGGATTCGGCGAAGGCTTGGAAAAGGCGGGCGTCGGCGGTCGCGGGGCGGTCCTCGGGGTGCCATTGGACGGCCACCAGGAAGGGATGGGAGGGATCTTCGAGGGCCTCGACGACGCCGTCGTGGGCGCGCGCCGTCACAGTGAGTCCGGAGCCGAGGCTGTCGACCGCCTGATGATGGCGCGAATTCACGGTGTAGGGAGAGGCGCCGAGAATGGCGGCGATACGGGAGGCGGGTGTGAGCGTGACCGCGTGGTCCACGTTCTTGTGGCCGCCGATATCCTGGTGGAGCGTGCCGCCGCGCGCCACGTTGAGGAGTTGCAGCCCGCGGCAGATGGCGAGGACGGGGAGTCCGCGGCGTTCGGCTTCGGCGAGGAGGTCGAGTTCGAGGAGATCGCGCTCGACGCTGATATTTTTGGTGTGCGGGCCGGGTTGGGCGTGGTACCGGGAGGGTGCGATGTCGCCGCCGCCGGTGAGCACGAGGCCTGCGACTTCATCGAGGGAGCGGGGTGAAGCAGGGGAGATGGGGAGAGTTTCGATGCCGGCGTGGTGGAGAGCGTCCTGGTAAGTGCGCAGCTTGTCTTCCCGCAGGAAGCTGACGCCTGCTTTTGCCATTGCCCCCAAGTATAGCCCGGAGGAGGCGGCGCCGCCGGCAGAAGGATTGCCGGCGGCGCCTGGTAACGCGGTTTAGAAATACAGCTTCATCGCAAACTGCAGGATACGGGGATCCCCGGCGGAGGTGATGACGCCGAACTTGGAGTTGGCCAGGCTCGTCGCGGGTCCGTTGAAGTTCGTGTGGTTGATGACGTTGAAGGCCTCGGCGCGGGCTTCGATCTGCCAGCGTTCGCGGTAGTGAAAGAGACGGCTCAAGGCCACATCGAAGTTGACCATGCCGGGCGCAATGAGGACGTTGCGGCCGAGACTGCCGTAGGTGCCGGGAGCCTGACTGGCGAACGCGGCGCGGGTCAGGTAATCCACCGGATTGCCCGTGCTGGCGTAGGCATTTGCGAGCATCTGGTTGGGGCGGTCGTTATTCAGCCCGGTCTGGGCGACGTCCTTGCCGGTGGTGATGTTCATCGGAAGACCGGAGTGGACGGTGAAGATGGGCGAGAACTGCCAGTTGCCGAGGAGCCGGGCGCCGAGGCCGGCGCCGCGAACCGGGGTAATGACGACCAGCGAGCTATTGAAGTTGTGGCGGACGTCGAACCCGCAGTTGCCATAGTCGAGCCCGCGGTTGTAGGGATCGGAGTAGGCGCTGCCGGCGAGTTCGCCGCTGAAATCCGAGTACGAGAGGCAGTGCGACCAGGTGTAATTGGTCAGCAGGGTGAAGCTCTGGTTGAAGCGGTGCTGGATGGCGAGGACCAGGCCGTTATAGCTGGAATTCAGCCCCTGATCGGACATCGTGATGCCGCTGTAGGCCGAACCCAGAGTGGGATTCTGCAGGTAGAGCGGCCGTCGCAGGTTGGTGTTGGCGGTGCTGCCCGGAATGTAGACTCCGGGGTTCATATCCTCGCCGACCCAGATATGAGACGTCTTGTTGCCGATGTAAGTGGCGGTGACCATCCAGTCGTGGGCGAGCTGGCGCTGATAACTGGCGCTCCACTGGACGGTATAAGTCGGCTTCATGTTCAGCGGCAGACTGACATAGACGCCCTCGTTGGGAAACTTGTAGGTGGAGGGCAGGGGAGAAGGCAGCGGGAACGGCACCGCGCCGGGATAGGCGGACCAGGGTGAAGTAAACGTGCCGCCCTGCGGGAAGGGGAAGGGCACGTCGACCTGGGTGCCGTACGGGGCGTTGGTGGTCAGTCGCTCGTTATAGAACATCTCCTCGCTGTCGCGGAGGATGCCGCCGGAAACGCGGATGGACTGCTTGCCGCTGCCGGTGGGATCCCAGGCCAGGCCGATGCGCGGGGAGAAGTTGCCGAGCGCGCTGTTCTCGTAGCCGCGCGGGACGCCCTGGTCGCCGTAGAAGAGAAGACCGGCGGGGGCATTGGTATAGACCGAACTGCGTTGTCCGGCGTTGAAGGCGGCGGGCGAGAAGGTGTTGCCGTGGTTGTACTTATCGTAGGGGACGAACCAGGGCTCCCAGCGCAGGCCCAGATTGACCGTGAGGTTCGGGCGGAGCCGGATGCTGTCCTGCGCGTAGACGGCCATGCTGATGCCGCGGGTGGCGTTCACCAGGTTGGCGCTTTGCGTGTAGTCGTTCATGACCCCCATCATGAAGGCCGCCAGGGAATCGCCCATGGTCTTGCCGCTGGCGTACTGGCCGTTGAAGCTGAAGCTGCCGTTGGAGATCCAGGTATTGACCGAGTTGAACTGATTGCGCAGGTAATCGACGCCGAAGGCGAGCTGGTGCTTGCCGCGGGTGATATTCACGTCGTCGGCCAACTGGTAGCTGTTGACGTTGAAGAAGGCGTTGGCGCAGATGCCGCAGCCGGTGCTGAAGTAGCCGCTGACGGAGGTCTGGAAGAAGTTGGCGACCGGAGTGGGAACGTTGACGCCGAGCGAGGACGGGTTGATGTCGTTGGGCGGCGCGCCGCGGTCGTCGCGCCGGCGGCTGAACGTCGCATGAACCGAGTTGATGACGGTGGGGGTGAAGGTGTAGGTATCGCTGAGGGCCACGGACTGGGCGCGCTCGAGGTTGCCGTAGCGGGTGGTCATCAGGATGTTGCTGCCGTCGAAGGCGGCGGGGTTGCGGTAGTCGTCGAGGAAGTAGCGGCCGAAGAAGGTATTCTTGGCGCTCTGGTTCCAGTCGATGCGTCCGACGGCCTGGTCCTCGTCGCCGGTCTGCGGGATGCCGTACGTCACCTTGCCGCAGGGGTTCTGGCTCTGGGGAAGGTACTTGAGGAGTTTGAGCGAAGCGGGGTCGAAGCGGTTGACGGGAATCTGGTTGCCGGGGAACGGATTGCCGGTCAGGGGATCGACCACGGAAATGTTCTTGCCGCCGGAGACGCAGCCGGGGCCATCGATGGTGCTGAAGTCGCCGCTGGTGACGGCCGCCGTGGGAACGTAGCTGATGGTCTGCGGGGGCTCCTGGCGGTTGAACATGCCCTGGAACCCGCCGAAGAAGAAGATCTTATCCTTGACGATCGGACCGCCGACGGTGCCGCCGAACTGGTTGCGCTTGAGGCTGTCGTGGTTGGTGCCGAAGAAGTTGCGCGCGTTGACATCGCCGTTGCGCAGGAACTCGAAGAGGTCGCCGTGGAGGCTGTTGGTGCCGGACTTGGTCACGGCATTGACGGTGCCGCCGGGATGCAGGCCGTACTGGCCGGGGAGCGTGCCGGTATCGACGCTGAATTCCTGGAGGGCGTCGGGGAAGGGGATGGGGAGGTTGACGTTGGAGAAGGAGTCGTTGTTATCGGCGCCGTCGAGCATGTAGTTCAGGGTATTGGCCTGGCCGCCGGCGACGGAGATGCTGGTCGAGCTGTAAAAATTCTTACTGGAGACGGTGTCGCCGCTGGGGGCGTTGAGGGCGGCGCCGGCCAGGAGAATGAGCTGCGTGGGCTGGCGCCCGTTGAGCGGGAGGTCCACGATGCGGCGCTGGTCGATGACCTGGGAGATGGTGGTATCGCTGGTCTGCACCATGTCCGCCTGGGCGGAAACGGCGACGCTTTCGCTGACCGTGCCGAGTTGCATGCCGGCGTTGATCTGGACGTTATTGCCGACCTCGAGGATGATGCCGGAGTGGATATATTTCTTAAAGCCGCTGACGGTAACTTCGAGTTGGTAGGGACCGACCGGGAGGGCGGGCAGCACGTAGCCTCCGCTGGTATCGGTCATGGTCACACGGACCAGGTGGGTGGCGGTTTGGGTGGCGCGAACTTCGGCGTTGGCGATGGCGCCGCCGCTGGGGTCCTTAACGAAACCGGAGATTTGAGCGACGGCGACGGTCTGAGCGAAGCACGGAGCGCCGGAGATAAGAGCAAAGAGAAGCAGGGACCGGGACAGAACCCGGCCGGACGTCGTACGAAGCGTATTGTGCATACCAGGCACACTCCCTCATGGGTGGCGCTAAAAGGCGCTGTTTCTTGTTGGTATACACGGCGGTCCTGGCCGGAGTCAAGGAAACTCCGGGGCAGTTACCGGTAACGGGAGCGTGCGTAGAGCTAGCTATTTCGAGCTATTTCGGACTATTTCGACCCAATCCCCATTTCTTCCAGCAGGTTGCCGGCGCCATCCACTTCGGCCATATTCCAGAGCATGTAACGCACGTCGACGTGGATCGAGCGGGTGGTCACTGGATCGAACAGGAAATTAGAAGCTACGGATTCATAAGTGCCGTCGAAGAGGAGTCCGACTAACTCGCCTTTGGCGTTCAGCGTCGGGGAGCCGGAGTTGCCGCCGGTGGTATCGACGGTAGAGAGGAAGTCGACCGGGACATCGCCGAGGGCGGGATCGACGTAGGGGGTTTTGCCGCCCGCGCGCAGGGCGCGGATGGCGTCGAGTTGGACCTGGGGGGCATGGAAATCGCCGGTCCCGGTGTTCTTTTGGAGGATGCCGGCGAGGGTGGTCTGGGGCTTGTAGAACAGCCCATCGCGGGCATCGACTCCCTTGACCTGGCCGTAGGTGACCCGCAGGGTGCTGTTGGCGTCGGGGGCGACGAGTCCGCCGGCTTTGGCGAGCATGGCCTCCATGTAGCGGGGGGCGAGGCGGGAGCGTTCGCCGGCGCGCTCCTTGGCGGTCTGGCGGGCGGTTTCGGCGGAGGGTTCGAGCGCGGCGGCGAGCAGGAGGAACGTGTCCCTGGTGGCTACGAGATCGGCGGTGGATTTGTCGAGCAGACTCAGCCGGAAGTCATGGTCGGCGAGGCGCGAGCCGGCGAGCAGCGAATCGGCATAGGTATCGATGGCCTGGGTGGCGGCGGCGGTGGTCATGCCGGGATGGAGTCCGGCCGCCTGGTCGATGGGCGCGATACGCTGATCGGGGGGAAGCGCGGCGGCAAGACCGAGGGACCAGCGGAGCAAGGCGCGGTCGACCGCGGGATCGATGGTCCGCTGCAAACGCTCCTGGGCATCCCGGAGGCGCGGCCAATCGCGCTGCTGGAAGCCGGCTTCGCGGGCGATGTCGGGTTTGGCGCGCTCGACGGACAGCCGGTACAGGGACTCGGCGGCGCCCAGGTAACTCGAGGATGCCGACAGGGTGGCCAGGGCGGCGGAGCGCTCGCGCGTCTTCTCGCTTTCCGCCTGGAGGGCGTTGAGCGCGGGGATGACGTCGCCGTATTTCTCGCGGCGCGCCGGATCGGCGGCGATCCAGGCTTCGAGCTCCTTCTCCCGGGCCTGCTTCTTCGCCAGGCTGCCGCCTTGAACCAGCCCTTCGAGCATGCCCTTCTGATTCGTGAGGCCGTTGTTGAGGCCCTGCACGCGTCCGGCGACTTTAAGGGCGATGGCCTTGTCCTGCCGGGAGAGCCCGTCGAGGATGGCGAGCTGTTCCTGCGCCAACCGGATGGCGCGCGGCATGGTCCACTCGGTGGTCTCTTTGACCTGGGCGTAGGTCTGGTGGCGCTGGGTACGTCCCGGATATCCGGTGACGAAGACCAGGTCACCGGGTCTGATGCCCTGAACGGCGATGCTCAGCCAGTGTTTCGGATGGTAGGGGACGTTGTCCTTCGAGTAAGCCGCGGGCTTGCCATCCGGGCCGACATAGGCGCGCAGGAAACTCCAGTCGCCGGTATGGCGGGGCCAGCGCCAGTTATCGGTTTCGCCGCCAAAGACGCCGATGCCGTCGGCCGGCGCGTAGACCAGGCGCACGTCGCGGATTTCCATTTGCGCGATTTCGAAATAGCGCAAGCCGTCGAAGAAGGAGGCCACGGTGCAGCGCTGTCCGCCTTTTTCGCAGGCCGCGACGCGCTCTTTGACGCGGCGGTCGATCAGGTCATACCGCTGGCGGGGCGATGCGTTGGCGGCGATATCTCCGGTGATGGCGCCGGTGACGTCGGTGACCGACGTGGTGACAAACACGCGCGACCCGGGACCGTTGGGGAGTTCCTGGCCGCGGGTCTTGGCGAGGTAGCCGTCCTGCAGCAGGTCGCGCTGCGGGGTGGAGTTGAATTGCAGGCCGCCGGTGACGCAGTGATGGTTGGTGACGATGAGGCCGTCGGGGGAGACGAACGACGCGGTGCAGCCGCCAAGCGAGACGACGGCGCCCATGGGCTGGCCGGTGAGGTCGGCGAACTCCGCCGGGTTGCCGCTGAAGCCGAGAGCCTTGAGGCGGGCTCCCAATTGGGGGATCTGCTGCGGCATCCACATGCCTTCTTCGGCGTAGAGTCCGGCGGCAAGCGACGCCGTGCCCACGGTCAGGACGAGTGTTTGAGCGAGTTTCAAAGGATGGTTCCTCCCTGCCTGGCGGCAGATGGCGCGGCGATGCGGGGCGCGCCCGAATCGCGTTCGACCCGAGAATAACACCATTAATGGCGGACGGGCGGGGTCAGCTATGGCGCTGGGGGAGGAGGGCGGAGATGCCGCTCAACCAGCCTTCGAACTCGACGTCGGGGATGTGCATGGAATCGAGCAGGCGAGGCAGCAGCAGCGGGTCCGAGGCGCGGCTGGCGATGCCGTGTTCGCAGGTGGTGGCGGAGACCACGTTCTCGTCGTGCAGCCAGGGCAGGAATTCGGCGTGATGGACTCCGCTGGGGTAGCAGAAGTGGGTGGGTTCGGTTCCGGTCACACCGGAAAGCCATTGGCGGTTGTCGCGGATCTCCCGTACGAACAACTGCCGGTCCCTGGGCGTGCGGTGCCGGTGGGTATGCAACTGGATGTCGATTCCGGCGCGGGCGATTTCCGCCACTTCGCCGGCGTTCATCAACTGGAACATGCGCAGGCCCATGATTTCGCCGTAATCGACGCCAAGTTCGGCGGCAATGGCGGCGGCGATTTCGTTGCGCCTCTCCTCGCTCAGCCCGGCCCGCCGGGCGGCGTCGCAAAAGGCGCTGACCAGAGGGACATTGGTCGAGGGCTGGAGTTCGAAAACACCGGGAACCTGGTACGGGTCGCCGGTGAGGCGGCGGCCGGCGCCGCGCCAGAACAGGTAGTTCAATACCAGGTTGTAAATCGGGTACGGGTGGCTGCAGTAGTAAGAGGTCTGGTAAACCGTAGCGGGGAAGCCGAATTCAGACAGTGCGGGAAATCCGTAGCGGTGGAAATCGTAGAAGCCATCGTCGAAGGTGATGACGACCGATCTGGGAGGGAGGGCGCCTTCGCGAAGGAGACTGAGCGCCTGGCCGAGGGGCAGGACCCGGTAGCGGAGCCGGGCCAGAATGGCGAGGCGGCGGCGGAAAAAGTCCGGGGAGAGATATAGGTTCGCCCAGAGGTGCTCGTCCTTGAGGGAGAGCCCGTGGTAACAGAGGATGAGCAGGCGGTTCCGCCGCCAGCCGCTGCCTGCGAAGGCGGAAAAAAGTCCGATCCGCCGGGCGGCCTGGAGGGAGGTGATCTTCAGCGATCGGAGCATGGGGCGGCGGCAAGAACGACTTCTGCTATTATCTCATACGGATGAATTCGCCTGACCCCGTAAAAGAAGGCCTTTTGCGCGCGCGGTGAGCGATGAAGCTGATTGAAGCGCTGCGGTTTTTACAGCAGGCCAATCCGGAAGGCGCGCCGTTTCCGCTCAGTCTGGTTTGCGGATTCTACGCGCAGCCGCTGCGTACGTTCCTGGCGGCGCACCTGCAACAGAGGTTGCCGGACCGGCGGATCGTGGTTCGGGATGGCCGGTTCGGCGATTTGACCGGCAACCTGGAGCGGTATTTGCAGGAGCCCTGCGGCGCCGCGGCGGTCGTTCTGGAATGGGCGGATCTGGACAGCCGTTTGGGCGTGCGGGTGCACGGCGGGTGGGGGCGCTCGCGAGTCCAGGACGTTTGCGGCGTGGTGCGGGCCAAACTGGACGCGATCGGCGGGTCGCTGGCGGGAGCGTCCGGGGCCGGGGTTTTCGCGGTGTCGCTGCCGAGTGTGCCGGCCGCGCCGGTGGAACCCGTGCCGGACTGGCAGTACGGGCAAATGCAGGCCCGGCTGGACGAACGGATCGCATCGTTCGCGGCCGGACTGGCGGGACTGCCGCACATCCGGCTGGTCAACCCGGCGCGGTTGGCGGGGTTGCCGCAGGCGGAGCGGGTGAGTTTCACCAGCGTGTTGCAGACCGGCTCGCCGTACACGCTGGCGGCGGCCGATGCCCTGGGGGAAATGCTGGCGCGGGCGATGTTTCCCCCGCCACCGTTGAAAGGAATCATCACCGATCTGGATGAGACCTTATGGAGCGGCGTGCTGGGACAGGCCGGGGTGGATGGCGTGGCCTGGGATCTGGAGCACCGCGCCGCGCAGCACGGCGCCTATCAGCAGATGCTGCAAAGCCTGGCCGATTCCGGCGTGCTGATCGGGATCGCAAGCAAGAACGATCCGGCCCTGGTGAGCCAGGCGCTGCGGCGGCCGGACCTTCTGTTGCGGAGCGAATCGGTATTCCCGGTGGAGGCCCATTGGGGGGCGAAATCGGAGTCGGTGACGCGGATTCTCAGGACCTGGAATGTGGGCGCCGGGAGCGTGCTGTTCATCGACGACAGCCCGCTGGAAGTGGCCGAGGTCCAGACTGCGCACCCGGCGATCGGCTGCCGGATTTTCGACGCGGACCCGGAGCGCGTGATGGCCCTGTTATGGGAACTCGCGGAGCGATTCGGCAAGCAGACGGACTCGCAGGAAGACGGGCTGCGCCTGCAGGGGCTGCGCGGCATGGCGGAACTGGGCGGCGCCGTTTCGGGAACCGGGTCGCTCGAGAAGGTGCTGTCCGAAGCCGGCGGCGTAATGACGATCGCGCCGTTGACCGATCCTCCCGACCCACGCGCGCTGGAACTGATCAACAAGACCAATCAATTCAACCTGAACGGACGGCGGATCAACGAGGCGGACTGGCTGCGGTTTCTGCGGACACCGGACCGCGGAGCGTGGATGGCCTCCTACCGCGACCGCTTCGGCGCTCTGGGCAAGATTTGCGTGCTGGCGGGACACCGGGAAGCCGGCTCGCTGCACGTGGATACCTGGGTATTGAGTTGCCGGGCTTTCGGCAGGCGGATCGAGTACGCGATACTGGCGGCACTGATCGAGCAGTTCCAGTTGGCGCGGATCCATTTCCATTTCGAGAGTACGGAGCGGAACACTCCGATCCGGGAAATGCTGGAAGGACTGGTGGATGGGCCGCTGGATCGCGAGGTCATTCTGAATGTAAAGGATTTTGTACGACGGCGACGGCCTTCGTTCATGAATGTAGAATTGCTCTATGGTACCGAGCAGGCACACGCGTCTTATTGAATGCTTCAGGGCTGTCTTCCCGGAGTTGGCCGAGGAGGACTTAGCGCGCGCAACCATCGACACGGTGGCCAATTGGGACTCGTCGAACTTTTTCCTGCTGGTGCAGGTCATCGAAGAGAGTTTCGGCGTGCGGCTTCCGGAGGCGGCCCTGGCGGAGATCGATTCCTTCGCCGGGTTTGAGGACTATCTTTCGGCTAATACTGCCCTCGCGTAAAGTATAGACGTTTTCTGCTGTGCGACGCTGGTCCATGGTGCGGACGGAACCGATGCCGGATCGGCTGACCACGGTCTTGGAGACAGGTCTTGGGGGAGTGTACCTGGGTTCGACTAGTGTAAGCGACGAGATACGCCACGCGGTGGAGGCTTGCCGGAACGCTCTTCACGAACCCCCGCTAGCGGACGTGGTCGGGCATCTCGGACACCTGGGAAGCCCGGAGCAGGTATTTGCGATGCTCTCGCGTGTCGAATGGTACGACGAGAGCGCCGCGGAACTGATCCGGCTGCGGGAAACCCTGCCGCCGGAACTGGGATCGCCGGTACTGGAGCGGGCTCTGCTGTTGCTGGCAGTGCGGCATGCCGGGGCGCGTATCGAGGATTTGCGGGTGGGCGACTCCGTAAAGCGTCTGTTCGCGGCGGAATTCCGCGCATTCAGCGCTCCACCGCGAGCCTGGGCCGGTCATTTTCGCGCCGAGGATGTGCGTTACCGCGAGATGGCGCGGGTCGCGGCATTGCGCCGGTTTCCGGCCGGCCAGTTCCAGTGGGAAGCGGCTGGTATTCCTCGCTCCTGGCTCATGAAAGCGGAGCATCCGTACTCGGTGCTGCTGCGGGTGGTGCGGGACTTGGGCGGCTTCAGCCCGCTGCTCGAAATGCACGTCAATGCCTTGCGCAAAAACCGCCTCATTCTGCTGGAACGCGAGGCGAATCTCTCGTATTGCCGGGCGGCTCAGGCGCTCGAACAACAACCGGCGCTGCGCGGACTGTTGATGGCCTCGTGGATGTTCTGCCGGACGACGGGGCAGGTGACGGAGCGGTTGGGCTGGCTGCGCCGGGTACCGGAAGAGGCTGGCGCAATCCTGTTCGATCTCGGCGAGGCGCCGCGCAACGCCGGCTTCCTGGCGGGAAGCGCGGAACGGCGCCGGTTGTATGCCGGCGGCGAGTATCAGCCGAGGATGACGTGTGTGCTCTGGCCGCGGCGGGCGCTCCTCGATTGGGCCCGGAAGCGTCCCGAGTACGGGGCCTGACCGGCCGCCACAGCCCGCTTCACGCTGCCGCCCGGACCATCGCCAAGGCCTGTTCCCGGCTCAGTGGGCGCTGGCGCAAACCGCCTCTTCTTTCGCGGACAGGGCCGCGGCCTCATCGCGGAAGACGTAACGTCCGATGAAGGCGGCCACCGCGATGGCGCCTGCCGCCATCAGGAATACCGCCCGGTATCCGTAACTGTGCGCCACCAGTCCCGCCGCGAAGGAACTGATTCCCACGAACAGGTCGTAGAAAGCGCTCAGTGCGCCGACGGCCCGCCCGTGCTGCGAAGGGTGCGCGCGCCGCAGCACCACCGACGCCACCGCTCCCCAGGGGAACGAGAAACCGAACCCGAGAATCGCGGTGGCGGCGATCGCGGAAGCGCGCCCGGCGGGCGCCGACACCCACACCAGTCCCAGCGCCATGAAAACGAGTCCGGCGTAGTAGGTGATGGCCGGCCGAATGCGGTCGGGCAATCCGCCGAGGAAGAAGCGCGAGAGCAGCACCATCAGCGCATAGGCCGAAAACGCGACCGGTCCGGCGTGATTCCGCGATTCCAGGTGCAGCACCAGGAAACCTGCGACCACGGGGTAGTGGACATTGACGAAACCGGTCGCAAGTCCGGGCGCGAGGATGCCCGCGGGAAGCCAGCCGCCGCCGTGCGCGTGCTCGTGCGGCGCGTAATCCTCGCGGATGCGGCTCACCACCACGATGGCGATCGCCGCGGCGGTCAACTGCATGGCGGCGGCGCGCTCGAAAGATCCGAGCCATTGCCCCACCACCGGTCCCATCGAGATGCCGCCCCAGATGCCGCTGCTCAGGTAGTTGAGGCTGCGCCCGCTGTTTTCCACTCCCGCAACCTCCACCGCCCACGCCGCGCACCCGGTGTAGAGGCAGGCTTCCCCGAAACCTTGCAGGACGCGGCCCAGGTAAGCGCCCGCAAGTCCGAGCGGGACGAGATACGCTCCGCCGGCGAGTCCGCAGCAAACCAGCCCGGTGAGAAAAGCGATCTTGCGCCCGCGCCGGTCGGCCAGCGGTCCGGCGATGAACCGTCCGGCGAGCGCGATGAAAGAAAACACGCCAACCACGAAGCCGACGTCCTGATCCGTCCCGTGCAACGAGTAGCGGACGTGGGGCGCCAGCATCGGCAGGACCGTGCCGATCCCGAGGAATCCAAGAAAGGTGGCCAGAACCAGAGCCCAGAAGCGCCCGCCGAAGCCGCGGGTGGAAGATGCCATTAATTATGATTGTACTGTGCGCGAGGGGCTGGGATCAGCATACCTGCCTGACAGCGCTCTGCCGCATGATGCCGTTTCGCTCCTCCTAATCTTCCTCACGCCGCGCCTACGGGAATCCTCCGCACCTGCTAAACTGAAAGTTATCCACTCCCTGGGAGGAACCCCTACTTGAACACTGCCATCCTCGCCTTGGAAGACGGGACCGTCTTCGAGGGCAAGAGTTTTGGTGCGCCCACCGAGCGGTCCGGCGAGGTCGTCTTCAATACGGCTCTCACCGGTTACCAGGAAGTTTTCACCGACCCGAGCTATGCCGGGCAAATCGTGATCCTCACGAACCCGCAGATCGGCAACTACGGAACCAGTTCCGGGGACAACGAATCGCGCGGCCCCTTCATCGAGGGTCTGGTCGTCCGCGAGTTCTCGCCGCTGGCCAGCAACTGGCGCAGCGACGCCGCCGCGGACGCGTTTCTCTCCCGCGCCGGCGTGCCCATCGTCAGCGAGATCGATACCCGCACCCTGGTCCGCCACCTGCGCACGCGCGGCGTCATGCGCGGCGTGCTCTCGACCACCCGGTCCGACCGGGCGGCGCTGGTGGAGACCGCCCGCTCCATCCCCACCATGGCCGGGCTGGATCTGGCCAGCCGCGTCACCACGAACGAGCGCTATGAGTGGACCCACGGGGTCGATTCCTGTTCGCCCTCCGAACTCACCGGCACGCCGCGCCCGCGGGAGTTCCACGTCGTGGCCTACGATTTCGGGATCAAGCACAACATCCTGCGCCGCCTGGTACACTCCGGCTGCCGTGTCACCGTGGTGCCCGCCCTGACCAGCGCGGAGGACGTGCTCGCGTTGAAGCCGGACGGCATCTTCCTCTCCAACGGCCCGGGCGATCCAGAACCGCTCACCACGCAGGTGGGTAATATCCGGCGGCTCATCGGGAAGAAGCCGGTCTTCGGCATCTGTCTGGGCAACCAGTTGCTCGGCCTCGCCATGGGCGGCAAAACCTATAAGCTCAAGTTCGGGCACCGCGGCGCCAACCACCCGGTGCGCAACGAAATCACCAAACGAGTGGAGATCACCTCCCATAACCACGGTTTCGCCGTGGACCCCGATTCGCTCAATCTCAACGAGGTCGAAATCACCCACGTGAACCTGAACGATCAGACGCTGGAAGGATTCCGCCACCGCAGCCACCCGGTCTTCTGCGTGCAATATCATCCCGAAGCCGCGCCCGGCCCGCACGATTCCCACTACCTGTTTGAAGACTTCACCAGGCTGATGCGGGAGGCCAGGTAGCCATGCCGCGCCGCAACGACCTGCACCGCATTCTGATCATCGGCTCCGGCCCCATCATCATCGGCCAGGCCTGCGAATTCGATTATTCCGGCACGCAGGCAACCAAGGCTCTGCGCGCCGACGGCTTCGAGGTGATCCTGGTCAATTCCAACCCGGCCACGATCATGACCGATCCCAACCTGGCCGACAAAACCTACGTCGAACCGCTCACCCGCGCCTACGTGGAGGAACTCATCCGCCGCGAGCGTCCGGACGCGCTGCTCTCGACCGTGGGCGGACAGACCGGGCTGAACCTCTCGGTGGAACTGGCCGAAGCCGGCGTGCTCGACAAGTACGGCGTCGAATTGATCGGCGCGAAACTCGACGCCATTAAGAAGGCCGAGGACCGCCTGCTGTTCAAGGACGCGATGCGCTCCATCGGCCTGGAGACGCCGCAATCGCAACTGGTGACCACGGTCGCCGGTGGTCTGGACTTCGCCGATCGCATCGGCTACCCCTGCATTCTGCGGGCGAGCTTCACGCTGGGCGGCACCGGCGGCGGCATCGCCTACAACAAGGAAGAACTGGTCGAAATCCTGGAGCGCGGGCTGGATCTGAGCCCGGTCCACGAGGTGCTGATCGAAGAGAGCGTGCTCGGCTGGAAGGAGTACGAACTCGAGGTGATGCGCGACCTCGCCGACAACTGCATCATCATCTGCTCGATCGAAAACTTCGATCCCATGGGCGTGCACACCGGCGACTCGATCACGGTGGCGCCGGCCCAAACCCTCTCCGACCGCGAGTACCAGATGATGCGCGACGGCGCGCTCGCCTGCCTGCGCGAAATCGGCGTCGATACCGGCGGCAGCAACGTGCAGTTCGCCATCAATCCCAAAGACGGCCGCATGGTGGTGATCGAGATGAACCCGCGCGTATCGCGCAGTTCCGCGCTGGCATCCAAGGCCACCGGATTCCCGATTGCCAAGATCGCGGCCAAACTCGCGGTGGGCTACCGGCTCGACGAAATCCGCAACGATATCACCCGCAAAACACCCGCCTGTTTCGAACCCACCATCGATTACGTAGTCGCGAAGATTCCCAAGTGGGCCTTCGAGAAATTCCCCGGCGCGGACCCGACCCTCGGCACCCAGATGAAATCGGTCGGCGAGGTGATGGCCATCGGACGCACGTTCAAGCAGGCGCTGTGGAAGGGCATTCGCAGCCTCGAAACCGGCAGGGCGTTCGGCAGCGAGAAGCTGGAAAAATCGCTGATCACGAAGAAGCTGATTACGCCGACGCCGGACCGGCTCAATTACCTGAGGTTCGCGCTGGCAGCCGGCTACACCGTCGAGGAGATCCACGACCTCACCGCCATCGACCCCTGGTTCCTCACCCAGATGAAGGAAGTGGTGGACTTCGAAGGCGAACTCGCCGGCACCACCCTAATCGCCGCCACCCGCGAGCAGTTCCGCGCGGCGAAGCGTTTCGGCATCAGCGACGTGCAGCTCGCCAAAACCTGGGGCGCCACCGAAATCGACGTGCGCAACCGGCGCAAAGAGCTGGGCATCAAGGCGGTCTTCAGCCGCGTGGACACCTGCGCCGCCGAGTTTGAAAGCTTCACGCCCTACCTCTACTCCAACTACGATTACGGCGACGAAGCCGAGCCCGTGGACCGCAAGAAGGTCATGATCCTGGGCAGCGGACCCAACCGCATCGGACAAGGCATCGAGTTCGATTACTGCTGCTGTCACGCGTCCTTCGCCCTGCAGGAGATGGGGGTCGAGTCCATCATGGTCAACTGCAATCCGGAGACCGTCTCGACCGACTACGACACCAGCGACCGCCTCTACTTCGAGCCTCTCACCCTGGAGAACGTGCTCAACATCGTCGATACCGAGAAGCCCGACGGGCTGATCGTGCAGTTCGGCGGACAGACGCCGCTGAATCTCGCGCTGCCGCTCAAGCGGCTGGGCGTGCCCATCATCGGCACCGACCCCTCCAACATCGACCTGGCCGAGGACCGCAAGCTCTTCGGCAAACTGCTCGACGACCTGAAGATACCGTGCCCGGAGAACGGCACCGCCACCAATGTGGAAGAAGCCTGCGCCGTCGCCGGGCGCATCGGCTACCCCGTGCTGGTGCGGCCCAGCTACGTGCTGGGCGGCCGCGCCATGGTGATCGCCTACGACGAGGACATGGTGCGGCAGTACATGCGCGAGGCCGTGAGCTTCTCGCAGGACCGCCCCGTGCTGATCGACCGCTTCCTCGAAGACGCGACCGAGGTGGATGTGGACGCGCTCGCCGACGGCGGCAGCGACGTGCTCATCGCCGGCATCATGGAGCACATCGAGGAAGCCGGCGTCCATTCCGGCGACAGCTCCTGCGTGCTGCCGGCGCAATCGCTTTCCCCGCAGACGCTGGCCACCATCGAGGACTACACCATCCGGCTGGCCCGCGCCCTCAACGTCATCGGGCTGATGAACGTGCAGTACGCCATTCAGGACGGCAAGGTGTACGTGCTCGAAGTCAACCCGCGCGCCTCCCGCACCGTGCCGTATGTCAGCAAGGCGACCGGCGTGGCGCTGCCCAAAATCGCGGTGGGCCTGATGTGGGGCAGGAAGCTCAAGGACTACGGCTTGGCCACCGGCAAGCTCTCCGTGCCGCAGGTCTTCGTCAAGAGCCCGGTGTTCCCGTTCAACAAATTCCACGGCGTCGATCCCGCGCTCGGACCGGAAATGCGCTCCACCGGCGAAGTCATGGGCGTGGGCATGAACTTCGGCGAGGCTTTCCTGAAGGCGCAGATTTCGGCCGGCAGCCCGCTGCCCGATAAGGGAACCATCTTCATCAGCGTGAACGACCGCCA
Source organism: Candidatus Solibacter sp. (assembly GCA_037442245.1). Lineage (GTDB taxonomy): Bacteria > Acidobacteriota > Terriglobia > Bryobacterales > Bryobacteraceae > Solibacter. Next base: position 22,950 of record JBBIQR010000011.1, on the reverse strand, counting down.
CAAGCAGGAGGCCGTCGATATCGGGCGGCGCTTCTCTGAACTCGGCTTCTCTCTGGTTGCGACGCGCGGCACGGCCAACGCGCTGCGCGCCGCTGGTCTGCCCTGCAAGACGATCTTCAAGGTCAACGAGGGACGTCCCAACGCGGTGGACCTGCTCAAGGGCGGCAACATCCAACTCGCCATCTACACCACCACCGGGGCGCCCGCCTTCTACGACGAGAAGGCTATCCGTCGCAGCGCGGTGACGTACCGCGTGCCCTGCATCACCACGATGAGCGGAGCCCGCGCCGCCGCCGACGCCGTCGCGGCCAGACTGCGCGACCCCATCCGCGTGTGGAGCCTGCAGGAAATCCACGAGGCGAAAACCACGGTGGCGTGAGGGAAGGCAGAAGGCAGAAGTCGGAAGTCAGAAGTCAGAATCCGCGGCTTCATCCTCGGGTGCCGGCTGCCTGCGTTTCCCGGGGCAAGCACACACCCGCAGTCAGCGGTGCGGCCTCTCATTCTGACTTCTGACTCCTGACTTCTGACTTCTGCCTTCCCCACAAAAAAACCCGGCGGATGTTTCACCGCCGGGCCGCGTCGTTTCAATTTGACCCTGTATTGATAACTTCCTGGTCCCCTTCGCGACGGGGAACAGGGCCGATACCAATATATCACCGAATCTCAGCCTGCCGTGCGGCGTGGTATCAAATAAGATTGGCCCTGAACCGTAAACCGAATATTGCCGTCCGCAACGTCCGCCCGCTGCGATTTGCCCTCGTTTTCGCCTGCTGTTTTCTCCTGGGATTCGGCGTCCTGCTCACTCCGCCGGTGCAGACCGCGGACCGCGCTTTCTCGCGCGTACTCGTGGGGGTGGCCCACGGCCTAATCGTGACCTGCGGCGGCCACGCCGCGCAGCAGGCCGCCATCCTTCGCTCGCCCGGCGGCTTCGCCGTGGAGATGCGCGACGGCTGTAACGCCGTGAACGTGACCATCCTGTTATGGAGCGCCGTGCTTGCCTTCCCGGCCTCGTGGAAGCTCAAGCTCTGGGGCGTACTCGCCGGCAGCGCCGTCATTCAGGTGGTCAACATTTTCCGCTTCATCTCGCTCTACTACCTCGGGCAGTACAGCATGACCTGGTTCGACTTCGCCCACGCCTACCTGTGGGAGAGCCTCATCGTGCTCGATACCATGGTCGTCTTCTGGTATTGGGTGACCCGCGCCCTGCGCGCCGCCGCCCCCGCCCATGTCCAGTCTTAAACCGCAGACCCGCTTCCTGCTGCGCGGTTCGGCGCTGCTCGTCGCCATGCTCTCGCTATGGTGGTTCGCGCTGCTCACCCCGCTGCTCCGGGGACTTCAGGGCGCCGGAGCCATCGCCGGCGGTATCTTCCTCGGCGGCCGGAGCAGCGATCTGATTCGCGAGAACCCCGACCTCAGTTGGACTTTCCACGTGCCCCTCGAACGCACCCTCCCCGCTGGACCCGGCCGCCCGCTTGCCCAGCAGATCCACTCCATCGACTTCGACATCCCGCGCGCGGATATCGTCACCTTCACCTTCAGCCTCCCGGTGCTGTGGGCGATCCTGCTCGCGGCGCCCGGCCTGCGCCGCAACCTGCGCCCTCTCGCCCTCGGCACCGCCCTGATGGCCGGGTTGGAAGTCGCGCTTCTGCTCCTATTCGCGGAGATCGAAGCCCACAAGGCCGCGCAGCAGTTCGCCGGTGCCGAAGCCGGCGCCTTCGAGCAATGGAGCGTGCGCTTCGGCGATTACCTCCTCTCCGCCGCGCTGCCCTACGTCCTGCCCTTCGTCGTCGCCTTCGCCGTGCACCGCGAGTTGCGCTGGCGCGTCTTCGAGTGGAGCCTCGGCGAGCGCCCTCCCGGCGAACACGCCCCTACGGATACCGCAGATTCAACTCCGGCGCGAACGGGCGCGGGTCCACGTCCCGGAACTTCGCCCGCCGGAACTTCTCCTTTAACCGGAACGGCACGGTGGCGTCGAAGATCGTCTTCGCCGAGACGCCCTTCGCCGGCAGCGAGGCATCGTACTCCGGGCTCTGCGTCGGATCCAGCACGTGGCAGCTCACCCCCGGAATCACGATGATGTCGCGGTTACCCTGCAGACGCGTCGTCATCGCCCACAACACATCGTCGCTATCGAATAGATCCACGTCCTCGTCCACCAGGATCACGGTCTTCATCTCGGAGTAGATGCCGAACGCCAGCAGCGCCGCCTGCCGCGCGCGCCCGTCGTCGTACGCCGAGCGCTTCCTGCACTGCACGATCCCCAGGAACTTGCCGCCCCCCGCTGGATGGCAGTAAACCCCCGTGACGAACCCCGGCATCGCCTTGTGGCACGCGTCATAAATGCTGCCTTCGGTCGGCAGCCCCGCCAGATTCACGTGCTCTTCCCCGGGACCCACCAGGGTTTGCAGAATCGGGTTCTTGCGCGTCGTGATCGCGGTCACCTCGATCACCGGCAGCGACGGGTTCGCCGCCCCGTCATAGCCCGTGAACTCCGGCATCGCGTACCCGGTGTGCGTGTTCTGATCCTCCGGCTCCCGCACGCCCGGCAGGATGCGCCCCTCGATGATCACCTCCGCGTACGCGATCGCCTTGGCTTTCACCGTGACCCCGTCCACCAGTTTCACCGGCTCCCGCCGTATGCCGCCCGCGATGCGCAGCTCGTTGTACCCCACCGGCACGGTCGGCATCTCGAATTCCGCGCCGATGTAGATCGCCGGATCGAGCCCCATGTTCACCGTGACCTCAAGCGCCTGCCCGAGCGCCTCCTGCCGTTCGCGGAAGAGGTCGATAATCCGCCCCGGCGCGAAGAAGATCGTCATCCGGCTCCGCCCCTGTACGCACAGCCGGTGAATCGTCACGTTCGTCCCCAACTCGGGATCGCTCGCCAGCACCAGCCCCATGCAGAAATACGGACCCGCGTCGTGATCCGTATTGGTTGGCGCGGGCAGGATCTTCCTCAGGTCGAAATCCGGATCGCTGGCGCGATACACCACCTCCTGGCACAGCGCCTCTTCCGGACCCGCCTCCACCGGATCCATCGCGTGGTTCATCGCCTCGAACATGCGCTCGGTCAGCTTCTCCGGGGGCGCTTCGAAAAGGATGCCCACGCGCTTCCGGCTCGCCGCCATCCCTACCAGCACGCGCGAGCCCGGATACCCTTTCACGTTGTTGAAGATCATCGCCGGACCGAGCCGCGCCGGACGCTCCACCGTCGCCCCCGCGCCGATCCGTTTGTACACCCCGGCGAGTTCGCCGTCCGGGTCCACCGGATGGTCCGTCTCGATCAACTCGCCGGGATGCTGCCGCAGCCGCTCCAGCGCCGAGCGCAGGTCGCGGATCGGCGTCTCTCCGGCGCTGTGCGTGCGCGTTTCGTCGGGCATAAGGCTCGCTCCTTTTTCCGCTCGAATTACCCGAAGAATAGTAGCAACTCTCCGGGTTCCTTGTTCCCCTCCGTGCAATCGTCTTAGAATGAGCCGCAAAGGCCTCTTCGGCGCGCGGTCTTCATGAGCACCATCTCCTACACCAAACGGCTCAGCTATGCCGCCCCGGATATCGGCGGGCAACTCATCTTCGCCGTCATCTCCAATTACCTGCTCTACTTCTACACCGATGTCTACGGCATTTCCGTGGGCATCGCCGGCACCATCCTGCTGATCGCGCGCTGCATCGATGGCATCGACGCACCCGTCTGGGGCGTGATCCTCGACAAGACTCAGAGCCGCTGGGGCAAGAGCCGCCCGTGGTTCCTCTGGCTCTGTTTCCCGTACGCGATCTTCGGCGTCCTGACCTTCCTTACTCCCAGCCTCGGCGACACTGCCAAAGCCTGCTATTCCGCCGCCACCTACATCGTCTGCGGCATCCTCTACACCGGCATCAATACGCCCGTGACCTCGATCCTCTCCGCGCTGACGCCGAATCCTCGCGAGCGCGTCATGCTCACCACCTACCGCATGATCGGCTCCAAAATCGGCGTCCTGATCGTCAACGCCTCCGCGCTGCCGCTGGTGGCGCTGCTCGGGCACGGCAACGACCGCCGCGGCTTCATGCTGCTCATGCCCCTCTTCGCCGCCGGCAGCATCCTGATGTTCCTGCTCGCCTTCCGCAACCTCGAAGAAGTCGTCCCCGTGGAGAAGCACTCCATGCCGCTGCTCGCGAGTTTCTCCGCGATCCGCGGCAATTGGCCCTGGATCATCATCTTCCTCAGCAGCCTGTTTTTCTGGATCGCCTTCATCTCCCGCGTCTCCACCGTGATCTACTTCTTCACCTACGTCCTCCACCGCAAGGACCTCGTTCCCCTCGTGAACAGCCTGGATATCGTCTCGCTCGCCGCGGTCGTCTTCCTGCCCTGGCTCTGCCGCTTCACCAGCAAGCGCAACCTGTGGGCACTCGGTTTGGCCGGCTCCATCGCCGGGCAGTTCCTCATGTATCTGGCGCAGCCATCCATCCCCCTCGTGCTTGCCGGATGGATCTTCGCGACCATTGCCGGCGGCGTGGCCATGGCCTTCCCTTTCTCGCTGCTCTCCGATAGCGTCGATTACGGCGAGTGGAAGACCGGCGTCCGCGCCGCCGGCGTGCTCACCGCGCTCGGCGCCGCTTTCTGCCTGAAAGCCGGCAGCGGCATCGGCGGCGCGCTCCCCGCCTGGATTATGGCCGCCCGCGGCTATGTCCCCAACGCCGCGCAATCGGCCTCCGCCCTCGGCGCCATCGCAGCCGGTTTCCTCTGGCTGCCCGCGGCGTTCTTCACCCTCAGCCTCATCCCGGTTTTGTTTTACGGTAAATATGAAGCCCTGGAACCGCGTATTCACGCCGACCTGGAGAAGCGCCGGTCCGGGGCCGCCCTGCAATCGTGACTCACATGCCGAACTCATTCCGACTGCGCAGCGCGTTCGCGCTCCTTGCCCTCTGCGCCGGGTCTCATCCCGCCGCGGCCGCCGTATATCGCGAGTTTTCCGTCTCCCCGTCGGGCTCCGATTCCAACCCCGGCACCGCGGCGCGCCCGTTCCGCACCCTGGCCCGCGCCCGCGACGCCGTCCGCGCTGTCAACGCGAAGATGACCGGCGATATCGTGGTCAGCCTGAACGCCGGGACCTACCCGGTGGCCGCCCCGATCGAATTCGGCGCGGCCGATTCCGGACGCAACGGCTTCCGCGTCATCTATCGCGCGCAGGGCAGCCAGCCCGCCGTGATCAGCGGAGGCGTCCCGGTCACCGGCTGGACTCTCGATCACGGCAACGTCTACAAAGCCAGGCTCGACTGGGACGGCAAGCTCCGCAGCCTCTACGTCAATGGCGTGCGCGCGAAAATGACCCAGGCCGATTTCACCGGTCAGGGACCCTGGGGCGAATTCGTCATCAAGGGCGATGAGCCGTGGGCCGAAACCCCCGGCAAGACGTTCGCCGGCATCGAATTCAACCCCGCCGAAGTGCCCGTCTACCGCAACCCCTCCGATATCGAACTCCTTCAGCACCGCACCTGGAACTTCCTCGTCCTCGGTGTGCAGGACATCCGCTCCGTGGACGGCCACACCGTCTTCACCCTGCAGCAGCCCTACGGCGCCATCGCCGCCACGCTCGCCTGGCACTGTTACGCCGACCCCAAGGCCAAATTCACCATTCGCAACGCCTACGAACTCCTGCGCAACCCCGGCGAATTCTACTTCGACCGAACCACCCACACGCTCTACTACGTCAACAACGGCGAGGATATGTCCCGCGCCACCGTCATCGCGCCCTTGAGCGAAGGGCTCCTGCGCATCGCCGGCAACTCTCCCGCGGACCGCGCGGAGAACCTCACCTTCACCGGCATCACCTTCTCCTACGACCACTGGCAGCTCGAAAAGGTCGGCGATTCCCGCGGCATGGTCGGGGTCCAGAGCCTCGCCCTGTACACCCGCTTCCGCGCCGACGGCAACTGGCACAAGACCCACTACGACGTCTGCGATTTGCCGCAAGCCACCGTCGACGTGCGCAACGCCCGCAACATCCGCTTCGAGCGCGACCGCTTCCTGCATCTCGCCAGCGGCGTCGCCGTCAGCCTGGTCAACGACGTGGTCGATAGCGCCGTCAGCGGCAACGTCTTCCGCGATCTCTCCGGCAACGCCGTCAACGTCGGCCATCCGCAGCACTACATCATCGGCGGCGGACCGCTGTTCCAGGGCATCGCCGGCGTCTGCGCTCGCGACGTTGTCAGCAACAACTGGATCCGCGACGTCAGCCTCGATTTCAAGCAGGAGGAGGCCATCAGCGGCTTCTTCACCCAGGCGGTCGAGATCTCGCATAACGATATCCGCGGCGTGCCCTACGGAGCCATCGCCCTCGGCTGGTGGTGGGGCAACGCCGAAATCCCGCCCTCCAAGGTCTCCCGCGACAACATCATCGCCTACAACCGCATCGTCGACAGCCAGCAGCAACTCCCCCGCGACGGCGGCTCCATCTACGTGCTCGGCGAACAACCCGGCAGCCGCATCGAGTACAACTACGTCCGCTCCCCCACCCGCACCCTCTATGCCGACGACGGCTCAGCCTACTGGACCATCGCCCACAACGTGGTCGATCCGCGCGATACCCGCGACATCCCCAATCGCAAGGACGGCCAGTGGCTCTTCCTGTGGACCCCGCGCATCCACGACGTCACCGTCCGCGATAACTACACCACCACCGCCAACACCCGCAACGAAGCCACCAACTCGACACCCGTCGATACGCACCTCGAGAAGGACTTGACCCCTGCCGCTCTGGCGATCGTCGAAAAAACCGGCCTCGAACCCGCCTACAAAGACATCGCCGAACCGGAACCCGCAAAACAATGACCCCGAAATCCTCCACCAACAAACCTCTCGGACTCGGCGTGCTCGGCCTCGGTGAAGGCCGCAGCATCATCTCCGCCGGATTGAAGAGCGAACTGTGGAACGTGGTCCAGGTCTGCGACCTGAATGAAGACCTCTGCCGCGCGCGCTGCGCCGAGTTCGGCCTCCCCGGCTTCACCACGTCCTATGACCACATGCTGGCCGACCCCGCCATCGACGTCATCGGCATTTATACGCCAGATCACCTCCACGCCGAACACACGCTCAAGGCACTGCGCGCCGGCAAACACGTGGTCTGCACCAAGCCCTTCCTCGACCGCCTCGACCAGGCGAGGGAAGTGCTCGCCGCCGTCCGCTCGAGCGGTCTCTCCGTCATGGTCGGGCAGAGCTCGCGCTTTTTCGCGCCCTACGCCCGCCAGCGCCGGCATTGGGAAACCGGCGTGTTCGGCAAACTGCACAGCATCGAGACCCACTACAACGCCGACCACCGCTGGTTCCTGAGCAAGGGTTGGGCAAAGCTCGACGCCTTCAAGTGGCTCTACGGCGGGCTCAGCCACCCGGTGGATTTCGTGCGCTGGTACGTCCCCGACGTGAGCGAAGTCATGGGCTACGGCATCCTCAGCGATAACGGGCGCGCGATCGGCCTCAAGAATCCCGACACCTACCACTTCGTGTTCAAGTCACCCTCCGGCGTGATCGGACGCATCAGCGGAACCTACTCCTCGCCGGTCACGCCGATTCAGCGCGACAGCCACATGAGCTGCATCCTGCGCGCCGCCAACGGCGCCAGCCACGCCGATTACTACGACCTCCGCTACGCCTGGAAAATCGGCGAGCAGAGCGTGATCGAAACCTTCGAGGATATGGACGATTACTTTTTCCGCTTCGGCGGCCATTCCCACCACGCCGGCGAATACCAGAACTACATCGAATATTTTGCGCGTTGTCTGGCAGCGGGCGCCCCGCCCAAGCCCGACGCCGCCGAAGGGATCGTCACCGTGGCCCTGATGCAGGCCATGGACGAGGCCGCGACGACCGGCAAGGCCGTGCGGGTCGAGGAGATTTTGCTACGCTATGGCCTCAGTGACCTTGTAGGCGCGTAATCCGGGTTCGTCCGGGCCGCGCCATCGGAACCCTCGTTGTGGCGGTGCACGATGCGAATCAATCCGGAATCCTGGCCCGAACTTTCGCGGCTCCTCGATCAATTGCTGGACCTGCCGCCGGAGGCGCGCCCGAACTGGCTGGAGAGTCTCCCCTCCGAACACGCGCCTCTCGCGCCCGCCCTCCGTCAGTTGCTCGCCGCTCGCGAGGAGATCGGCGACCGGGGCTTCCTGGATACGCTGCCCCGCATGGAGCGCGCCCCGGGACCCGCTGCTTTCGCGCCCGGCGGACTCGTGGGCCCCTACCGTTTGAGCGCCGAATTGGGGCAGGGCGGCATGGGTGTCGTCTGGCTGGCCGAACGGGCCGACGGCGAAGTGAAGCGCCCCGTGGCCCTGAAGCTGCCCATCGTCTCCATGCACAATCGCGCGCTCGCCGAACGCTTCAAGCGCGAGCGCGATATCCTGGCGCAACTCAATCACCCCTGCATCGCCCGCCTCTACGACGCCGGCATCGCGGAGAGCGGCCAGCCCTATCTCGCCCTGGAGTACGTCGAAGGCGAGAAGATCACGGACTACTGCGACCGCCGGCGCCTCGCCCTGAAGCCGCGTCTGCAACTCTTCCTCCAGGTGCTGCGCGGCGCGCAGTACGCGCACGCCAACCTGATCGTTCACCGCGATCTCAAACCCGCCAACGTCCTGGTCACCGGTGCTGGGGAAGTGCGCCTGCTCGATTTCGGAATCGCCAAGCTCCTTACCGAGGGAGAGGCCAATGAGACCGAACTCACGCGCATCGGCGGAAGCGTGCTGACTCCCGGCTATGCCAGTCCCGAACAGATCGCCGGCGGACCTGTCACCACCGCGAGCGACGTGTACTCGCTCGGTGTGGTCCTCTACGAACTGCTTACCGGCGAGCGTCCGTACCGTCCCGCACGCGAAGGCAGGAGCGGCATTGAAGAAGCGGTGCTCCTTGCCGATGCCGTGCGCCCCAGCCAGTCTGCGGCGGGAACCGCGCAAGCCCAGGCCCGCGGCGTCAACCCGAAGCAACTGGCGCGCAGCCTCCGCGGCGATCTCGACACCATCGTGCTCAAGGCCCTGAGCAAGGCGCCCGCCCAGCGATACCCGACGGCCGATGCCTTCGCCCAGGACATCGAGCGCCACCTCCACGGCGAGCCCGTTCTCGCGCAGCCGGAGAGTACCTGGTATCGCGCCCGCAAATTCGTCCGCCGCAACACGGTCACGGTCGGCGCGGTCGCCGCCGTGATCGCCGCCCTCAGCGCCGGCCTCGGAATCGCACTCAGGGAGGCACACGTCGCGCAGGTCCAGACGCGCACGGCGGAGACCGTACGCACCTTCCTGCTCGACATCTTCCGCGCCAACTCGAGTCAAAATGCCGACCCCGTCAAGGCGCGCCGCACCACCGCCCGCGAACTGCTGGATATAGGCGCCGCCAGGATCGATGGAGCGTTGAATGAGGCACCCGAAGCCAAGCTGGACGTGCTGGGAACCTTGTTTCCGCTGTACGTGGATCTGGGTTTGCAGGACCAGGCGGCGGCGCTTGGAAAGAGACGCGTGCAACTGGCGAAGTCCATCTACGGTCCGCTTCATCCGGAGGTCGCGCGCGCCCTGCTCGACCTGGCCGCCGACTCGGGATCGTCCTCCTCTGCGCAGGATCGCCCGGCGCTCGTGAAGGAGGCCGGGATCATCCTCGACCGCAACCGCGATTCCCAATCGCCCGTGCGCGCGAAATATTACCTCGCGATGGGCAACAGCGTCTTTCGTACCGATCTGGCCGCAGCCGAGCGCTACGCTGCCCTTGCCGTTCAACTCTTCCGGCGATATCCGCCTGCGCACGACCTGGTCTCCGCGTTGAATATTCTGGGCCAGGCCCAGGATCACCGGGGAGAATACCGGGAAGCCATCGTGAGTCTCGGCGAGGCAATCCAGGTAGCTGAATCCCTGCAGGGGGAAGCCAGAGAACCCCTGCCGGCGCTGTACGCCTACCTTGGCGACGCGCAGCGCCACACCCTGAATATGGCCGGCGCGGAAAAGAGTCTGCGGTCGGCGGTGGATACCGCCCGCAGGCTGAAGGGTGGGGAACACCCGGACGTGATCCAGACCGAGTACCGGCTGGGCGCCTACCTCTGCCAGACATCGCGGCCGCACGAGGGGCTGACGTTTCTCAAGGACGCGGTAGACCTCGCGGTTCGTACCCTTGGGCCGAACGAGATCTTTCACACTCCCATGGCGCGCGACGGCTACGGAATCCACCTTATGCGGTACGGCCGCACCGAGGAGGGGCTGGCCGTGCTGGTGTTGGGCGAAGCCGGCCGGCTTCGCGGGCACGGGCGCGACTCGCACGACTTCACCAACACGCTGGATTGGATCGCCGCGGGCGAAACCGAACTCGGACACTACCTCAAGGCGGAGGAAACCTTAGCGGAGGCCGTGGGCATTCGCTCCCGGCTCAGCCCTCCTTCGCCGGCGGAGATCACCGATTCGCTGGTCAACCGGGCCGCGCTCTTTGCGGCCACCGGCCGGGCGCAGGATGCGGTGGAGATCCTCGCGAACGCGCCCGTCGAACCCCGGCCGGCACGGATCTCCTACGAATGGCTGGACCTTGCGGTGGCGCGCGCCGAGGCGGAACTGTTGCGCAACCGGCCGGACGCGGCGATCGATCGCGCGCGCGAAGTCCGCACCCGGATTGAGGGCGGCGGCTTGAGCGCCTATCTCAAGCGATGGGAGGCGCGCGCCGCCCTCGTGGAAGGCAAAGCGCATCTGCTTGCCCGCCGCCCCGCCGCCGCCCTGCCGCCGCTGCAACTCGCCACCCGCCTCGGCACGGACGTCTTCGACCCCGCCCGCAGCCCGCTACTGGCCGATTCGCAGATCGCCCTGGCGAAATGCATCGCGGCCTTGGGCCGCCCGGATGAGGCCCGCCCCCTGCTGGTCCAGGCCAAGGCCATCCATTCGACCCACCCGGACCTCGGCGAACAGTACCGCCGGCCGCTGCGCGAACTCGAAGCCCTCCTCGCCCGCCGGTAGGTACACCCGCCGCAAAAAAAACCGCGGCCATGTCCGGAAATCCCGGCGGAATCCGTTGATCCCTGCGAGCACTCGGAAGCAGGCGGGGGCAAACCCAGCTCCCACGCTGACGCAGTTTGACTCGGAGGGAGCCAATCTCATGTTCGATATTCGAATGCCGCGCCGTTTCGCAATCGCGGCGCTCACCTGCACGTTCCTCTGTCTCGCACAGAAGGATCCGGGAGTTCGCGGAGGCCCCCCAGGCGCCGGCGGACCCATCCCCGGGCTGACCCCCAACGAACTGGCGCTGTTCAACGAAGGCATCCGCCGCACGACCCAGCTTGAGGCGGTGTGCGACTCCTGCAGCGACATGCCGCTCGGCGGCGATACCGGCGAGAATCCGAATCTCGCGACCCTGACGAATTCCTCCGGCCTGGGTGCGCGTTTCAACGGCGACCAATGTTCGGTCTGCCACCAGCAACCGGCCATCGGCGGCTCCGGCGGCTTTCTCGTACCGAATCCGCAGGATCCCCCTGCCAGGTACCGCAAGCCCGAGAACCCGATGTTCAACTTGATCCCGCATCGCAAGGGCGCGCAGAATTACGTGCCTTCGTTCCTCACCCAGTACGGCCCCATCCGCGAAGTCCGCTTCCAGAGAAACCCGGACGGGACGCCGGATGGCGGGGTGCACGCGCTGTTCACCATCGTCGGACGTTCCGATACCGGCTCCACCACATGCACCAACGCGGCCCTGCCGCCGACCGATTTTGAAACTCAGTACCGGCAGGGAAACCTGAGTTTCCGCATTCCGCTTCAGACCTTCGGTCTCGGCCTGATCGAGGCGATTCAGGACAGCACCATTCTGAGCAGTTCCGCCGCCACGGCTGCGGCGCGCGCCGCGCTGGGAATCGGCGGCATCCCCAACCGCAGCGGCAACGACGGCACCATCAGCCGCTTCGGCTGGAAAGCGCAGAACAAGTCGATCGCCATCTTCGCCGGCGAAGCCTACAACGTGGAGATGGGGATCACCAACGACGTGTTCCCCACCGCCCGCGACGAGACCGGTGCCTGCACCCAGGACGTGAACGAGCCCAACGATATCACCCGCACGGATCCGACCGACAGCCGCAACCAGGCCTTCAACAATCCGCTGCATATGGTTGCGGACTGGCTGGAGTTCGCCATCTTTATGCGTGAACTGGCACCGCCCCAGCCCGTGGCTTTCTCGCCCAGCGCGCAGCGCGGACAGCGGTTGTTCGGCACCGACCAGGCGCACCCGGGTATCGGCTGCTTCCTCTGCCACACCCCCACCATGGTGACCGGCCCGCGGCACGAGACGGAGGCGCTGCAAAGCGTGCCCGCGAATCTCTACTCCGATCTGCTGGTCCATCACATGGGCGGCGGTCTGGCCGACAACATCACCCAGGGCGTGGCCGCGGGCGACATGTTCCGCACCACCCCGCTCTGGGGAATCGGCCAGCGCATGTTCTTCCTGCACGATGGCAGGACCAACGATCTGTTGGCCGCCATCCGGGCGCACGCATCCGGCGGCGAGCCGGAGGGCGACAGCCTTGCACACGGCGACAGCTATCCTCCCTCGGAAGCCAACGCCGTGATCCAGAAGTTCAACGCCCTCGTGCCCGCCGACAAGCAGGCGATCCTGGACTTCCTGCGCTCGCTCTAATCGGCAGCGGCGGAACGGCCCGGCTACTGCAGCGCCACGGCGAGCAGGAGCCGGGCCTTTTGCCATTCGCGCCGCACCGTTCGCTCGTTCACACCCAGGGCGAGCGCGATATCCTCCTCCGTATAGCCTCCGAAATAGCGCATCTCCACGATCCGCACCAGTCGCTCATCGGCTTTTGCCAGTTCGTCGAGAGCCTCGCTGACGCGGAGAACCTCATCCTCGGCCGAGGGTACCGCATCGCCCATCGCATCCAGCGGAACGCGCTGGTCGTCGCCACCCCGGCGCTCCGCGTGCCGCTGCCTCACGAAGTCCACGATGATCGAGCGCATGACCCGCGCCGCGTATGCCAGAAACTGCGGCCTCTCGGATTCGCCCACGCGGCCCGATTTGAGGATCCGCAGGAAGGTTTCGTGCACCAGCGAAGTCGTGTCCAGGAGCGTGACCGGTTCGTTCCGCCGCAGCCGCGCATGCGCCAACCGTCGCAGGTCGTCGTACATCTCCGAAAACAGCTCGTGCGCCGGCTCGGTGCCGCCGCCATCCGGTCCGGTCATGATTCCCGCTCCCGTTTCGGGGTTGCCAAGATCCGATCATAGCCGTTCTCCGCCTGTACTCGTAATGCAGTTTCTCCGCCGTAGCCGTTTGACCGCCGCCCCCGCATCCCGCTACGATGATCGTTACCGCTTTCGAGGACCAGGGACCCGCCGCACCGGACGGACATGCCAGCCAGCCAACCCGATTCGCCTATCCGCCGCGCGGACATCGAGCAGATCGTTCGCGAAGTAGTCCGCGCCCGCGCCGCCGCGCCCTCCGGCAAAACCTCGCCGGTGCTCCGCGTCGACGCCTCCGCGCGCCACTGCCACGTCTGCCGCGAAGACCTCGATATCCTCTACGGCAAAGGCTACGAACTCACCGTCTACCGCGAGTTGTACCAGCCCGGCAACTACGCCGCCAACGAAACCGTCACCATCATCGGACCGCGCAGCCGCCTCATCTCCAACCTGCGCATTCTCGGCCCGCTGCGTAAGCAGTCGCAGGTCGAACTCGCCTTCACCGACGCCGTCATGCTCGGCATCGATGCGCCCATCCGCCTCTCCGGCGATATCGCCGGCACGCCCGGCTGTTTTCTCATGGGACCCAAGGGCATGTGCGAACTCAAGGAGGGCGTGATCCGCGCCGCCATCCACGTCCACATGAATCCCGAAGAAGCCGCCTACTACGGGGTCAAGCACAAGGACCTGATGAAGCTGCGGGTCGGCGGCGATGCCGGTCTCACCTTTCATCGCGTTCAGGTGCGCGTCGATCCCGCCACCCGCCTCAACGTGCACATGGATACCGACGAAGCAAACGCCTGCGGACTCCACCTCACCAAGGACATCGAACTCTACACATGAAGCAAGCACTCGGAATGATCGAAACCAAGGGCCTCGTGGCCCTGATTGAAGGCACCGACGCCATGCTCAAAGCCGCGCGCGTCTCCTTCACCGGATGGGTCTCGGTGGGATCCGGACTCGTCACCTCTTTCGTCGAAGGCGATGTCGGCGCAGTCAAAGCCGCCACCGACGCGGGCGCCGCCAGCGTCCGCAAGGTCGGCGAACTCACCAGCGTCCTCGTCATCCCCAGCCCGCACGAGGAGCTGCCCAACTTCTCCTCCTTCCTCCCCAAGGAAGCCGACCTCAAGGACCCCAAGCGCTTCCTCGCCATCGGCATGATCGAAACCCGCGGCCTCGTCGGCGTCATCGAATCCTCCGACGCCATGGTCAAGGCCGCCAACGTCGAGTTGATCAAGAGCGTCGAAATCGGCGGCGGCTTCGTCACCACCATCGTGCGCGGCGATGTCGGCGCTGTCCGCGCCGCGGTCGATGCCGGCACCGCCGCCTGCCGCCGCGTCGGCGAACTCATTGCCACCCACGTCATCCCGCGCCCCCATGAAGGCGTCGTCGATGGCATCGTCCGCTAAAGGAGCATGGAGCAAACGCATATGAGCCTGGCCATCGGAATGATCGAAACCAAGGGGATGGTTCCCCTCGTGCACGCCACCGACGCGATGCTGAAGACCGCCAACGTGCACTACAAGGGATGGCGCAAGGTCGGCAGCGGCCTGTGTACCGTCGTGATCGAAGGCGATGTCGCCGCCGTGAAGGCCGCCATCGATGCCGGCGCCGTCGCCGCCCGCGCCGTCGGCGAAGTCAAGAGCATCCACCTCATCCCGCGTCCCCATGACGACGTGAAGAAGGTCCTGCCCAAATGAGCGCTGTCAACGAACAGTTGATCGCCGAAATCGCCCGCGAAGTGCTCAAGGCCATCGAAGCCAGGGTCGGACCCCTGCCTGCCGCCGCCCGCCCCTCCGCCGGCGATAGCGGGGTCTTCTCCACGGTCGATGGCGCGGTCGCCGCCGCCCGCGAAGCCCAACCCCGGGTCGCCGCCCTCAGCCTCGACGACCGTGTCCGCCTCTGCGCCGTGGTCCGCCGCCTCTGCCACGACAACTCCGCCGAGTGGGGACGCATCGAGCTCGAGGAGACCAAACTCGGCCGCCTCGACCACAAGATCACCAAGCTGAAGAACATCCGGCTCACGGTCGGCGCCGAGGCCATGGGCAGCGAGGCCAAGACCGATGCCGCCGGCCTCTGCCTCATCGAGCACGCGCCGTGGGGCGTCATCGGCATGGTGCTGCCCGCGACCCATTCGGTCCCCACCATGGCCACCAACGCCATCAACGTCCTCGCCGCCGGCAATACCGCCGTCTTCAGCCCGCACCCGGCCGGCGCCAAGGTGGCGCAACTCGCGCTGAAAGCCTTCAATCGGGAAATCGAGCGCGAGTTCGGCATCGCCAACGCCCTCACCACCACCGCCGAAGCCACCATCAAAACCGCCGAAGAGATCTTCATGCACCCCGGCGTCGCGCTGCTGTGCGTCACCGGAGGCCCCGGCGTGGTTAAAGCGGCGGCCAAATCCGGTAAGCGCGTCATCGCCGCCGGACCCGGCAATCCGCCGGTCGTCGTCGATGAGACCGCCGATTTCGATGCCGCCGCCCGCGCCATCATCGCCGGCGCCGCCTTCGACAACAACCTGCTCTGCATCGGCGAAAAGGAAGTCTTCGTCGTCGCCGCCGCGGCCGATGCTTTCCTCGCCGCCATGCGACGCGCCGGCGCCGTCCCGCTCGACGCCGCCGCCATCGAGCGCCTCACCAAGGCCGCGTTCCGCTTCGACGACCCGGCTACCGGCTGCGGCGCCCACGTCAAAAAGGAGTTCGTCGGTAAGGACGTCGCCGTGCTCGCCCAGGCGGCCGGCATCCAGGCGCCCCCCGGTACCGACCTCCTCTTCGGCGAAACCAAAGAGGACCACCCCTTCGTGCAGGAGGAGCAGATGATGCCCTTCCTCCCGGTGGTCCGCGTCCCCGATGTGGACGCCGCCATCGCCGCCAGCATCCGCGCCGAACACGGCTATCGCCACACCGCCATCATCCACACCCGCGACGTCGATACCGCTACCCGCATGGCGCGCGCCATGAATACCACGCTGTTCGTGCACAACGGGCCGTGTTTCGCCTCTCTCAGCGCACCCAGCTATCTCAGCCACAGCATCGCAACCCCCACCGGAGAAGGCGTCACCACGCCGCTCACCTTCACCCGGGAACGCCGCTACGTCATCGGCGGCGGCGCACTCCGGGTGCTTTAATGGACAAAGGGCAATGACCATCGACCTTACCGGACTGAAAGTCATCACACTCATCGATATCGACGCCGCCGCGCAGAAGGGCGCCGCCGAAATCGTCACCGTGGAGAACGTCATTCTCACGCCTTCGGCGCGCGAAGCCTTGGAGGCGCGCGGCATCGCCCTGCGCTCCGGCGCAGCCGCTTCGCCCGCCGCGGCGTCCGCGCCCGGCGCCATGGCCGCCGCCGACCCGCGCATCGCCGCCCTCTTCAACTCGCCCGAAGCCCGCGCCATCAAGGAGGAGATCTGCGCCGTCGGCAAGAAGCTCTGGCTGCGCTCCTACGTGGACGGCAACGGCGGCAACATCTCCTGCCGCATCGGGCCCAACGAAGTGATCTGCACCCCCACGCTGTGCAGCAAGTACGACCTCACCCCCGAGCAGCTCTGCATGGTGGACCTGAACGGCAAGCAGCTCGCCGGCGGACGCCCGCGTACCAGCGAAATCCTGCTCCACCTGGAAATCTACAAGGAGGTGGCCGAGGCCAAGGCCGTAGTCCACTGCCATCCGCCTCACGCCACCGCTTACGCCATCAGCGGTAAGGTGCCGCCCACCTGCATCATCCCCGAATACGAAGTCTTCATCGGCAAGGTGGCGCTCTCCCCCTACGAAACGCCCGGCACCAGCGAGTTCGCCCGCACCGTCATCCCCTTCGTCCGGACGCACAACAGCGTGCTGCTCTCCAACCACGGCATCGTCTGCTGGGGCGACACCGTCACCCACGCCGAGTGGTACGCCGAAGTCCTCGATACCTACTGCTGGACCCTGATGAACGCCCAGCAGATCGGCGGGCCCACCTTCATCACCAATGAAAAGGCGGCGGACCTGCTCGCCATCAAGGCCAAGCTCGGCCTCCCCGACCCGCGCCACGAAATGAAGGAGTGCCAGCTCTGCGACCTCCCCGATACTCCCAACACCATCGCCATCGCGCCCCGTCCCTGCATCCCCGGTGAAGCCGCCGGTCTCTCCGCCGGCGAAATCGAGCGCCTGGTGCAACAGGTGACCGATCAGGTCATGGCCGCGCTGGCAAAAAAGTAGCGGCGCCCGTGAAGCATGACCGAACGATGCACCGACGATCGTTACTCGGTACCGCTACAGAGCCTGAAGATGGAGTACGCAGCCGTCCCGGCGATCGAAGCCTGAAGTCTGCGGCTCCTGACTACCGCCAGTATCCGCCCACCCAGACGTACCCGCGATGGCGGTGGCGCCAGTAACCCGGCACCCACGCGGCGTACGGACGAGGCGGCATCGCCCAGTATCCGGCGCGCCATGCGTAACGTTCCCCCGCCCACGAGTAGTATCCCGGCACCCACACGTAGCGCGGACTGGGACGCATCACCACCACTTCGCGCCGCGGAGGCGGCGGTCCGAAACGCGCGAAAACCTGCGAGTGCCCGGCGGCTAACCCGAGCGTAATCGCCAGCGCCGTCATGCAAAGCAGAGTCTTCATTTGCTTCCTCCCTGCGCCATCCCTCCTTACAAATTCCGTGCCAAACCGCAAGCGTTACATTCCACGCCACTTACCCTCCCTTCTTCAAGCCGCCGGCTGGCCCAAAAGCACCAGCGTGATCGGAATCCACCGCCCGATGCTAAGATTGACCTCAGAGGGTAATTCTGGGATGAAACAACTCTGCACCATCGCTGTTCTTTCCGCCTCCCTGTCTTTCGCCGCCGGTCTGCCCGGGCATTCCATCAGCGGCAGTTACATGGAAGCGCGCACCGCCGACACCTACACCGGACCCTGCTTCGCCAACGGCGAAGTCGATATCAACGGCAAGGAAGCGGTCTTCGGCTGGAAAATCAATAACGGCTCGTGGAAGGGCGTGAACCTGCAAGGCCTCGGAATCGTTGGCATCGTCCGCACCGCCCACACCCTGGGCGACGTCCACTACGCGACCAACCCGTCCCACGCCGTCCTCATCGTCGATAGCCGCGCCGACGCCGCGCAGCGCGACGCGCTGGTCGATTTCGCCCGCGCGCAAGCGCCCGCGGTCCTCAGCGACGTGGTGAAGGTCACCGCCGCGCCCATCGATCTCGAGATCGAAAACGGCAATATCCACGGCGGCGCCGCGCGCCTCACCGCCGGTTCGCTCGCCGAAATCCGCACCCGCGGCCTCACTGAAGCCGACCACACCTGCGGCAACGAGGACGTCTTCTACCCGCCGCTGACTTCGCTCCAGCACGCCATGCCCGCCTACGCGCTGGAGACCTCCTATCAGGGCGACAGCCTCAACGAGCGCTTCGACGTGCGCTTCCGCCGCAGCGCCTTCCTCGGCACCTTCCAGGTCCCCGGCGAGTAACCCAGTGGGGCCGGCCTCCCGGCCGGCCATTTGGATCCAAGCGCAACGCCCCTCCGCGTCAGCGCACCGGCGACTTCTCCGCCGAACGCACCGGAACCTTGAGGTTGAACAGCGTGATCCGCCGGTTCAACTCATCGATCCGCCGCGACCGCTCCTCGCCCCCAACCCCTTCCAGCCGCCCGGTCTCGCGCTCGATCGCCCGCGCCTCCGCGATCCACTCCGGCGTCACCCCGGCATTCTTCATGATCCGGTGCGCCATGCGCTGCGCCGGGTCCTGCCCCGCGTCGTCCTCCGCCGGGAGCGGCATCCCCGCGCCCTCCAACCCGTCGAAGAGACCCTCTTCCATGGCCTCCTGAATCTTCCGTTCGGCGATCACACCGAAGACATCCAC
>JBBIQR010000011.1:0-3933 GCA_037442245.1 Candidatus Solibacter sp. | reverse complement strand
ACCGTCCGCCTCCTGCTAATTTACTAGCAGATGCTAAAAAACCAGCAGGACCGGAACGGCGGCAACGCACTCTCCGCCCTCAGCCGCCGCGAACGCCAGATCATGGACATCCTCTTCCAGCGCGGCAAAGCCTCGGCCGCCGAAGTGCGCGAGGCCATGGCCGACGCCCCCAGTTACTCCGCCGTGCGCGCCATGCTCCGCATCCTCGAAGAGAAGGGCCACGTCAAGCATCAGTCCGAAGGCATCAAGTACGTGTACGTCCCGGCGGTCGCTCGCGAGAAGGCCGAGCGCTCCGCCGTGAAGCACCTCATGGACACCTTTTTCAACGGCTCGGCCGAACACGTGGTCGCCGCGCTGCTCGACGTTTCTTCCATGCGCCTGTCCCAAGACGAACTCGACCGCATGGCGCGCATCATCGCGCGCGCCCGCAAGGAAGGTAAATAAGATGAACGCCTGGCCGCTTCTCCTCAGCCTCACGATCAAAAGCACCGCCGTGCTCGCCGCCGCCCTGCTGGCTTCGCTCGCGCTCGCGCGCCGTTCGGCCGCCGCGCGCCACCTGGTGTGGACCGGCGCGTTCGCCGTGCTGCTCGCCCTGCCCCTGCTGGCGCTCGCCCTGCCGTCCTGGCCGCAGCGCTTCGCCAACGCGCTGCTCCCCGGTCCTACGTTTACCGTGCAAGCCACCGCGTCCGCCGGCGCCGCCTCCGCGCGCCGCACCCCGGTAGCCGTGGCCGCCGCGGCGCCAGTGCCCGCCGCGCGTCCCGCCTTCGATCTCCGCCGCACCGTCCTGCTCGTCTGGACCGCCGGCGCGCTGCTCGCGTTCCTCCACATGCTCGCAGCCTATTTCGCGCTCGCGCGACTGCGCCGCCGCGCCGCGCCCGCCCCGTTCCGCGCCGCCGATTTCGGACTCCCGGCGGACGCCGCCCTCCTCGAAGCCGATCACGCCATGCCCATGACCGCCGGTATTCTCCGCCCCGCCATCTTTCTCCCCGCCGACGCCCGCTCCTGGACGCCCCAGCGCCTGCGCATGGTCGTGCTCCACGAGTACGCGCACGTCGAACGCGGCGACGCCGCCGCCCAACTCCTTGCGCGCGCCGCGCTCTGCCTGTTCTGGTTCCATCCCCTGGCCTGGTTCGCCTGGCGCGAGGCCCTCAAGGAGCGCGAGTGCGCCGCCGACGATCTCGTGCTGCACTCCGGCGCCGAACCCGCCGATTACGCCGCACATCTGCTGGAGATCGCCCGCGGCATGAGCGCTGTTCCCGCGGCCGGCGCCGCCGGCATCGCGATGGCCCGCCCGTCGCAACTGGAAGGACGCCTCCGCGCCATCCTCGACGCCCGCATCCCCCGCGCCGCTCACGGACGCGCCGCGCTGGCCGCCTCCATCCTCGCCGCTCTCCTGTTCGCCGCGCCCCTGGCCACGGTGCGCGCGCAATCCAAGTCCGAACAGGCCGCGCCGCCCGACGTCCCGTCCGTCATCTTCCGCGCCAACGCCGAGAAGAATCACGAACTCCTCGACCGCGCTGCCGCCAACTACGAAAGCCTGCGCAAGTTCGATACCGCCCGCATGCTTCTCGAAGCCGGGTTGCCGCTGCGCAAGCAGGAGGGCGCCGCGTCCTATGCCGAGGGCCTGGTACAACTCGGCGACCTCGCCGTCCGGCAGCACGCCGGCACCGAAGCCCTCCAATACTATCGCCAGGCTGCCGCCCTCGGCGACATGCCCGAGACCGTCCCCGCCCTCATCGCGCTCGGCATCGACGCCGCGTTCACCAACCACGATACCCAGGCCGCCACCGGCTACCTCGAGCGCGCCCGCAACGCCGCCCGTGACGGCAACCAGACCGGACGCGCCATGACCTGGCTCGCGCTCGTCGCTCAGGATGATCCGGCGCGCGCCGCCCAGGCCGAATCCCTCTACCGTACCGCGCGCTCGATCGAGGATCCCGGCTCCTCCGACCAGGCCATCACCACCGACCTCCTCGTCCGCTTCCTGCGCAGCCAGAACCGCGGCGCCGAAGCCGCGCAGTTCGAGCAGGAGGCCGCCGCCATGCACCGCGCCCTCGTGGCCAGGCTCACTACGCCTTTCGGCTCCTCCGTGGACGGTCCGCGCAAAGTCGGCGGCGGCGTGAGCGCTCCCCGCCTGCTCTCCAAGCTCGAACCTTCCTACAGCGACGCCGCCCGCGCCGCCAAATTCCAGGGCACCGCCGTCCTCAAGGTGGTCATCGATACCGACGGCCGCGCCAAGGACATTCAGATCGTGCGCGCTCTCGGAATGGGGCTCGATGAAAAGGCGGTCGAAGCCGTCAACCAGTGGGTCTTCTCGCCCGGCCAGGCCGCCGGCGTTGCCGTGCCCGTCCAGGCCACCATCGAAGTCAACTTCCGGTTGCTGTAAGGCTCACTTCGCCGCAACCCGGAAATCGTCGAAGTACGTCACCGCGTCGCCCACGGTCCACAGCCCGACCTTGCCCGGCGCGGGGAACGTGCCGTCCTGCCCTTGCAGCACGCGGCGATGGTCCACGTACACCTGGAAGCGGTTGCCCTTCACCGCAACCTTCAGAATGCTCCACTGGTTCGACGGGATGTCGTGGCGCACCGCCGCCAGCAGCGGACTGCGCCGCCCGTTTTCCACCTTGAAGACCTGCACGTTCCGCTCCAGCGCGCTGGCCCGCGCCAGGTAGTAGTTGTTCTCGTCCTTGTAGCGCCACACGATCCCGCCGGTCTGCATCTCGCGCCCCGAGACCGGCTTGATCCGCACGCTGATCTCGCCGTCGCGCAGCGAAGCCCCGTCCCAGATCGCCAGCGGACAATGGTCGCCGGGCGCGCCGCCCGCCACCCGTGCCAGCACGTACGGCTGCGTGGGCGCGCTGCGGTCGCTGCGCACCTCCCACACCGGCGCGCGGCCGTGATTGGCCATCGGCACCGTCCATCCCGGCGGAGTCTTCCCCAGCGGTGCGTTATCGAAATTGACCACGCGGACCGCGGAGGCGGTCAGGCCGAAGGCGAGGAACCCTGCGAACAGCTTCACGTTAAGCAGCGGAGAGTACACTGCTTGTCACCCTTGTTTTATTCTTGCACACCGCGCCCGTGTCCAGCGCGCGCAGTCCCGCGCCGCGCTTTCACCCACGTATTCACCAGGGTCGCCCCGATGATCACCCCGCCTCCCGCCAAAGCCCACCCGTTGGGCCGTTCGCCGTGGAACAGCCACGTCCACACCGGGTTCATCGCCGGCTCCAGTTGCAGGATGGTGGTCGCTTCGAACGCCGGTACGCCGCTGATGCCGCGCGTCAGGCACCAGTAGGCCAGCCCGACCTGCGCCGCTCCGAGGTACCCCACCACCGCCACATCCGCCGCCGACACGTGGGTCACCGGCAGCGCCATCGGCAGCGCGATCAGGAACGCCGCCAGATTACCCGCCGCGACCGTGGCCAGCGCCGCGTCGTCCTGCTTGCGCCGCGCCATCCGGCGCAGCCCGGTGAGCATGACCGCGTAGGCGACTCCACTGCCCAGCGCCAGCAGGTTCCCCAGCGGGGGATTCGGCGCCGTGGCCACCGCGCGGTCGTGTCCCGCGGCGAACAGCCCCAGCCCCGCGCCCATGAAGAGGATGAACACGATGTCGTCGCGGTGTACCCGCTCCTTCAGCACCAGCGGCCCCAGCAGCAGCACGTAAATCGGAGCCGTCGCTTGCAGGAAGATGGCGTTGGCCGACGTCGTCAGCCGGTTGGCCAGTGCGAACAGCACCAGCGTCGCCGCGTACGCCGCCACCACCGGAGTCATGCGCCAGTTCCACCCGCGGCGCGCGCCCGGCAGCACCGCCAGCAGCACCGCCGCCGCCACCAGCGACCGGAAACCCGCCACCTGCCACCCGGTCAGGGTCGCGGCTTTGAGCGCCGCGCCGCCGGTCGAGAAAAGCAGCGCGGCAGAAGCCAGCAGCAGCCGGTG
>JBBIQR010000010.1:0-40112 GCA_037442245.1 Candidatus Solibacter sp. | reverse complement strand
CACGCCACCAGCAAACTGCGCGACGTGAAGGACCTGCTCTCCATCGCCACCCTGGGTTTCCGCGGCGAAGCGCTGCCTTCGATCGCCAGCGTCTCGCGCCTGCTGCTGGAGACGCGCTCCGCGGAGGAGCCTACCGGCACGCGCATCGAGATCGCCGGCGGCAAGATGCTGCGCTGCGAGGAGGCGGCGCTCGGCGGCGGCACCGCAATCACGGTGCGCGACCTGTTCTACAACGTACCGGCGCGCAAGAAATTCCTGCGCACCGAGCAGACCGAACTGGCGCACATCGCCAGCCTGGTCACGCACTACAGCCTGGCGCATCCGGACAAGAGTTTCCGGCTCGGCTCCGGTGCGAACGAGTTGCTCGCAGTGACGCCCGTCCCCTCCTTGAAGGAACGGGTGTATCAGGTTTTCGGCAGCCAGATTCTGGACGACCTGGTGGAGATCGGGGTGCGCGAGCGCGACTTGTTTCTGCCCGCGCCGAGCGTGCCCCCCTCGCAGGCCATCGCCGAATATCAGAGCGAACCCGACGAGCCCTCCGCGCGGCGCTTCCGCCTGAGCGGCTTCTTTTCGCGGCCGCAGGTGCAGAAGGCGAATCGCAACTCGATCTACATCTTCGTCAACGGGCGCCTGATCCGCGACCGCCTGGTGATGCACGCGCTCGGCAGCGCTTATCACAACCTGATCCCGCCCGCGTCCTACCCGTTCGCGCTCCTGTTTCTGGAGTGCGACGCCGAGGAAGTAGACGTGAACGTGCACCCTTCCAAGACCGAGGTGCGTTTCCGTCACGGCAACTTCGTCCACGATTTCGTGCGCGACACGCTGCGCGAGCGGCTCATGGAGAGCCGTCCCGCGCCATCGTTTTCACCGGTTCCCGCGGCGGCGCGGGCGCCGTCCGCACAGCCCGCCGCGGCGCTGCCGTACAGCGAATTCAGCCAGATGATCGAGGACGCGGACCGCGCCGAAGAAGCGAGCTTGCAGCCGGCCGGACTCCCCGCGGCGATGCCGGAGTTCGTGTTGCGGCCGGCCGCGGGACCCTCGCCGCGCCTGGATTTCAGCGCTCCGCCGATCGAGGTCGCGCCCGGACCGCCGCCCTCGGGCAAGCTGAGTTCCCGGCGGCTGGACATGCACGGCGAGTTCCCGCCGGACGCCATCCCCGCGCCGGAAACGTCGCTTTCGGCGCTGAGC
Organism: Candidatus Solibacter sp.; assembly: GCA_037442245.1. Lineage (GTDB taxonomy): Bacteria > Acidobacteriota > Terriglobia > Bryobacterales > Bryobacteraceae > Solibacter. Next base: position 38,924 of record JBBIQR010000010.1, on the reverse strand, counting down.
GACCTCCGCCCGCTGGGGCAGATTCACGAGAGCTTCATCATCGCGGCGGGACGCGACGGGTTGTGGATCATCGATCAGCACGTGGCCCACGAGCGCATCCTCTTCGAGCAGGTGCTGAAGCAGCGCGCCGCCGGACGCGTGGAGACGCAGCGCCTGCTGATGCCGCTGATCCTCACGCTGACACCGGAGCAGCAGATCGATTACGCGCGCATCGCGGACGAACTTTCAGCGAGCGGCTTTGAGACCGAACCATTCGGCAACCGTACGATCGCGGTGAAGACCGCTCCCGCCGCCGTGCCCGCGCCGGACCTCGAGCGCATCCTGTTCGAGATTCTGGAGACGGCCGAGGGCGAACTGCGCGGCGCCTCGCTCGACGATCTGCGCCGCAATATCTGCGCCTCCATCGCCTGCCGCGCCGCCATCAAAATCAACATGCGGCTGGACTTCGCCAAGATGGAATGGCTGCTCAAGGCGCTGGCCGCGACCGATTGCCCGATGAGTTGTCCGCACGGCCGGCCCATCGCCATGCACTACTCCACGCGGGAAATCCTCAAGGCGTTCCACCGGATTTAGCGGCGGCGATGCAATCCGGGCGCCCGGAATGCGCTTGTCCCCAATAGGAGGATGATTGCGTAAAACGCAACACAGACCACAGGCGCCCTTGCCGTCCCGGCCCCGGCGAACGGCGGGTATTACCGCCGGCGCGAAGCCGGGACGGCCGTGTTGAGCGCCCATGCGGTATCGTCGTAGCGCGGGACGGAGGCCAGTTTCACGGTGGCGAGGGCGCTGTTGCCGGCCAGCACCAGCACCATGCGCGCCGGGTTCTGCGGGCTCTCCGCGGCGAAGGCCAGTGCATCCCGCTCGGAAGCGTGAACGTGTCCGCCGATGCGGAATTCCGCCGCGCTGTAGTCCAGATGGAGCGGGCCGGCCCAGGAATCGAGCGCGGTGTTGGCTTCGGGACGGCCGATGAAGATGACGTCGCGCCCGGCGAGTAAGTCGCCGGTAACTTCGAAGTCCTTGTAGGCCGGCACGCGCCGCTCCAACTGGTTGAGATACGCGTTCTGAAGCTGCTCGGCCGCGTAGCGGTTCGCTCCGGCCTCGCGCAGAGTTCCATATACGATGACCGCGGTATCCAGGCGGCGGTTGATCTCCCCGATCGTGTAAGCCGGACCGGGCGCCGGCTCGTTAAAGTCGAAGGTAACTCCGGCTTTTTCGAGGAAAGATTGGGCCGTTATCGTCTTAGTCGTGTATTCCGCAAAGTAATCTTTCATCAGCGCCAGAAACTTATCGTCGCCGAGCTTGTGGCGTAAGTCATCGAGAAACAGGACGCCCCGTACTTCGGCGAGGCGAAGCCGGTTGACGGGAGAATCCGGCGCCAGTTTGAGGCCGCGATAGCGGATGCGCGCCCCGTCAATGGCCTGATCGACGTTGTCGGATTGCAGCAGGCGGTAGTAAGTCGCGCTGCCCGCGGCAAACCACGCATCGGCGTCGGAAGCGGGCAGGATCCAGCCTTTCCAGAGGCGCGCGGCGTCGAAGGCGGCGGTGTGGGGGGCGGGCTTGGGCGCTGCTTCCGGCGCGGCGGGATGCACCCGCGCCTCCTCGATTTCGGCCAGGTGGGCGGGGGCTTCGGTGGTGAAGAGCGCGTAGCCCGCAGGGAAAAGCCCGTCGTTGTGCGGGTAGCCGTTGCGCGGCGCCACCCATTCGCGCTGGTTCGGCTTGCCGATGGCGGCCCACACCATCATGCGCGACGCCATGGCGGCGGTGGCCACTTTGGCGTCCATGGTGGCGGCGCTCACCAGGGGCGCGGAGCGGAAGGCGGTGAAGGCGAACTGCTCGTCGATGCGGCCCTTGTAGCGGCTGTAGAAATCCAGCCAGGCGAGGTCGCGAACGGCGGGGACGTAGGGGACGTACTCGGGCGCGCCCTTGGGGTCGGGCAGGTATTCGGTGCGGATGGTGAGATCCTTGGCGTTGTTGTTGCCCCAGTAGAAGCCGGGCGTATCGCCGAACCATTCGTTCTTCGAACTGCGCCACAGCCGGGTGTGGACGGTGCCGAGTTCGAACATGGCGATCTCGTTGTTCTTGGCGTCGCCCATCAGCCACTCGTTGGTGTAGAGGCCGTTGTTCTGCGCGCCGAGGATCTTCACCATGCCGCCGATGTCGTCGGCGTATTGGATGGCCATGCGCGCGCGGAAGGCCACCGGCGTGCCGTTCGGGTTGAAGCGCGTCTGCCGGATGGTGGTTTCGGTGAGCACCAGGCCGGCGTCGTTCTGATACCAGTCGGTGCCGCTTTCGATCGCGCCGGGGTAGCCCTGGATCAGCATGCGGTGGCCGCGGGCGGGCTTGATGTCGAGCCAGACGTTGGTCTGCTCGGCGAGCGTCAGGGGCCACCAGGTGACGTGGCCGATCACCATTTTGCCGTCGCTGGTGGCGGGTCCGGTGGCGGCGAAGGCGCTGCACCGGTCGAGGATGGAGGCGTCGCGCTTGCGGTCGAAGTAAGCGGGCGGATCGAAGCTGAAGGTTTCGAGGCCGGTGGGGGTGACGGTCATGGCGGAGCGCAATTCGCCGAGTTCGACGGTGACGTTGGCGACCACCATGTCGGTGAGATCGATGCGGCGGTCCTGCCACTTCGCGCCGGCATCGGAGGCGCCGTCGGCGATGCCGCGCATCTCCTCGAGGATCTCGCTGTCGAAGCCGCGCAGGAAGAGCGCGGAGGCGGTGGTGCGGAGCGTGTCCCAGTGGTCGGGCGACGCGCCCATTTCGGCGGCGCAGCGGGCCAGGTACTCGGGGATTTCGCGCGCCATGAGGTAGCCGTGCTGATAGCCGCGCTCGTAGGGCGCGCCTTCGACGTGCAGGTAGATCCAGCCGGCGGCCGGGTAGCGGTAGGCGGGGCCGAAGGTGCGGACGGCGTCGCGGGCGGGCCAGGCATCGGAGGCGGAAGCTTCGTCGAGGGAGACGGAATCGAACCAGGCGCGGCCCTGGAATGCGCCGCCGTTGGCGACGGCGAACAGGATGCGGTCCTGGGCGCGGGTGGCGGTGAACTTGAGGGAGACGCGGGTCCACGGGCGGGTGCCGGCGAGGGAGGCGGAGTGCACGTCGAAGGGCATGGACGCCATGGAAAGCGCGGCGCCGGCGGCGATGGGGGAGCGGTCCGTGTCGTGGACGGCGAGGTTCTCGGTGCGGACCCAGCCGGAGAGTTCGTAGCGCTTGCCGATGGTGAGGGAGACGGGCGCGGATTCGGCGAGGGCGTCGGGGTACTGGCCGCCGGGTTCGAGCCGGAGGGAGGGCGAGGCGGCGCGGTGGACGGCGGGATCGGATGAAGCGGCGCCGTGGAGGACGGTGAAGTTATCGAGGGACGCCTGGTAGACGGCGGCGTGGGCGGAGAGCGCCACCAGGAAGAAGGGCAGACAGCGCATGGGACCTCCTGATGGGAACAGGATAGCAGGGGCGGGCGCTTCGCGATCAATTGATCGCGGCCCCATTGGTCCCCGCGCACGCCCCGAGTTGTTATCATGTGCGCATGATTCTCGACCGACGCCGGTTCCTGGGCGGACTGCCCGCGCTGCTGCCCGCAGCCGCCGCCCCTGCCGCCGAGCAGACGGCGCCCACCCGCTTCTACCTGATGGAGCAGTTCCACCTCCAACAAGGTACACAGCCGGCCCGTATCCACGACTTCTTCTCTAAATCCTTCCTCCCCGCCATCGAGAAAATTCACAAAGGCCCGAAGATCTTCCTCGACGCCGTGTTCGCCGACCACCTGCCGCAGGTCGCGGTGATCTTCGGCCTCTCCAGCGTGGACGAAGTCTGGTCGCTCTCCCGGACCATGTTCGCGAACCCCGATTTCGCCCGCGCCTACCGCGAGTGGGAGGCCGGCGAACCGCCCTACCTTTCCACCACCAACACGCTGCTCGAAGCCACCAGCTTCTCGCCGGAAATCGTCATCCCGGAAAAGCCCGGCGCGGCCCGGTACTTCGAGATGCGCACCTACCATCCGCAGACCAGCCGGCAACTCCGCTACCTGCTGGAACGTTTCTCCGGCGCCGAGATCAACATCTTCCACCGCTCCGGCGTGAATCCCCTCTTCTACAGCACCACCGTCTTCGGCGACCTGCGGCCCAACCTGACGTACCTCATCCCCTTCGACTCCCTGGCCGCGCGGGAAAAGGCATGGGCGGCCTTCTCCGCCGACCCGGAATGGCTGAAGGTGCGCCGCGAATCGATCGAGCGCGGCGGGCAGTTGACCCCCGTGCAGCGCGTCGCGCTGTACAAGGCGACCGACTATTCGCCCATCCGCTGAGCTGCGCCCTACGTCTTGTCCGGAACCGGGGCGAGGCTCAGCGCAATCTTTTTCGCCGTCTCCTCGGGAATGGATGGCAGCACGACTACGTGACAACTGCACGTCCCGCCCTTGGACGGCACGCTGGAACTCCACGCGCTGGTTTCGTCGGGCGTGCGGGCGGCGCGGTCCTGGTAGAAGACGCGGGTGGCGCTGTTCTCCAGCATCCTCTCCCTGGGGATCCCGATGGACTTGACCAGCGCGGGTGTGAGCGGCTTAAAATCCTGTCCCGGCTGGCTGGTCACCACCGCGATGGCGGTGGTGGAGTCGTGAAACACGGCGGCGCCGGAATTCTCGCCGAAGGGAACCCATTCCGGCGGCACCGCGATCTGGCAGGCGGCCTTGGAGTCCTTGACGGCCTTCCAACCCGCGGGCACGGTCTGCCCGAGGGCCGGCGCGCTGCATAAGAGAACCAGAGCGGTGACTATGCATTCTCTCATGGCCGGAGTGTAGCGCCGGCCGGTTCCGGCTACAAGGGCCCCCCACAGGCGGCGGGTTGAGCGCCGCCCAGGGCGGGCGTCAGGCGGGAGCGTGCTCTCTAGGCTTTGACCGGCTTATCGGTGGCCTTCCAGTTCCGCGCATCCCAGTACATGGTCTTGCCTTCCCGGTAGGACTGCGCGGCGAGGTTGATTACCACCACCGCCTTGGCGCCGGTCTCCACATCGAGGTGCGGTTTCTCGCGCGTGCGCATGCAGGAGAGGAAGTTGTCGATGTGGGCTTCCATCATCGGCCGCTGGTCGATCGGAATCTGGTAATCCTTGGTCCCGAACTTCTTCTCGTAGGCCTCGCCGCCGATGGCCATCAGCTTCTGCTGCTGCCGGTTGTAGCGTACCTGCGGCTTCACCGTGATGAACGGCACCATCCGCTCGAACTGCCCGTGCTCCACCAGGACGATGGTCCCTTCGTGGCCGCGGATCATGCCCGGGATGTGGGTATCGTTGGCCATCGAGCTCGAGAGCACCAGCGAGTGGCCCTTGGCGTACTCGGCCATGAGGTGGAAGGTGTCCGGCACTTCGCGATCGGGACGCCCGTCGGGCAGCTTCTTGAATACGTAAATCCCGCCGGCGGCCGTGACCTTGGTGGGGAACTGCGGCTCGTCCCAGCAGATGTTCAGCGGCGCGATCACGTGGTAGAACAAGTCGCTGGCGATCCCCAGCGAGTAATCCCAATACTTGCGGAAGCGGAAGAAGCGGTCGGCATCCCAGGGGCGCTTGGGCGCGAGTTTGAACTGCGAGCCGAGCCACATGTTCCAGTCGATGTAATCGTCGCCCTTGCCCTCCGGTCCGGCGCCGGCGTCGATCGGGTAGTTCCACTCGCCTTCCACGCTATTGCGGTGGTAGGAACCCTGGCTTTCGATCATCTGCCCGATGGCGCCGTCGGCGATGGCCTTCTTCGCCTTCCACCAGATGTCGGCCGAGGTCGTCTGCGAGCCCACCTGCAGGATGCGCTTGGTCTCCTTCACGGTATTGACCAGGAGGCGCGCCTCCTCGTTGGTGTGGACCATGGGTTTTTCCAGGTACACATCCTTGCCGTGATCCATCGCGTCCATCGCCATCTTCCCGTGCCAGTGGTCCGGGGTTGCGACGATCACCGCGTCGATATCGCTCTGCTGCAGGAGTTCGCGGTAGTCGGCGTACGGCTTGGCGTTGTGGCGCGCCGCGGCCTCCTTGGTGCGCTTTGCGTAGACGTCGCACACGGCGACGATCTGGCAGCAGTCCTTATTCTTCTTGCCGAATTCGGCGAAATCGGCGGCGTCGCTGCGGCCGCGTCCGCCGCAGCCGATGACTCCGATGTTGATCCGGTCGTTGGCGCCGATCACGCGGCCGCTGGTGCGCCCGCTGCTCTTGGCCGCGCTCATCGCGGTCTCTGCGGCGCTGAGGCCGAGGCCGGTGGCCCCGACGGTTTTCAGAAAGTCTCTACGATCAAGGGGATTGTCGGACATATTAGGCTCCTTCACACGGGCGGACGGGAACAAAATTAATGAATGCCGCACTACCGTTTCATCCAATAGAACTCTTTTTGCACTCGTTTGCAACAGGGGAGCCCGGCGAGTGATACAGTATCGGACATAAGGCGCCCTGCGAGTGGTCAGGAGGGGTCAGATGCCGCGAATCAATCGACGCGAATTTCTTTTTGCCGGAATGGGTGCGGCCGCCGCGCTGCATCCCCGCCTTCAGGCCAAAGTCCGCCGGTCGGCCACCGATTGGGTCACTCTGGGCAAGAGCCATGTCAAGGTAACCCGCCTCGCCCTGGGCACCGGGACCCGCGGCGGCAGAGTGCAGCGGGAACTCGGACAGGAGGAGTTCACACGGCTGGTGCGTCATGCGTACGACCAGGGTATCCGCTTCTTCGAGACGGCCGACACCTACGCCGGTATGCACGAGATGCTCGGCATCGCGCTCAAGGGCCTGCCGCGCGACAGTTACCGGCTGATGACCAAGTACCGCACGCCGAACCAGGGCGACCCGCTGGCCCGCTTCGACGTCTACCGCAGGCAGCTCAATACCGACTACTTCGACATCATGCTGCTGCATTGCGTGCGCCCGCCCACGTGGGACACCGACTACCGGGCGATGCAGGACGCCTTCGAAGAGGCCAAGCACCGCAAGATCATCCTCTGCCACGGCGCCAGCGTTCACGGGTTGCCGGCCCTGCGGAAATTTCCCGGCAACCGCTTCCTCGACGTGGCCATGATCCGGATGAACCACAACGGCACCCGTATGGACGTGGATAACGCCATCGAACCGCGCGGCGAGGTCAAGGGCGATGTGAACGAAGTCGTGGCCCACACGCGCCAGGTTCACAAAGAGGGCAAGGGCGTGATCAGCATGAAGCTGGCCGGCGAGGGGCGTTTCACGAATCCGGAGGACCGCGAGGCCGCGCTGAAATTCGTCATGAACCTGGGCTGCGTGGACAGCGTGACCATCGGGTTCAAGAGCACCGCGGAGGTTGACGAGGCGATCGAGCGGATGAACCGCGTCATGAACGCCTGAGCAGACGCTCGGCGTGCAGAGCGCCGTCCGGCGTCTCCTCGTGCTTGAACATGAGGTAGAGATCGCGCCCGGCGGCGAGCAACTCCGCGGCGCGCGCGCCGATCGCGTCCACATCGGCCTCCGTGTACTCCGGTTTGCGCAGCCGGTAGTAAACGAAACCGGCGGTAATCACCTCCGGCACTTCGAGCTTTTCGCTCTCCGCCACGCAGAGCGCGATGCTCTTCTCCCGCAGAGCCGCGTAGACCTCTTCGTGGAGCCAACTGGCGTGACGGAATTCGAAGGCGCAGCGCACGTCGCCCGGCAGCAGTTCCAGGTACGCGCGCAGCAGGCCGATATCGCATTTCACCGCCGGAGGAAGCTGGAACAGGATCGGGCCGAGACGCCGCGCCGTGCGCAGCGGGTCGATCATCCGGAAGAATAGCGCGGTCGCCTCTTCGGCGTTCTTCAGGCGCTGAATGTGGGTGATCCGCTGGTTCGCCTTGACCGCGAAGACGAAGCCCGGCGGGGTGGCCTCCACCCAGTTGGCGAGGGTGGAGGCCGAGGGCAGCCGCCGGAAGGTATAGTTGATCTCCACGCAGTTGAGGCGCTGCGCGTAACATTTGAGGAACTGGCTGGCGGGAGTTTTGGCCGGGTAGAACGCCGGTTTCCACGCCGCATACGCGAAACCGGATGTGCCGGCGTAAAGCGTTGCCATGGCGCGCCTAGCTGGGCAACTGCCGGGCGACCGTCGGGAAGATCGCCTTGACGAAGTCCACCGCGCTCTTCGTGGCTCCAGCGCTGTCGCCGTTGTTCACCGGCACCACGACCTTCACCAGGGAACTATCGCTGCGGTGGTAGCGGATGGAATCGGCGATCAGCCAGAACTTGGCGGAATACTCGCTGGCGATGATGCGGTTGTGGCTCTGGTACCAGTAGAGGACCACGCTCTGCTCCTCGCCGCGCGCCACCAGGTAGCGGTTGACCAGGATCGGCTCGGCGCGTCCCGGCACCGCGATGGTCATCGGTTCGGATTCCACCGGCTCCCATCCCGATCCCGGAAGGCAATTCTTGGGTGAGTGCGGCGCCTGGCCGTAGCGCTGGGATTTGAAGAAGCCGATGAAAAGGAAGGCGGGGGTGCCGCCGTCCGGCGACACGTAGATGCGGTTCAGCGTGTCGTCGGCTTTGAGCACGTCCAGGACTTCCTGCTCGATCGGCACATCCTTATACATGCGCCAGCCGTTCAGGTCTGTGGGAAACACCGAGAGCGGCGCCACCACCGGCACCTGTTCGGGCCGCATGGCCACCGCGTAGTAGACTCCGCCCTGCAAGACCAGCAGCGCGGAAAGCGCCGCCGCATAACGGCCGTTGAACAGGCTCACGCCGCCCTCCTCGCCGCCAAAAACTTCGCGGCGCGTCCCAGAAGCTGGTGCCAGACGATCAGGATCACCAGCGCCACCATGAAGATCACCCAGCCCTGGGCTTCGTGGAAGAAGCCCTCGGCCAGTTCCGGATCGAACTGTGTGAGGATCGCGGTCAGGCTGACGCGGCTGCCATTGGCGACGATCGCGATCGGAATCGTGGAGAAGAACAGGACCGCGCGCAGCCAGTTCCGCTTCTCGAAAAAGTAGCCGTAAACCAGCGAAAGGAAAGTCAGGGAGAGCAGCGAGCGAATCCCGCTGCACGCCTCCACCACGTTCAGTTTCTTGTTGGCCAGTTCCAGCACGTTGCCCTCGCGGATCACCGGAATGTTCAGCACGTTGAGCGCGTCGTCGGCGAGGCGGCTGGCCAGAATCTGTAGCGGGAAGGTGATGCGGTTGTAGATCACGGCCGGGATCGGCACCATGAAGAACAGCAGAAACAGCGGAAACGCGAGCTTGCGGAGTAGCGGCCGGCCGCCGAGGGTCCAGACCATGCCGATCAGGGTGAAGACGAAGGACAGGCGAGCGGTGAACAGTTCCGCGCCGAGCGTAGCCAGCACCAGCAGCACTCCGCTCGCCGCCACCAGCGCCATGCCCCACAGGCTGGGCGCGCGTTTCACCGCCAGGATCTCCTCCCGGCGCTGCCAGACGATGAACAATGCCACCGCGGGTACGAAGAACCCGTGGCCCATGTCCTCGTCGCTCAGCCATTGGCCGACCAGCCTTTGCAGGACCGGGGCGTAACCGGCGAGCGCGAGGAGGGCGAACCACAGGATCGACGGCCACGGTACCTGGTTCTTTGGAGGCGTCTCCACCACGGGGGTCATAGATCGACAGAACTTACTTGGTTATGATACCAGTCCGTAACCTGGTTTTGCCGGGACCCGGCCCAAGCTAGACTGGTGGAGTGGAAGAGGAAGTACTAGGGAAGGCCTATGACTCGCGGCTGATGCGGCGGCTGGTGGGCTATATGAAGCCCTACCGGGCGCTGGTCGGGGTGTCCCTGGTCTTCCTTCTGGTGCAATCGCTGCTTCAGGTGCTGGGACCGCTGTTGACCCGCACGGCGGTGGACCGCTACCTGCGTCCGGACCCGGCCTCCATCCCGCCGTTTCTCAATCGTCTGCTGCCGGCGGACGCGTGGAGCGGCCTGGGCCGCATCGCCGTAGTGTATCTGGCGTTGCTGGCCGGCAGCTTTGTCTGCGATTTCGTGCAGACCTATGTGATGCAGTACACCGGGCAGAAGGCCATGTTCGACCTGCGGCGGCAGCTCATGGCCCATCTGCAGCGGCTCGACCTATCCTTCTACGACCACAACCCGGTGGGGCGCCTGGTCACCCGCGTCACCTCCGATGTGGACGTGCTGAACGACCTGTTTTCCTCCGGACTCGTCAATATTCTGGGCGACGTGCTGGTGCTCGCCTTCATCCTGGCGATCATGTTCAGCTTCAGTCCGGCGCTGACCCTGATCATGCTGGGCGCGATGCCGTTCGTCATCCTCACCACCGTGATCTTCCGGCGCAGCGTGACCCAGAGCTACCGGCGCATCCGGGTGGCAATCGCGCGCATCAACGCCTACCTGCAGGAGCACATCACGGGCATCGCCGTGCTGCAACTCTTCAACGGCGAAGCGCGCAGCCGGAGGGAGTTCGCCGGGGTCAACGCCGCGCATCGCGACGCGTTCAAGGACGCCATCACCGCCTACGGCTGGTTCTACCCGGTGGTCGAGTTCATTTCGATGACCGCGCTGGCCGCGATTCTGACGTGGGGCGGCGTGCGGGTGCGCGCCGGGCACCTGACCCTGGGGGTGATCGTAGCCTTCCTGCAATACGGGCTGCGCTTCTTCCGCCCGATTCAGGACCTGAGCGAGAAGTACAACATCCTGCAGGCGGCGATGGCGAGCGCCGAGCGCATCTTTAAACTCCTGGATACCCCGGCGGCGGTACTGCCGCCCGCCGCGCCCCGTCCGGCGCCGGAAACCATCGCCGCGATCGAGTTCGACCACGTCTGGTTCGCCTACAAGGACGGCGACTGGGTGCTGCGCGACGTCAGCTTCACCATCGCGCCCGGCGAGACGGTGGCGGTGGTGGGGCACACCGGCGCCGGCAAGACCACCCTCATCAGCCTCCTGCTGCGCTTCTACGACGTGCAGCAAGGCGCCATCCGGCTGGGCGGGACCGATCTGCGCGAGTTCGATCCGCTGGACCTGCGGCGCCATTTCGGCGTCGTGCTGCAGGACCCGTACCTGTTTACCGGGACGCTCGAAGAGAATATCCGGCTGGGTACGGAGCGCATCGGCGCGGAGGACGTGGAAAGCGCCGCGGAACAGGTGAACCTGCTGGACTTCGTGCGCGGGCTGCCGCAGGGCTTCCACCATAGCATCCGCGAGCGCGGCAGCGGGCTTTCCACCGGGCAGAAGCAGTTGATCGGCTTCGCGCGCGCCCTGGCGCACAACCCGCGCTACCTGATCCTGGACGAAGCCACATCGAGCGTCGATACCGACACCGAGTTCCGCGTGCGCGACGCGCTGAACCGCATGATCGAGGGGCGGACCTCGATCGTGATCGCGCACCGCCTCTCCACCATCCAGCGGGCGGACCGCATTCTGGTGATGCACAAGGGCAAGCTGCGCGAGAGCGGCACGCACCAGGAACTGCTCGCGCGGCGCGGCATCTACTGGAAGCTATACCAGCTTCAGTACAAGGACCAGGACGCCTCCTCCGCCAACGGGATCGCCGGCGGCGCCGTAACGCCGGCTCAGGAAACGGTGTAGTTCCTGTAGGCGAGGTCGAGGATCTCGACCACGTGCATCACGCGCTGCCCCTTGCCGTGCAGGCGGACTCCGGCTTCGAGTTGCAGCATGCAGCCGGGGTTGGCCGTGGCTACGATTCCGGCGTGCGCGGCGTTGACCGATTCCATCTTGCGCTCCAGGATCTGCATCGCCATCTGGTTCTGGACCACGTTATAGACGCCGGCGCTGCCGCAGCAGATGTCCGCGCCGGTCATTTCGTGGAACTCCAGCCCGGGAATCGCGCGCAGCAGGTCGCGCGGCTGTTTGCGGATCTTCTGGCCGTGGGCGAGGTGGCAGGAATCCTGGTAGGTGACAGCGGCTTCGACCCGTCCGATCCGCGGATTCAGCTCGATGCCGCCGAGGAACTCGGTGACATCGCGCATCAACGCGGCGAAGCGCCGGGCCTTCTCCGCGTAGGCCGGGTCGTCCTCCAGCAGGTCGCCGTATTCCTTGAGGGTAGAGCCGCATCCGGCGGCATTGGTGATTACGGCGTCGTACGGTTCGGCGAGGATCGCGTCGATATTGCGGCGGGCCAGTTTGCGGGCGTCGTCGCGCAGTCCGGAGTGGGCGTGCAGCGCGCCGCAGCAGCCTTGGCCCTCGGGGATGACGACCTCGCATCCGTTCTTCTGCAGCACCCGCACGGTGGCTTCGTTCAGCCGCGCGAAGGAGACGTTGGCGATGCAGCCGGCCAGCATCGCGACGCGGTAGCGGCGCTCGCCTTCGGCGGGGAAGGTGCGGCCGATTCGGCTGAAGAAGAAGGGCGGGTCGGCGGACGGAGTAAGCTGCAGCAGGTCGCCGAAGGAGCCGAGCAGACGGAGCTGTCCGAGCCCGCGCCCGAGCGCCTTGATGCCGCTGCGCTCCAGCAGGTAAATGGTGGTGCCGGCGATGGAGAGCAGGGCGCGCGATTGCAGCAGCCGTCCGAAGACGAAGCCGCGCACGCGGCCGGCGAACCATCCGCGGCGCGCGTGGGATTCGAGTTCGGCGCGCGCGTCCTCCACCATGTGTCCGTAGCGCACGCCGGAAGGGCAGGCGGACTCGCATCCGCGGCACGCCAGGCAGAGCCCGATGTGCTCGCGGTAGGTCTCCGTGATGGGCGCGCCTTCGGCCACCTGCACCATCTGGTAGACGCGGCCGCGCGGCGAATCCATCTCGACGCCGAGCACGCGGTAGGTGGGACAGGCGTTCAGACACAGCCCGCAATGTACGCAGCGGTCGAGATCGAACTGCCGCGGTCCCAGGCGAATTGGTTCAGATACGGCGGTAGAGTCTTCCACGGTTGAGCAGGTTGTGCGGATCGAACATGTGCTTGACCCGCTGCATGATCTCCAGGTCGGGCCCGGGCGAGGGCCAGAGTTCCAGTTCGGATTTGCGCGCTTCGGGCGAAAATTCCACCACCGCCTTCCAGCCGCGATGGGCAGGCTGCGCCATCCACTCGACCGCGCCTGCCGTGGTTTCGAAGTAGCCGTAGGCCACGCCCGAACCTGCCCGCGCCACCGCCGCGCCGGGGAACGAGGCCATCACCACCTCCAGGTCCTTCAGCGTACACGAGACCCGGACCACCGCGCCATCGGAGTGGGAGCGCAGAAACTCGGGGGTAAAATTTTCGATCTCCCGCCAGAGGGTCTCCTGCGCGGCGCCTTCGACGGGCGCGGCGCCGAGCGGAGCGAACTCGCGCGCGTAGCGCTCCACCGCGGCGCGATTGCCGGCGGCGCGGATGGCGAGGGTCCAGCCCGCGGCGCCTACACAGGCGGCGGCGCGGGGGCTGAGCAGGTCAAGGGCGGAGGGCTGCAATTGCCCGCGCAGGATTCCGGCGCACGCCTTGCCGGCTTCTTCGGCGGAATCGAAGGCGGGCAGGAAGCTGTACTCGCCTTCGGGCGTGGGTACGAGCTTGAAATTGACCACCGCGATGGCCGCGAGCGTGCCGAAGGAGCCGATCATCAGCTTGCCCATGTCGAGCCCGGCGACGTTCTTGACCACCATGCCGCCGGATTGCACCACTTTGCCTTCCAGCGTGACGAACTGCATGCCGATCACGAAATCGCGGGCGGTGCCGTAGAGGCGGCGCCGCGGACCACTAGAGTTCGCCGCGATCACGCCCCCGACCGTCGCGCGGTCCCCGTAGGGCGGGTCGAGCGGCACCATCTGCCGGTGCTGCGCGAGCAGGCTGGTGAGTTCGCGCCAGGAGAGCCCGGCGCACACGCTGACCGTGAGGTCGCGCGGCTCGTACTGAAGTACGCCGCGCAGCGAAATGGTGCTGATGGCGGCGTCGGCCGCCTCGACCGGCCCTCCCATGCGGCGCTTGGTTTCGTTCCCGGCCAGCGTGATGGTGCGGCCGGCGGCGGCGGCTTCGCGCAACGAATCGGCGAGTTCCGCGATGGACGAGGGAGCCAGCACGCTACCAGAGTACCGTATGGCGGCTGCCGCTTCCCACAGGCGGGCGCGCATTCCCACAGACGGACAGCGCGCCGCCGGGTTTTGAGGCGCTTGAGCGGATTCCCGCGTGCAGGAGGATCGCCAGGGAGGTCTCCCATGGCACACAGGGAACGGATCCGGGAAACGATGACGGCTCTGCCCGCGCTCGAGTACCTGGCCGGACGGGTGGCCGAGGGCTGGCGGCTGGTGGCGTTGGAATGGGAGCGGGAGGCGGCCGCGGCGCCGTCGCTCGCGGAGGGACAGGCGGTCGAAGCCATCCCTTACGGGCTGCGCGTTGCGGACGATTGCTCCAGCCTGGTCGAGGACCCTGGCGAGCGGCGGATCATCATCGCCGCGCTCGACATGATCGTGGACGACCGCCCGCTTTCCCAGGTGGCGGCGGAACTGAACCGGCGCGGGTTCACTACGCGGGACGGCGCGCCGTGGACGCCGACCGCGCTCTTCGTGCTGCTGCCGCGCATGATCGGGGCCGGGCCGCGCCTGTTTTCCAGCAGCGACTGGATGACCCGCAAACAGGGGCTCGCGCGGGTGATCTGAGCGGCGTGCCCCAAAAAAGAAACGGGCCGGCTCCGGGGATTCCGGAGCCGGCCCGTTTCGGTTCGTCGAGCGTTAGAAGTAGAGGCGGAGCGACAGTTGCAGGTTGCGCACGTCGTCCGTCTTGCCGGTGACCTTGCCGAACGTGGAACTGGTCGGGTTGAAGTTGGCGCCGCCCAGGTTCGGATGGTTCAGTACGTTGAACGCCTCGGCGCGGAACTGAACGCCGGACTTTTCGGCGATCGGGAAGGTCTTGAAGAGACCGACGTTGAAGTTCTCGAAGCCGGGGCTGTGGATCACATTGCGGAAACCGGCAGCCTGCGAGTTGAACGTGCCCTTGGCCGGCTGCGTCCAGATCGGGTTGCCGCTGGAATCCTTCGTCGTGAACCAGTAATTCGGGTCCCCGACGCCGTTGGCCGCGAACCCGCCGGTCACGCTGGGGGTCGAGTTCATCGTCCAGAACTGGCCGCCGCAGCTCATGCTGCCATCCTGGCCGACGCCCGCGTAGTCGGTGCCGACGCCCACGCTGCACGGGGTGCCGGTCTGGAACTGCGTGATGCCGCTGACCTGCCAGCCGCCCAGCACCTTACCCGCGAGGTCTTTGTGGCCCTTGAGGAAGGGCAGTTCGTAGATGTAGTTGATCACCAGCACGTGACGGGCGTCGAAATCGCTCTGACCCCAGAGATTGCCCGCGTAGTAAGTGTTGGGGATGATGTCGCGCTGGGCGCTGCCGTTATCCATGCTCTTGGAGAGCGTGTAGGCGACGCCGAAAGCGAAACCTTTGCTGAAGCGCTTGTTCCAACTGAGCTGCAGAGAGTTGTACATCGAGCTGGCGATGTTGTCCGTCTCGCGGATCGAGTTGTAGCCCTTGTAGGGGCGCAGCGCGTCGAGCGACACGCCGGGGTTGGCCAGGACGGTGGCGATGGTGGGCTGGTTGATATCGGCTTCGCGCTGCGCATGCAGGCCGCGGCGTCCGACGTAGGCCACCGAGAGCACCGTATTCCAGTAGAACTCGCGCTCTAACGTCACGTTCCAGTTCCAGCTTTCGGGGTTCAGGAATGCCTTGCTCTGGGTGGTGACGGTGAGAGGCAGCAGGTTGGTGGAGGTGCCGCCCGGATTGTCCACGATGCCGCCGGTCACGTTGGCGGTCGGCTGGAACGGCGGGTTGCCGCCCAGGAAGATCGAGTCGCTCACGCCCAGGCGGGTGAGGAAGCGGCCCGCGCCGGCGCGGATGACGGTCTTGTCGTTGAGTTGGTAGGCCAGACCGAGACGCGGCTGGAAGGTGTTGAACTGGATATCCGAGTAATGCGGATTGGCGCCGCGGAACAGGTACTGCAGCGCGGTGTTGCTGGCTTCGGGGAAGCGGCCGACCGCCGAAGACGGGAAGCCCGTGCCCGGAATCACCAGGCCGTTGTAGCGGTCGCCCGAGTTGGGGACGATCGTGCCCTTGCCGACGCCGGTGCCAACCACGGTCACCGCCTTGGTGGGATCGTAGTACGACGGATCGAACACCGCCATGTTCCCCCAGAGAGCGTTGTAGGGGATGTTGATCGTGTAACGCAGGCCGATGTCGATATGCAGTTTCTGCGACGCCTTCCAGCTATCGTTGACGAACATTTCGTGCATGCTGCCGCGGAAGATGGTGTAGGCGCGCTGGCCGAGTTCGGAGTAGGTGTCGAACAGGCCCATGGCCACGTTGCCGATCGCGGTGCCGGAGGTCGGCAGTCCCGAACGCGTGTCGGTAAAGCTGAACTGGCCGTTCTGGTTGTTGGTACAGGTCGGGCAGGCGCTGACGTTGATTTCGTCGTTGTCGTTCTCACCCGACTTCTCGTACAGGTAGCCGAACTTCAAAGTATGGCTGCCCTTGATCCAGGTCAGTTTTTCCGAAATGTTGTAGATCGGCCCCGAGGAGTGGGAAGGATACGGCCCGCCGTTCAGCGACGCGAAGTTGTTCATGTTCACGGTCGGGATGCGGGTCGGAATCAGCTTGCCCTGCGGGAAGATGTACGGGTAGTTGATGCCCGCCTTCGTACGGTCGAAGTAGTTCGCGGTGTCCACCGGGATGTACACGTCGTCGAGCGACGCCGTCGCCAGGGTTTCGCTGACCATCGTGGGGCTGATCGTCCACACATAGTTCAGCGAGTTGGTCTGGTTGGGACGGTTGAAGAACTTCGGGGTGATGCCGAGGCCGCCGTCGAGGGGCTGGTATTCCCAGAAGGAGTAGTTCATCCGGCGGAACTGCAGGCGCTGCGTATCGGTGACGTTCATGTCTACCGAAAGCGTGTCCTTGCGCTGATGCTGCGGGTGGGGGTCAGCCAGGGACCAGTTCGCGCTGCCGTTGATGTAGCCCGGCTGGTTGGGCGTCGGGTAGGCGCGCAGGATGCCCAGCCCGTTGGGGCTCAGCATGCTCTGCGGGATGATGTTACCGGGGATGGGATTGCCGCTGCTGGGGTCCAGGAGCTGCCGCGTCTTGCCGAACCAGACGTTGTTCGGGTCGAGCATTTCGCTGAAGTTGCCCTGCCGCATGAGCAGCGTGGGGACGGTCTGCGTGCTGATATCGGTGAACCGGTACCGGATCCATTCCTGGCCCCAATACCAGAAGATCTTGTTCTTGGCGGTATTGAACTTGCCCGGGATGTAAAACGGTCCGCCGATGTTGTACCCAAACTGGTTGTAGTTGATGGGTGCGACGAAGCCCTGGCCGGCCGTGTGATTGCGATTCCACGTATTGGCATTGAAGGCGTCGTTGCGGACGTAATCGTACGCCGAGCCGTGGAAATCGGAGCCGCCGCTCTTGGTGATGATGCGGATCTGTCCGCCGCCGGAACGGCCGTATTCCGCCGAGTACGACGCCGTCAGGATCTGGATTTCGGCAGTGGAGTCCACGTCCGCGGCGCCCAGGCTGGTGCCGTTGGAACGGGTGCGCACCGCGGGCGCGCCGTCATAGGTGATCAGGCTGTCCTGGGTGCGGGCGCCGTTGATGTTGCTCGGACCCTGGCTGAACCCGAAGGACAAGCTGGAGAGGTTGCCGCCGCGCGTGCCGGGAACCAGGTTCGCCATGAAGATCGGGTTGCGCCCGTTCAACTCCAGGCTGTCGATCTGCTCGCGCGTGACGTCCTTCTGCACCGAGGCCGATTCGGTCTGCAGTACCGCCGCCGTAGCGCTGACCTCGACCGTTTCGCTGGCGCCGCCTACGACGAGGTTTGCATCCATGCTCAGGGTAGCCGCGGCATCGAGTTTGTTGTCGCTGCTTTCGAACTTCTTAAAGCCCGCCGCTTCCACGGTGATCTTGTACACGGATGCGGGAATGTTGGTGACCGTGTAGTAGCCGGAATCGTTGGACGTCGTGGAACGCTCCAACCCGGTGGTATTTTTGACGGTGATTTTCGCCTTCGGAACAACCGCGCCGCTGGGGTCTTTCACAAATCCCGAAATGGTCCCAAGGTCCGATTGCGCGAACGCGAACGTGGCACAGAATAAAACTAAGAACCCGAGCAGCCAAGCCCGGTGTGAACGCACTCTGTTCATGCTCTCCCTCTCTCCAAAAACGGTCCGTGGCGAGATCGCTCTACGGACTCGGCGATGCGCTGGATGCGCATCTAATCCAAGGTATTCGTAAAACCGCCTGAATTCAACGGATTTTTGGCGAAAAAGACCGTGAAAGCGATTACGAACCGAACAATTTTTGCTTGCGGGAGCGTGTTCCTGAGTTTTGGAAACTCATATTCAGAAAACCATAGATTTTTGGCGATTTAGTGCACGTTTTGGGGCGGCGGAAGTGTCGTGAATTCCCCGTCGAGGGCCACCCCGGAGCGCCGGTTCAGAACACCTGGAAGCAGAAGACCGCGTTCGACTCCGTGGGGCTCAGCGAGTATTCACCGGGTTCCAGGCTGTCCTCCACCTCCAGCTTGTACAACCCGTCGGATGACAGGCGGGTGACGTCCATACGGAACGGCCGGCCGGGCCGCTTCGAGGACACGGTCAACTCGCGGCGCCCGTTGCGGCTCTCCAGTTTGAAAAGCTGGAGGCTCTCCGGCGCGAGTTTCGCGCTCTGCAGAAGAAAGATGGGCGACGCCAGCGGCGTCTTCGCGGTCGAGGACGCGCCCGCGATCACATAAACGATCTCGTCCTTCTTGCCCTTTTCCTCCTTGGCCTCGCTCGCCTCGGTGGGGACGAGGTTATCGGCGTGCTTCAAATAGGGCAGGTCGTTCCTGGGCGGAC
This sequence comes from Candidatus Solibacter sp., assembly GCA_037442245.1. Taxonomy (GTDB): domain Bacteria; phylum Acidobacteriota; class Terriglobia; order Bryobacterales; family Bryobacteraceae; genus Solibacter. The sequence continues at coordinate 20,225 of JBBIQR010000010.1, read as the reverse complement.
GCGGGCCAGCGTAGGTCTGGGCCCACGCTGCGCCCGAGAGCAGCAGCAGCATAGCGGCGCGCACCATACCTTCAATTTACTCCGGGACGAAGAAGCTGAGAGAGTTGTCCCCCTGGCGCAGCACGCGCGTGCGCAGCAGGGCGCCATACCGCTCGGCGAGAGTGAAGCGGACCGAGTGCTGCACCACCACCATCGCGGGCGGGTTCTCCGCGAGCAGGTCGAGCGCGGCGCCGTACTCGCCCTCCTGGGGATACGGCGGGTCGAGGAACACGATGTCGGCGCGATAGCGGGCGAGGGTCTGGAGTACGGGACCGGCGGCGACGGTCGAGCGCCGCTCCAACCCGAGCGACGCCAGGTTTTCGCGGATCGCCTCCAGCGCGGCGCGGTTCCGCTCCAGGAAGCAGGCGTGGGCCGCGCCGCGGCTGAGCGCTTCGATTCCCACCGCTCCGGTGCCGGCGTACGCATCGAGGAAGGTGGCGCCCGCGATACGGGCGTGCAGCACGTCGAAGAGGGTCTCACGAAGCCGGTCGGGCGTGGGCCGCGTGGCACCTCCCGGAATGCTCTTCAGACGGCGCGAACGGAACTCTCCCGCGATGACCCGCATCAACCCACCGTAACCAAACCGTAGCGCCTCTGCCAGTGGTCGCGGATGTAGGCGGCGGCGCGCTTGAGTTCCTCGGCCGAGGGAGGGCGTTCCACGAAGTCCACCGCTTCGCGGCGGGCGATCTCCAGGATCTCCTGATCGCGCAGGATGTTGGCGACGCGCAGGCTGGGCAGCCCGCTCTGTTTGGTGCCGAAGAACTCGCCCGGACCGCGCAGTTTCAGATCCATCTCCGCGATGTAGAAGCCGTCGGTGGACTCGACCAGCGTGCGGATGCGTTCGCGCGCGGCGTCGTTGAGTTTCTCCGTGACCAGGATGCAGTGGCTCTGCGCGGCGCCGCGGCCCACCCGTCCCCGCAACTGGTGCAGTTGCGCCAGGCCGAAGCGCTCGGCCTGTTCGATGACCATCACGCTCGCGTTGGGCACGTCCACCCCGACCTCGATCACGGTGGTGGAAACCAGGATGCGGGTACGCCCCTCCTTGAAGCCTTGCATGGCCTCCTCTTTCTCGGCCGCGGCGAGGCGTCCGTGCATCAGCCCCACGGCCAGGTCCGGGAACACCTCCTTGGATAGGTGCTCGTACTCCTGCTGCGCGGCTTTCATCGCCTGGGTCTCGGACTCCTCGATCACCGGGTACACCACGTATGCCTGCCGTCCTTCCTCGACCTGCCGCTTCATGAAGCTGTAGACCTGCTCGATGCGGTCGCTGGTGGTGTGTTTGGTGATGACCGGTTTCCGCCCCGGCGGCAACTCGTCGATCACGCTGACGTCGAGATCGCCGTAGAGCGTCATCGCCAGCGTGCGCGGGATGGGGGTGGCAGTCATCACCAGCACGTCCGGCGTGATTCCCTTCTGCACCATCCCGAGCCGTTGCAGCACACCGAAGCGGTGCTGCTCATCGATGATGGCCAGCCCGAGCTTCTGAAATTCCACGTCCTTTTCGAGCAGCGCGTGAGTGCCGACCACGACGTGCGCCAACCCCTCCGCGGCGAGTTTCTTGAGCTGCACTTTTTCGCGAGCGGTGAAACTCCCGGTCAGCAGCACGACCACGTAGCCCAGCCTGGAGAGGATTTGCCTGAAGTAGATGCCGTGCTGCGCGGCCAGGATCTCGGTGGGCGCGAGCACCGCCACCTGGTAGCCGTTTTCGATGGCGATGACGGCGGCTTCGGCGGCGACGATGGTCTTCCCGCTGCCCACATCGCCCTGCAACAGCCGGTTCATGGGATGCGGCTCGGCCATGTCGCGCGCGATCTCGCCCAGCACGCGCTTCTGCGCGCCCGTAGGCTTGAACGGCAGCATGGCTTTGATCTTCTCGCGCACGCCCCCGGTGAGTTCGAAGGCGATGCCGGGCACGGTGCGCGCCTTGCCGCGCTTGAGCGCGACCCCGCACTCCAGCCAGAAGAACTCCTCGAAGATGAGCCGGAAGTGCGCCGGGGAGCGGAACGCGTTGAGCAGGCGCAGGTCGCTGTCCGCGGGCGGGAAGTGCACGTCGCGAATCGCGGTGCGGAGATCCGGCAGCTTGAGGCGGTCGCGCAGAAACTTTGGCAGCGCGTCGTCGAGCAGAGCGGGGTCGAGCGCGCCGAGGAGGCGGTGCAGGAAGGCGCGGATGGCGCGGGTGGTGAGCTTGCCGGTGCCCTCGTAGATGGGAACGACGCGTCCCACGTGGAGCGCGGCGTCGCCGTCTTCATCGTCGCCGGAGAGGATCTCGAACTCGGGGTGCAGCATGCTGAGCTCGCCGGCGTAGCTGTCGAACTCGACCTTGCCGAACAGGGCGACCTTCATGCCTTCGGCGAGCACGTTGGCGAGGTACCCTCCGTGGAACCACTTGCCCGCCAGAATGGCGCGCGAGGCATCCGTGAAGCGGGCTTCGAACAGCCCCAGGTTGCGCCGCCGGAAGCCGCTCATCTTGGTGGAGCGCACACTGGCGATGACCGTCGCCATCTCGCCCGGCGCAAGCTGCGCGATGGTCTTGACGTTGCTGCGGTCCTCGTAGCGGAAGGGGACGTAGCCGAGCAGATCCTCTACCGTCTCCAGCCCCTGGTACTTGAGCATCGCCGCGCGGGCGGGTCCGATTCCTTTGATGTCGGTGAGCCGGGTGGCGAGGTCCATGCCGCGATTCCCAGTGTACAATGCGGGGGTGAAACCAGCCCTGTTTCTGGCGCTTGCCTGCGCCTTGCCGGCCGCCGATCTGCGCATCGGGATCGTGGGCACGGATACGTCGCACGTCCCCGCGTTCACCAAAATGCTGCACGACGAATCGCTCGGCGCCAAGGTGGTGGCCGCATGGAAAGGCGGCAGCCCGGATTTCGAAGCCAGCGCGACGCGCGTGGACCAGTTCGCCGAGGAACTGCGCGCGCAGTACGGTGTGGAGCTCGCGCCCAGCCTCGACGCGATGCTGGGCAAGGTGGACGCGGTCATGCTGGAGAGCGTGGACGGGCGCGTCCACCTGGAGCAGGCGCGGGCGATCCTGGCGGCGAAGAAGCCGGTATTCATCGATAAGCCCCTGGCCGCGACCCTGGAGGACGCCCGCGAAATCGCGCGCCTGGCCAAGGCGGCGGGAGTGCCGTGGTTCAGCGCGTCGAGCCTGCGCTACGGGGCCATCGGCGCTCAGGCGAAGTTCCCCGATGCGACCGGCGCCGCGGTGTGGGGTCCCGGCTCCATCGTGCCCCAGTTTCCCCTCGACCTCTCCTGGTACGTGATTCATCCGATCGAGGTGCTGTACACCATCCTCGGGCGCGGCTGCGTCAGCGTATCGCGCACCTCCACGGAGAACGGGGACGTGATCGTAGGGCGGTGGAAGGACGGGCGCATCGGTACCGTGTACGCGGCGCGTCCCAACGCCGATTACGGGGCGGTGGTGTTCCGCGGGCACGAGGTGACGGACCTGCATCCGAAGAAGGGCGCGGCCAGCGAGTACCGCCCGCTGCTGCTCGAGATTGTCCGCTTCTTCCAGACCGGGAAGCCGCCCGTGGATAACGAAGAGACGCTCGAGATCATGGCCTTCATGGACGCCGGTTTGCGCAGCAAACAGCAGGGCGGAGCGCCGGTGGCGCTGCGCTGAGAGGTCACGGCTCGGGGAGGAACGCCCGGGTCTGCGATTTCGGTTTCACCGGCCGCGCCTCGGCCAGGAACCGTACGAACGGCGCGATCGCCCGGAAGCGCGCGGCGATCTCGCCGGACAACTCCTTCGAGGTGGCCAGCTTCGCGGGCAGTTCCACGTAGAGGATGAAGCGCTTGAAGCGCAGCAGATCGGCCGCCGGGTGGTCCGCCGCGAAGCCCTTGGGAACGCGCGTCAACTGCTCGCCCTGCATCTCGCCCAGCAGGCTGCGCACCGCCTTCGCGCGCAGGATGCGACGCAGTTCCTCGTGCCGCCCGGCGATTTTTTGGCGGATGGCCATCAGCAGTTCCGGGTCCGGCATATACACGCCTCCTCCCACCGCCACCTCTTTGTGGGACACGGCGCAGTAGAAGCCCCCGGTACCGTGGCCGTTGCCGCCGCGGCGGAAGAAACTGGCCGCGATGTGATCCTTGTACGGCGTCTTATCCTGGCTGAACCGCGTATCGCGGTAGATGCGATAGATGGCCTGGTCCGGATCGGTGGCGTATTCGGGCGCGAACTTCTTCAACTCCCCGTTGAGTGCCGCCACCAGCTCGCGCATGGGCTGCTTGAGCTGGGTCTCGAAGATCTCCTTGCGCGGCTGAAACCACTCCCGGCGGTTGTTGCGCATCAGCCGGGCGAAAAATTCGATGCCTTCCGCCGGGAACCCGGCAAATCCGCGTTTCACGCGCGCCTCCTATAATTGAAAATGATGCCGATCACCGAAGAGGCGCACCTGCGCCTTGCCGGAATTCCCCATGTTACCGTCTCCCGGGACACGCCGCTGTCGCGCTACACCCGGTTCGGTATCGGCGGTCCGGCCGATCTGTTCGCCGGGACCGATTCCCCCGAGGGGTTCGCCGCCGCGATCGGTACGGCGCGCGACGCCGGGATTCCGGTCACCGTTATCGGCGGCGGCACCAACCTGATCGTCTCCGACGAGGGCTACCGCGGGCTGGTGCTCCGCTTCCATGCGGCCGGGATTCGCGCCGACGGATCGACGGTGACGGCCGATTCCGGCGCCGTCCTTCAGGACCTGGTCGATTTCGCCAACCATCGCGGATTGGCCGGCCTCGAGACCCTGGCCGGCATCCCCGGCTGGACCGGAGCCGCGGTCTACGGCAACGCCGGCGCGTACGGGCACTCGATCGGCGAGCGCGTCGCCGCTGTGCGGTTCTTGGACGGCGCGGGCGTCCGCACCTTCGACCGTTCCGAATGCGAGTTCCGCTACCGCGAGAGTGTCTTCAAGCGCCGCAAGGACTGGGTCATCTTTTCGGTGGATCTGGCGCTGGCGCCCGCCGATGCCGCGGTGCTCGAAAAGACCTCCGCCGATATTCTGCGGGTGCGCAACGAAAAGTTCCCGCCCACGATGCGGTGCGCCGGGAGCATCTTCAAGAACTTTCTGCTGCGCGATCTTCCCGCGGAGGTGGCCGCCCAGGTGCCGCAGGAGGTGGTGCGCGAGGGCAAGGTGCCGGCCGCGTGGTTCCTCGAGCAGGTGGGGGCCAAGGGCATGCGGCTTGGCGATATCCAGGTAGCCGCCTACCACGCCAACCTGATCTATAACGATGGCGGCGGCACCGCGCGCGACTTGCGGGCCCTTATCGCGGGCCTCAAAGAGCGCGTCCGCGCCCGCTTCGGCATCGAAGTCGAGGAGGAGGTGCAATACGTCGGGTAGCTGGGTCCTGGTAGTCGCGCTGGCCGTCCCGCTGTGCGCCGCCGACCTGCGCGACGCCATCCAGTCCGGCAACCTGGACCAGGTCAAGGCCGCGCTCGCCCAGGGCGCGCAGGTGAACGCACGCGATCCCATGGGCGCCACTCCGCTGCACGACGCGGTCTGGAACGGCAACGGCGAGATCGTGCTCTACCTGATCGCGCACGGCGCCAATGTCAACGCGCGGCACGCCGAGGGCGGATCGCAGCCGCTGGCCTACGCCTGCATTAAGAACGATATCCCGATGGTGGAGATGCTGCTCGCCCACGGCGCCGATCTTCTCGCCGCCGACAACGCCGGCGAGACGCCGCTGCAGGTGGCGGTATCCCGCGGTTACCTGCAACTTGCGGGATTACTGGTCGAGCGCGGCGGCGAAGTGAACCGGCGCGACCACTCCGGCGCAGCGCCCCTCGACGAGGCCGCCGGCCGTGGGTATGCCGCGATCGCCGGACTGCTGCTCGACCATGGCGCGCGCGCCGGCGAGGAGAATCCCCTCACCGGCTCGACGCCGCTCAACGAGGCGGCCCGCCGCGGACACAAGGAGGTGGTCGCGCTGCTGCTCGCGCACGGCGCCGATCCCGCGCGCCGCGACCGCTCCGGCGCGAGCCCTCTCGAAGAGGCCGCGCGCGGGCGCTATGCCGAGGTCGTGGACCTGCTGCTACAGCCCGGCAGCCCGGCGGTGGCGCAGGCCGGACAACTTCTCATCGATGCCGCTATAAAGGGCCAGGCCGATATCGCCGATCTGTTACTTGCCAAGGGTGTTCCAGTTGACGCACGCGACAAAACCGGAGCCACCGCCCTGCATCAGGCGGCGCTCAAAGGCCACCTCGCCGTGGCCCGCCTCCTGCTCGATCATGGAGCGGCGGTGGATGCCCGCGATAGCGATGGCGCGACGCCGCTGCATAACGCCGCGGTCGCCGGCCAGCGCGAGGTGGCCGCGCTCCTGCTGGATCGCGGCGCGAACGTCGAGGCCCGCGACGCCGAGACCGGGGCGACTCCTCTCTACCAGGCCGCCGCGTGGGGCCGCAACGCGATGGTCGAGTTGCTGCTGGCCCGCGGCGCCAACCCGAAGGCGCCCAACAAGGCCGGTGTCACTCCCGCCGAGACTGCCGAAAAGAACGGCTTCCCCGAAACGGCCGAACTCCTCCGTAAGCCCAGGTGACGCGGGCGATCCGGGCCACCGGGGCGCCCGCCCATGAACGCCTGCACGCTGCTCACCGCCGCCGCGCGTAGGCATATCCGCTTGCTGGCGCGCGACCTGCTTCCCGCCGCGGAGCGGATCGAGCGCCGCTTCCGCGCCGCACTGCGCGCCCGGCGGTACGACGCCCTGCATACGCACGCGATCCTCGCGATTACCCCGGTGGCCGCTGCCCGCGCCCGCACTCTGCCGGTGTTCCTCGAATCCGTCGGGTATTATGGCCGCCGTTTGGCCCGCCTCAACGTGGCCATCGAAGAGGCCCGCGAAGTGCTGGACGAGTTCAACCGCATCGCCGGCGAGTTCCTGCAGGGCGGCCACGCGCCGGCGCGCGAACAACTGCATCTGGTCACCGCCTACGTGCTGCAGGATGCGTGGTATCGGGTGCGTGAAGGCGAAGCCCGCGTGTTCTACGGGTTGGCTCACGCCGAAGCCGAAGCCGCCAGCCTCGACGGGATGCTTTCCCGCGTGGTGCGGGTTCTCGCAGCGGCGTTCTCGGCCCGCGGCGGGCGCCTGCTCCTGCTCGAGCGGCCTCCCAAAGGCAGGCTCGCCGGCGAGTATTACGGCGTCCAGCCGCTGGAAGATTGGCCCGGCTATGCGTCCTACTGGTCGTTTCCGGTGGGGAACCTGGCGCTGATCCAACTGGCCTTCGACAAGCCCTATCCCTGGCTGCCGCGCGAGCGGACCATGATGGAGGCAGTCGCGGCGCGTTGCGCGGCCGCCATCGAACGGGCGCGCATGAACACCGAAATCGTCCGCCTGCACGCCGAAGCCGGGCGCGCCGAGGAGGAGGAGCGGCGCCGGCTCGGGCGCGAACTCCACGACGATACCGCCCAATCGCTGCTCGTCCTGCGCCTGCAACTGGAGATGATGGAGCGCGACGCCTCGCCGCCGTGGCGCGCGCGGCTGGCGCGGTCGCGCAGGATTGCCGAACAGGCCATTCTGGATCTGCGCCGCACCATCGCCGCGCTCAGCCCGGCGGTGATCGAGCGCCTCGGGCTGGTTCCGGCGCTGCGCCAACTCGCCGCGCGGTTCCAAAAGAGGCACCCGGCCAAGGTGAGGCTGGCGATCGCGCCCCGCGCCGCTGATCTTTCAGCCGGCGCCCGGGAGGTGGTCTACCGAGTCGTCCAGGAGGCTTTACAGAATATTGCCAAACATTCCCGCGCAACCCGTGTAAACATCCGCCTTAGTTCCGCCGATATGTCTTTCAGGTTGAGCGTAAGCGACAACGGTGCGGGTTTCGATCCGGAGTCCGCTCTGGGCAAGCCGCTTTCGTTCGGCCTGGCGGGTATGCGAGACCGGGCCGCGCTACTGGGGGGAACCCTGGTGGTGCGGAGCGTGCCGGGCAAGGGCGCCACAGTGACTTTGCAACTGCCCCGCGCGGCCGCCACTGAGGATACTAATGTCGAAGATCCGCATTCTCTTAACCGACGATCACACGCTATTTCGCCAGGGAATCCGCACCCTGCTGGCCGCCGAGCCGGACCTGGAGGTGGTTGGTGAAGCTCCCAATGCCGGCGACGCGGTTACGCTCGCGGCCCAGGTACACCCAGACGTGGTGCTGATGGACATCGGGATGCTCGGGATGAGCAGTTTCGAAGCCACGCGCCTGATCCGCAAGGACCGCCCCGAGACCCGCGTCATCTTCCTCTCCATGTACGACGACGAGGATTATCTGGCCGAGTGTGTGGAAATGGGGGCCAGCGGCTACATCCTGAAGGAGAGTCCCGCCGAACAGTTGATCACTGCGGTGCGGGAAGTCCACCGCGGCGGCACCTACCTGAGTCCCCGTCTGTTGAGCCGCCTGGTGGACGATTTCCGTACGCAGGGCCGCGGTCCGGCGCGCCAGCCGCGCTTCGGCACCCTGACCAAGCGCGAACGCGAGATTCTCAAAATGCTCGCCGAGGGCAAGAGCGTCAAGGAGATCGCCACCGGCTTCGATCTCAGCGTAAAAACCGTCGAAGCCCACAAATTCAACCTCATGCGCAAGCTCGACATCCACAACAAGGCCCAGCTTGTGCAATACGCCATTCAGAAGAAGATCATCCGGCTGCCGGAGCCGGTGTATTCGTGAGCCGACGTCGGCAAAGCGCGCCTACATGGGCCGCCGCGGCGGATCCCAGCCCCTCCAGGCTGTAGCCGCCCTCCAGCATCGAAACGACGCGCCCGCCGGACCACCGGTCCGCGATGCCCATCACGGCGTCCGTCAGATCGGCGAAATCCCGGTCCGTCAGGGTGAAGCGCCCGAGCAAATCGCCGTCCCGCGAATCGAAGCCCGCGGAGATCAGGACCAGTTCCGGGCGGAACGCCTCCGCCGCCGGAATCAGCGCGCTCTCGATGGCGCCCAGGATCTCGGTCCGCCCCGAACCCGCCGGAAACGGGCAGTTCCGGGTGGCGCCGTGGCCCTCGCCCTCCCCTATCTCATTCGCCCGCCCGGTTCCCGGATACAACGGCCACTGGTGCGTGCTGAAGAAAAACACGCTGCCATCCTCGTAGAAAATCTCCTGCGTCCCGTTACCGTGGTGCACATCCCAATCGACGATCAGCACGCGCCCCACTCCGTGCCGGCTCTGAGCGTACCGCGCCGCCAGCGCGACGTTATTGAGCAGGCAAAACCCCATTCCCCGGTTCGCCGTGGCATGATGCCCCGGCGGACGCACCGCGCAAAAGGCGTTGTCCGCCTCCCCGCGGCACACCGCATCCACCGCGTTCATGACGCCGCCCGCCGCGCAGACCGCCACTTCCCAGGAATTCGGCGTGACGTCGGTATCGCCGGTACTCAGGTAGGGCCGCCCGGAGACCGCGTCGCGCTCCGCCGTCGCCAGGTATCCCGCGGTATGGCACAGCAGCAGTTCGTCCGAGGTCGCGTCGCGCGCCGGGATCCGCCGCAACCCGCTCATCAACCCCGCCCCTTCCAGGGCGCCCATCACCGCGTCGTAGCGCTCCGGACACTCCGGATGGCGCCGCCCCAACAAATGCTCACGGAACTTGGCGTCCGCCATCAACCCCGTTGTCACGCTAGACCCCCCTCGTGTCGCCCCACAAATCGATGTGCAGCCGCGGGCTGAAGCGGAATCCCTCCTGCTTGCAGATTTCCGCGATCCAGCGCCCGCGTTCGCCCAGTCGCGCCCGATCGGTCCCCTCCGGCATGAGCACGATGCGCTCGCGATCCGCCTTGAGCGCTTCCATCAGCATCCGGACCTCCTCCACATCGTCCGGCGCGGCGATCACGAACTTCAGTTGATACGGGTAGCGCGCCATCAACTCCGCCAGCACATCCGGTTGAATGCGCAGCCGGTCGTGCCGCGCGGCCCACGCCGGATCCGGCGGCGTCGAGTTGGAAAGCTTCGGGCTGATGCTCATCAGGTCGCACGCCACCGGCTGAAACACCGTACCGGCGGTCTCGATCGTGATGTGCAGGCCGGCGCCGCGCAGCCGTTCGGTCAACGGCAGGATTTCGGGCGCGATCATCGGCTCGCCGCCAGTCACCACCACGTGCCGCGCTTCGTGCGACCGCACCTCCGCCACGATATCGTCCAGCGTCCATTCGGCGCCCTCCGGCCGCCAGGAGGTGTACGGTGTGTCGCACCACACGCAGCGCAGGTTGCACCCGCTGGTGCGTACGAACACGCTCGGCACGCCCACCAGCGAGCCTTCACCCTGTACCGAATAGAACAGCTCAGCGATCTTCAATGCCCGCCTCTTCGAATCCCTTCCGCCGCAGCAGGCACGCATCGCACGCGCCGCACGCCGCGCCGTCCGGGCCCGGATCGTAGCAACTGTGGGTCAGTCCGAACGGCAGTCCCAACTCATGCCCGAGCCGGACGATCTGCGCCTTGGAAAGCCGCAGCAGGGGCGTGTGGATCCGCACCTGCGCGGTCCCTTCGACCCCCGCCTTCGTCGCCAGGTTGGCCATGCGCTGATAGGCTTCGATGAACTCCCCCCGGCAATCCGGATAGCCCGAATAATCCAGCGCGTTCACCCCGATGAAGATGTCGCCCGTACCCAGCACTTCCGCCCACGCCAGCGCGAACGAAAGAAAAATCGTATTTCGCGCCGGGACGTACGTCACCGGGATACCGCCGCCCATCTCCTCCGCGCTACGCCCTTTTGGCACGTCGATGGCCGCCGTGAGCGCGCTGCCGCCGAAGGCGTCCAGTCCGATTTGGGCCACGATGTGCCGCGCCGCACCCAGCGCTTCGGCCACGCGCGCCGCGGCCCGCAATTCGACGCGGTGCCGCTGCCCGTAATCGAAGGAGAGCGCGTAGCACTCGTAGCCTTCCTTGCGCGCCAGCGCCAGGCACACCGCCGAATCCAGACCCCCGCTCAAGAGGCAGACCGCTTTCCGCTTCACCCTCTCAGTGTAGCCTCCGCGCCGCGCCGGGTATCATGAGGTTTCGGATTGCGCGTGCGCCTTCGTTTCCTCACCTCGACCCCGCTCGATATCGTGCGCGGCAGCGGCACCTTCGCCGGCATCAGCGTGCTCGCCGGCGCGCTCCGGGACCTCGGCCACACGGTGGATTACGAACTGCCGGGCCGCCGCTTCCCCGTCTACACGCTGGAGCGCCTCTGGTTCAACCGCGCGCTGCGCCGCTCCTGCGCGCACGATGTGACCATCGGCTTCGATATGGACGGCTACCGCATCGCCGGACCCGGACACGTCGCGTCGCTCAAGGGCGTGATCGCCGACGAGGTCCGCTTCGAGCGCGGCCTCACCCGCGCCACCATGAGCGTGCAGGCGCATTGCGAGCGCCTCCACGTGAACCGCGCCGCGCGCGTCGTCGTCACCAGCCGCTACTCGGCCGATCGCGCGCAGGAGTTTTACGGCCTGCGCGACGCCCCGGCGATCGTGCCCGAACTCATCGACCTGCCCCGCTGGTGCGCGTATCTCGCCGCGCATCCCGCGCAGTCCTCGCGCTTCACCGTCCTGAGCGTGGGACGCTTCTACCGGCGCAAGTGCATCGACGTTCTGCTGCGCGCGGCCGCGCTGTTGCGCACCTCCATCCCCGGCTGCGAAGTGCGCATCGTAGGCAACGGTCCCTGCAACGAACCCTGGCGCCGCCTGGCGCGCGATCTCGGGCTCGGCTCCACGGTCACGTGGCTCGGCGACGTCACCCGCGCCGAACTCGCCGCCGAGTACAACCGCTGCCACGCGTTCTGCATGCCGAGCGTGCAGGAGGGCTTCGGCATCGTACTGCTGGAGGCCATGGCCGCCGGAAAGCCGGTTGTGGCCTCGCGCGCCGCGGCCATTCCCGAGGTTGCGCCCTATGGCCGGCTGGTGGAGTCCGGCGACGCCGGAGCGCTCGCCGCCGCTCTCCTCGAGGAGTACCGTCAGCCAGGCGACAGCGCGCAGGGCCGCGCCTGGGTCGAGCGCTTCGACGCGCCCGTGGTCGCGCGGCAGTTCCTCGCCGCTATAGGTAGTGCAGCAGCAGGAGCCCGGTCGTCGCCATGAAGAACGACGACACTAACGGCATCCGCCACAACGGTTTCTTCGTCTCGGCCGAAGACGTTTCGGACGCGGGAGGCTGCGGCTCGGGAAGCGCTGTTTCCACCGGCGTCGCCTCCGCCTGCGTCACCGGACCCGCATTCAGCGGCGCCCCGCCGCTCTCCAACTCCAGTTCGCACGGTTCGGCATCCAGCCCGGCCTCGCGCTCGACCGCAAGCGGCGCGGCAGGAGGCCTCGCCGCCGCCATTTCCACCGCCGGCGCCGACAGCCGTTCCGCCGTTTGCAGGCAGAGTTGTCCCAAGGCCAGCACCAGTTCGAGCGTGTTCTGATCGTTCTCCGTCAGCCGCCGGTCCAGATCTCCCACCTTGCTTTCGAGCGGCTCCACCTTTTCCGCGACCCGCTCTTCCGCGCCGGCCGCAGCCACTTCCGCCGCCCGCTCCGATTCCTGCCGGACTTCCTCGCGCAGGCGCGTCTCCACCGGCGCCATCCGCACCTCGATCGTGGCCGCAATCTGCTCGTCCACCATGCGCCCCAGCGACTCGGCGAATTGCCGGTGCAGCGCCCCCATCTGTCCGCGCAGGACGCGGTTTTCGTCCTCGGCGTGCTTGCGCGAGGCCGCGATCTGCTCGCTGAACTCCGCGCGCAGAGCCGTCATCTCTTCGCCCAGGCGCTGCTCGAAGCGCTCCGCCTGTTCCTTCAGCCGCGCATCCACCACCGCGACCACGGCTTCGATCACCTTCTGATTGAACTGCCCCGGCAGGGCGTGGTTCTGCCGCGCCTTCTCGATCCGCTGCTCGATTTCGCTCAACCGCTCCGCCAGCGTCCGTACGTCCGTGCGGCTGGCGCTCATCCGCTCCGCCGCGTTCCGGGTTAGATTGACACCCACGCCGAAGGCGAGGCCGTCGCCAAACGCCAGGGCGAGATTCTTCCAGATGGAGTCGTCGCGCGTGCCTTGCATATCAAACATAGGGTATCGGAAATGTTTTGGGAGGGGAAGCCCAAAATCCGGGGTCCGGCCCGGAAAAACCCTGGTACCCCGGTATTCGGGGTATTCCCGCACACCGGGGCTCCCTTCAGTGCTATAAACCAATCTATGCACTTCTCGTTCAATTGGCTTCAGGGGTGGGAGGATGTCATCAAGCTGATGCTCGCCTATTTCCTGGCCCTGCCGGTCGGCTGGTACCGCGAGAAGGAGGCTCACAGCGTGGGCGTCCGCACTTTTCCGGTGGTTGCCATGGCCGCCTGCGGGTACGTGCTTCTCGGCTCGCCCGGCGTGAGCATGACGAAAGAGGCCGAATCGCGCATTGTGCAGGGCGTGGTCGCCGGCATCGGTTTTATTGGCGGCGGCGCCATCCTCAAGTCCGAAAGTCACGTTCACGGGACCGCCACCGCGGCCAGCATCTGGTGTACCGGGGTGGTCGGCGCCGCCGTGGCGCAGAACCGCTACCTTCTGGCCACCACGTTGGCCGCGCTCAACCTCTTCGCCCTGCGGGTGCTACTGCCGCTGAAGAAGAAGATGGAAGACGATGCCGACGACCGGCGTAAGGCGGCCGAGTAGCGGAGCCTACAGCCGGCCCGCGCGCTCCAGCGCCGCCAGCATCGCACGCAACGCCTGTCCACGGTGACTGAGCGAGAACTTCTGCTCCGCGGTCGCCTCGCCGAAGGTGCAGCCGAACGCCGGACAAAAGAACAGCGGATCGTAGCCGAAGCCGCCGGCGCCGCGTTCCTCTTCGAGCAGCACCCCGTCCACCGCGCCGTGGTAAACGCCGATCGGTTGCCCACCCTCCACCAGTGCGATCTTGCAGACGAAGCGCGCCGTGCGGTCGAGGACGCCGTGCATACGCTCCAGCAGCAGGCGGTTGTTCGATTGGTCGGTTGCGCCCACGCCCGAATACCGCGCCGAATACACCCCCGGCGCCCCGCCGAGCGCATCCACTTCCAGACCGGAGTCGTCGGCGAACAGCAGTCCCGGCGCGTGCGGACCATAGTGCAGCGCCTTTTTCACTGCGTTTTCTTCGAACGTGGCGCCGTCCTCCACACACTCCGGCAGCCGCCGGTAATCGGGCAGCAGTTCGATCTCGACCGGAGCCTTCTCCGCGGCCATGCGGAACTCGCGCAGTTTACCCGGATTGCCCGTGGCGCAGTAGAGCCGGGTCAAATCCGCGCCACCTGCTTCTGCAATTCCGCCAGTTGCCCGATTCCCGCGCGCGCCAGGCCGATCAACTCCGCCATCTGCGCATCGTCGAACGCCTTGTGTTCGGCGGTGGCCTGCACCTCGACGAACTTCCCGCGGCCGGTCATCACCACGTTCATGTCCACGTCCGCCTGCGAATCTTCCTCGTAGCAGAGGTCCAGCATCGGGGTGCCGCCCACGATTCCCACGCTGGTTGCGGCCACGTAGTCGCGCAGCGGGTTGGTTTTCAGCGCCCCGTATTGCATCAGTTTCCTGACCGCCAACGCCAGCGCCACAAACGCGCCTGTGATGGACGCCGTGCGCGTTCCGCCATCGGCCTGCAATACGTCGCAATCGATCACGATCGTCCGCTCGCCCAACGCAGCCGTGTCCACCACCGCGCGCATGGAGCGCCCGATCAGCCGCTGGATCTCGTGGGTCCGCCCCGATTGCCGCCCCTTGTTGACCTCGCGCGGCGTGCGCTTCGCGGTCGCGCGCGGCAGCATCGAGTATTCCGCGGTCACCCAGCCCTTTCCGGCGTTGCGCAGAAACGGCGGAACCGTATCTTCCACGGTCGCCGCGCAGAGCACCTGCGTGTGCCCGACCTTGATCAATGCCGAGCCCTCGGCGGTCGCCAGCCAGTCGGGCAGTATCTCCACCGGGCGCATCTGGCCCGCCCCACGATTATCCGTTCGCATTTCGCATCACAAAGTACATGAACACCATGATCCCGGCCATGGCGAGCAGAATCAGGATCACGCACCCGACCGCCCCCTGCGGCGCCGGGCCTCGCTTGGCCTTCGGCCGCACCGGCTTGAATTTGGCCATAAGTGCGATGGTAGCATCGTGACTGATGACACGGCTCCGAATCGCGCCCGCGCTCGTGCTGGCCGCTCTCTGCGCCTGCGAACGTCCCACGCCGGTGCCGGACGCTTTTCCGGAAACGGTCGGCTCGTGGCATCGCACGGCTCTGCGCGACCTGCCGCCGGCGCGGCCGCCCGACGCCATCGCCGCCCGCACCATTGAAGCCATCCGTGCCGCTGCCTACGAAGGACCCGGCAAACTCGACGCACGCCTCTACGTCCTCCCCACCCCCGGCGCCGCGCTTGACGCCGCGCAGCGCTGGACCTCGCGCGCCGACACCGTCTTCTTCTTCAAGGATCGCTTCTTCGTCGTGATCCAGTGGCGCGACTCCGACCGGCGCGCGCTGCAGGCGTTCCTCGGCAGCCTCCAGAAGCGCTTCCCCGGCAGATAGCGCCTCTATAATGGAAGGACACCCATGTCCTCCTCCGCACTTGATCTGGCCACGCCGGAGATGATCGCGCGTTACGAACCGGTGATCGGGCTCGAGGTTCACGTCCAACTCGCCACCGCCACCAAGATTTTCTGCTCCTGCCCCACCGGATTCGGCGCCGCGCCCAATACCAATGTCTGCCCGGTCTGCCTCGGGATGCCCGGCGCGCTCCCGGTGCTCAATCGCGCCGCGGTCGAACTCGCGATCAAAGCGGCGATTGCGCTCCACTGCGAGATCCGCCCGCACTCCCGCTTCGCGCGCAAGAATTACTTCTACCCGGACCTTCCCAAGGGCTACCAGATCTCGCAATACGACCAGCCCTACAGCGAACACGGCTGGGTCGACATAGTGACCGGCGATGTGCCCAAGCGCATCGGCATCACCCGCATCCACATGGAGGACGACGCCGGAAAGAGCGTCCACGATGGTTTCCGCGACTCCGACCGCTACTCCTACGTGGACCTCAACCGCAGCGGCACCCCGCTCATCGAAATCGTCAGCGAGCCCGATATGCGCACCAGCGGCGAAGCTTACGCGTACCTCTCCGAGGTCAAGCAGGTGCTGCAGTTCATCGAGGTTTCCACCTGTGACATGGAGAAGGGCCATCTCCGCTGCGACGCCAACGTCAGCGTGCGGCCCCGCGGCGCGGAAAAGTTCGGCACCAAGGCCGAGGTCAAGAACCTCAACTCGTTCCGGTTTCTCAAGGAAGCGCTCGATTTCGAGATCGCCCGCCAGGTTGCGCTCATCGAAAGCGGCGGCAAGGTGGTGCAGGAGACCCGCCTGTACAACCCCGACCTCGGCGAGACTTTCAGCATGCGCAGCAAGGAAGATGCCCACGACTACCGCTACTTCCCCGAGCCCGATCTGGTGCCGCTCGAAATCGGCGGCGAATGGCTCGCGCGTGTGGGCGCGTCGATGCCCGAACTGCCCGCGGCCAAGCGCGCGCGATTCCTCGGCGAGATGGGGCTGAGCGAATACGATGCCGATGTGCTCACCGCCACGCGCGCCGTCAGCGAGTATTTCGAGACCGTGGCCGGCGAGTCGGGCCAGCCCAAAATGGCCGCCAACTGGGTGATGGGCGACCTGATGGGCGCGCTCAAGGCCGAGAATAAGGACATCGCCGATTCGCCGCTGCCGGCCGGGCATCTCGGCCGGCTCGTGAAGATGATCGCTTCCGGCGAACTCTCCGGCAAACTCGCCAAGGAGATCTTCCCGAAAATGTTTTCCACCGGCGAGGAACCCGCGGCCATCGTCGAGCGCGAGGGCTTGAAGCAGATTTCCGATACCGGCGCATTGGAGAAGATCGTGGATGAAGTGATCGCCGCAAATCCCAAGCAGGTGGAGCAGTACCGCGGCGGCAAGACGACGGTGCTCAACTTCCTGGTGGGCCAGGTGATGAAAGCCACTCGCGGCCAGGCCAACGTTACGGTGGCCGGCGAACTCCTCAAGCAGAGGCTCGGATGAATATGTTGCAGGTTGGCGATCCCGCACCCGATATCGAGGTCCGTACCGATGCCGGCGAACCGCTGCGGCTCAGCGGCCTCAGGGGCAAACGCGTGGTGCTGTATTTCTATCCCAAGGCCGATACGCCCGGATGCACCACCGAAGCCTGCGAGTTCCGCGATTCCATGGCGGCGCTCCACGAAAAAGGCGCGGTCGTGCTCGGCATCTCGCCGGACAAGCCCGCGGCGCAGGCGAAGTTCAAGCAGAAGTACAGCCTGCCCTTCACCCTGCTCGCCGACGAGGAAAGAGCCGCGGCCCAGGCCTACGGCGTCTGGAAAGAGAAGAATATGTACGGCCGCAAGGTGATGGGCATCGAGCGCAGCACCTTCGTCATCGGCGCGGACGGGAAGATCGAGAAGATCTACGCCAAAGTCAAAGCCAAAGGTCACGCCGCCGCGGTGATCGGGGAATTGTAGGCTCCAGGACCTACTCTACCTTCTTGCCGTTGACGGTAACGTTTTCGAGGGCCAGTCCTTCGACGTGCTCGGCGACGCTCGGGCGCTCCGCGTTGGCGAAGGAACAATTCTTGAGGCGGATGTCGCGGATGGGGGCGTTGCTGAAGCCGCGCAGCGACCACGCGTTCTGGCACTTCCCGACGGCCACATTTTCCATCTCGACGTCGCGCACGATCGGGGTGAAGCCTCCCTTGGCGGCCTCTTCATAGTAGAAGTCGACGTCAAGCGCTGCGTGCGCGACCTGGCCGACCTTCACGTTGCGCATGTAGACGTGCTCGATGATGCCGCCGCGCATGGCGTTGTCCTTGAAACGCAGGACGCGGTCGAGGTTGGGGCTGTCCATGCGGCAATCGTAGGCGAAGACGTTGCGGATGTGGCCGGAGCACTCGCTGCCCATGGTGACGCCGCCGTGGCCGTCCTTCATATTGCAGTTGCGCACGACGATGTTTTCGCTGGGACGGTTGAGGCGGCGCCCGTCGGCGTTGCGTCCGCTCTTGATGGCGATGCAGTCGTCGCCGGTGTCGAAGGTGCAGCCGTCGAGGAGGACATCGACGCTGGACTCCGGGTCGCAGCCGTCGTTATTGGGTCCGTGGCTGGAGACGGTGACGTTGCGCGCGGTGAAGTTGCGGCACAGCACCGGGTGCATTTCGTACATGGGGGAGTTGGTGATGGTGACGTCCGCGATGAGGATGTTCGAGCAGCGGTAGGGCTGGATGAACATGGGGCGCAGGTAGCCGCCCTCGCCGAACACGCGCTGTTCCACCGGGACGCCCTTCTCCGCCATCTCGCCGAGCGCGGCGCGGGCCTTGCGCTGATTGCCGGGGGACGTGCCGCAGCCGGCCTTGCCGCTCCACGGCCACCAGTGGTCGCAGCCGGCCTGTCCATCGAGCGTGCCGCCGCCGGTGATGGCGATGTTGGAGGCGTCGAGCGCGTAGATGAACGGGGACCAGTTCATGCACTCGAGGCCCTCGAAGCGGGTGAGGACGATGGGATAGAGCCTGGTGTCGGGGTTGAATTTGACGGTCGCGCCCTTGGGGACGACCAGGTGGATGTTGCTCTTGAGGTGGATGGCGCCGGTGAGGAAGACGCCTTGCGGGACCGTGACGCTGCCGCCGCCGGCCGCGGCCGCGGCGTCGATGGCCTTGCGGAAGGCTTCGGTGTTGTCGATGTGCCCGCCCTCTGTGGCGCCGTAGCGGGTGATGTCGAAGGCGCGTTCGGGGAACTTGGGCGGCTGAATGCGCGCGAGGATCTCGGGCAGGCGCGACCAGGGGTCGCCGGCGGCGTGGAGGCGGCCGCGCAGCAGAGCGGCTCCGCCCACGGTGTAGAGAAGATGGCGGCGGGAGAGGGTATGCATCACCCCGATGGTAGGACCCGGCATAGCACGCGTCAAGACATATCGAGGGCGCGGATTCTTTAGCACAGCTAAACGGTGGCTTTTCGGAGAGCCATATCCGGTGTGCGATAGAATAAGGCTTCGCCGAACATGTTGACACTGGAAAAGTATTCACTGGGAGTGGGCGACCGCTTCGCCCATCAGGCCAAGGCGCAGTTGGAAGCCTGCCGCATGGCCGCCGCGCACGGCGTGGACGTGGTTCCGGTCTGGAACAAGTCCAACCGCGAGCACCTGATCGTGGGCAGCGAGCCGGATAGCGTTCGCGCCGCCGCGGATGCCGCGGTGCAGGCTCTGGGCTGGACGCGGCCCTATCATGTGGACGCCGACCACATCAACCTGGGCACCGTGGACCGTTTTATCGATGCGAGCGATTTCTACACGCTGGACGTGGCGAGCGCGATCGGGCAAGCGGCGGCGGCGGACGACGTCGCGGCGTTCGTGGCGCGGCATCCGGAACTGGTCAAGGAGTCCGGGGCGGAGGCTGTTGCAGCCACGGCGCGCAAGTACCTGTTCGCGGTGCAGCAGGCGGGCGCAATCTACCGGCGCATCGCGGAGCTGCGCGGCAGCCGGGCGTTCGTAACCGAGGTTTCGATGGACGAGACCGACGCGCCGCAGACGCCGCCGGAACTGCTGGTGATCCTGGCGGCGATCGGCGACGAGAAGATCCCGGTACAGACGATCGCGCCCAAGTTTACCGGACGCTTCAACAAGGGCGTGGACTATGTGGGCGACGCGGCGCAGTTCGAAAAGGAGTTCAACGACGACCTGGCGGTGATCGCGCACGCCGTCGGGGCGTACGGGTTGCCGGCCAACCTCAAGCTCAGCGTGCACTCGGGCAGCGACAAGTTTTCCATCTACGGGCCGATCCGGCGCGCGCTGCGCCGGACCGGAGCGGGCGTCCACGTGAAGACGGCGGGGACGACGTGGCTGGAGGAACTGATCGGGCTGGCCGAAGCCGGCGGCGAGGGGTTGGAACTGGCCAGGCAGGTTTACGCCAAGGCGTACGCGGACCGCGAGGCGCTGTGCGAGCCCTACGCCTCCGTGATCGACATCGACTACGGGCGCCTGCCCGAGCCGGCGGCGGTGAACGGCTGGACCAGCGAGCAGTACACGAGCGCGCTACGCCACGACCGGAAGAATCCCGGGTTCAATCCGGACCTGCGGCAACTCCTGCACGTAGGCTACAAGGTCGCGGCGAAGATGGGCGGCAAGTATCTCCACATGCTGGATGCGTGCGAAGCCTCGATCGCGCGCAACGTCACCGGAAACCTGTTCGACCGGCACATCCGGCCGATCTTTCTGGAGGCGTAGCGTGATCGCGCGGGTCCCGCGAGAACCGCGCCCCGTCGCGCTCGAGG
>JBBIQR010000009.1:18226-42171 GCA_037442245.1 Candidatus Solibacter sp. | reverse complement strand
AACGAGCCGCGACCGTGAGGGAGCGGTCGCCGATGAAACGGAAGAAACCACACGGACACCACACTAGCACGGCGGCGGGGCGATTCACGTGTGATAGCTTTCTCCTGATGGGTAATCTCACGCTGCTGGTATTGACCTCGGATCTCGCGGACAGAAACCTCGCGCTGCTGGACCAGTTGCCTCCGGACACCAGCCTCGCGGTGGGCACGAGCGCGGAGGCGTTCGCGAATCTGGTGGAAGAGGCCGATGCCATCCTCAACTGGGCGCTGGGCGGCAAACTGCTTCGCGAAGTCTTCCCGATGGCGCGGCGGGTGCGATGGGTACACACGCGCAGCGCGGGAATCGACAGCGTGCTGTTCCCGGAACTGATCGCGAGTCCGGTGCCGGTGACCAACGGGCGCGGCGTGTTCAGCGCGTCGCTCGGGGAGTTTGCGCTCGGCGCGATGCTTTTTTTCGCCAAGGACTTCCGCCGCATGATCCGCAATCAGGAAGCCGCGTGCTGGGAACAGTTCGATGTGGAGGAGATCTCGCGGCAGACGGTGGGAATCGTGGGCTACGGCGATATCGGACGCGCCGTGGCGTCTCGCGCCCGCGCCATGGGGATGCGGGTCCTGGCGGTGAAGCGGCACCGCGACGCGCAGACGGATGAATTCGCCGCGGTGGTGTACCCGCCGGAGCGGCGCGCGGAGATGATTGCGGCGTGCGACTACGTGGTGGCGGCGGCGCCGCTCACGCCCCAGACCCGCGGGCTGATCGGGGAGGCGGAATTCGCGGCGATGAAGCCGGGCGCGGTGGTGATCAACGTCGGGCGCGGTCCGGTGATCGACGAAGGCGCGATGGTGCGCGCGCTCCGCGAGGGGCGCATCCGCGGCGCGGCGCTGGATGTGTTCGACCAGGAACCCCTGCCCGAGGGGCACGCGTTCTACAAGCTCGGCAACGTGCTGCTGAGCCCCCACTGCGCCGACCACACCAGCGACTGGACCGAACAGGCAATGCGCTTCTTCCTGGCGCAGTTCGAGCGGTTCCGCAAAGGCGAGGAACTGCTCAATGTGGTGAACAAACAGTTGGGGTATTGATCTCCCGCCGCGCTTGCAAGGCGCTCCCTACAGGTCGAGTTGGAGACCGAAGGCGCGGCCCACGCGCTCGGCCCACTCCCGGTCGCTGACCGCCTGGCTGGCGACCCAGTCTTCGTCGGAGGTGGCGGCGCGCGAGGCGATCAGCGGAGCCGCGTCCGGTCCCACCGGATGCCGCAGTTTGCCGTTGCCGGCCGCGATATCGCGGATCGCTTCGCCGACGACGTAGGGCGATACGGAATGCTGGAGCGACGCGCGGAAGTAGGCGTCCAGCCGGCGCCCGTGCGGGTAGCGGGACTCTTCGTGAGTGCCGCCTTTGGTGAAAATCGGAGTCGCGATGACGCCGGGCTCCACGATGGCCACCCGGATGCCGAACGCCGCGACCTCGCAGGCCAGCGATTCGCTGAGCGCTTCGAGCGCCCACTTCGACGCGGAGTAGGCTCCCTGCGCGCCGCCGGCCAGCCTCCCGGCGACGCTGGTGACGTTCACGATCAGGCCGGAGCGCCGCTCGCGCATCCCGGGCAGCACCGCCTGGATGCAGCGCAGCGCGCCGAAGAAGTTGGTCTCCATCACCGCGCGGAATCGCTCGAGCGGCATCTCTTCCACCGAGCCGTGGGCGCCGATCCCGGCGTTGTTCACGAGCACGTCCAGCGGGCCGGCTTCCGCGAAAGCCTCGCGCACGGAATCGCCGCTGTCCACGTCCAGTTGCAGGACGCGCAGCGGCAGACTCTCCGCGCGGGCGATGGCGGCGATCTCCGCCGATCCGGCCGCGGGGTTGCGCATGGCGGCGTAGACGGTGTGGCCGGCGCGCGCCAGCGTGACCGCGGTGGCGAGTCCAATACCGGTGCTGGTTCCGGTTACGAGCGCGGTGGACAAAGGAGCCCTCCTATCCGATGTAGCGCGCGTAGAGGCTGCGCGCGATCCCAGGGTCGTCGGTTCCCTTGATGATAGCGCGCCCGTCGGCGAAGACGGTGAGGTCGTAGCCGCTCAACTGCGCGCGCAGGGCGAACTCGTTGACCCGCACGGCAGCGAGGCGTTCGAGGCGGCCGGCGAGCGCGGCCAGGTCGAGCGCGCCCGAGCCTTGTACCTGCACCGCGTTGCGTCCGCAGAGGCTCACCGGGGGGCGGGCCTTCTCTTCCAGATGAGGGAACTCGCGGCGCCCGCAGCAGGGGCAATCGGGGTCGCGCGCCGGACCTTGCACCTGCCGGATGATCCCGCCCCACACGTCGATCGTGGTGATGCGCGCGTGGACTTCGCCTTCGACGAGGATGCGCAGCGCGTCGGCCACCTGCAGGGACGCGACCGTGGATACGATCGCGCCGAGCACGCCGGCCGTCTCGCAGGTGGGCTGTGCGCCGGAGGGCGGCTCGGGATAGACGCAGCGCAGGCACGCTGTGCGGCCGGGGACCACCGGCATGGTGAGCCCGTAGGCGGCAACGGCGGCGCCGTAGACCCACGGGATGCCGCGGCTCACCGCGTAGTCGTTGATCAGGTAACGGGTTTCGAAGTTGTCGGTACCGTCCAGAATGATGGATGCGCCGCCGAGCAATTCGTCCGCGTTGGCCGGAGTCAGGTCGGCGATGGCGGCGCGGACCACGATCGAGGAGTTGATGCGGGCGATGTGGCGCGCGGCGGCCGCGGCTTTGGGCAGGGCGGCTTCGGCGTCGGCTTCCTCGAACAGGAACTGCCGGTGAAGATTGCTCGGTTCGACGTAGTCGCGATCGATGATCGTGAGCCGTCCGGCGCCCGCGCGCGCCAGCGACGCCGCATGGAAACTGCCCAGCGCGCCGCAGCCGGCGATCACCGCGTGAGCGGCGAGCAGACGCTCTTGTCCCCGCTCCCCGACCGGCGGGAACAGGATCTGGCGCGAGTAGCGTTCCCGTTGGGAAACGTCCATCACCGCCGATGGTAACAGAGTTGCTTCAAAGAGCTTACGTTAAAATGAGTTCGGTGCGACCGCTGCACGCCTTCCTGCCGGGTCTGGTCCTGTTGACGGCGGCCTGTCCCGGCACAATTCGGGCGCAGTCCAATTCCTACGAAGGGCTTAGTGTGGTCAATGTGCGGTTCGACCCGGCGCGGCAGCCCCTGGATAGCGAAGCGCTCTTTCAAATTCTTCCGCTCAAGCGGGGGCAACCGCTGTCCATGGAAGTCGTGCGGCAGAGCATCGCGCGCCTCTTCGCGACCGGACGCTACACCGATATTCAGGTGGATGCCGAGCCTTACAACCACGGAGTGATTGTCACCTTCCGGACGAAGAATAGCTGGTTCGTGGGGAACGTCAGCGCCGGGGGCGGCGTGAACGATCCGCCATCCGCGGGACAACTCGTGAACGCGAGCCGGCTGGAGTTGGGCACGGCATACAGCGACACGAGCCTGGACCAGGCGGTGAGTTCGCAGCACCGCCTGCTCGCAAGTAACGGGCTATTCGCGCCGCAGATCCGCCCGGTCTTCGATTACGACGACCGTTACCAGCAGATCAACATTCGCTTCCTCGTGGATAGCGGACGGCGCGCGCGCTTCGCCCCGCCGGACGTGAACGGCGATCTGAAAGTTTCCCTGGAGCGGATCGTGGCCGCCACGAAATTCCGCCGCTGGATCATCCACACCTGGAAGCCCGTGACGCAGGCGCGCGTCGGCCAGGGACTCGAGGGGATTCGCAACCTCTATCAGAAGGAGAACCGGCTGGAGGCCAAGGTCAACCTGGAGACGGTGCGCTATGACGACGCGCGCAACGCGGCGATTCCGGTGCTTCGGATCGAAGCCGGACCGCGAATTCAGGTGAACCCGGTGGGCTACAAGCTCTCGCGCTCTCGCCTGCAGCGGCTCGTCCCGATTTACGAGGAACACGCCGTGGATCACGACCTGCTCGTCGAGGGCGCCAATAACCTCCGCGATTACCTTCAGTCGCAGGGCTACTTCGAAGCGCAGGTCGAGTTCAAGGAGCAGGCGGTGATCCGCGACCGGGCGAACCTGGATTTTCTGATCGCCACCGGACGGCGGCACAAGCTGGTATCGATCACGATCGACGGCAACCACTACTTCAATGCGGACACCATCCGCGCGCGCCTGTTTCTGCAGACCGCCAATTTCCTGCAATTTCCGCACGGGCGTTTCAGCGGCGGATTGCTGCGGCGCGACCAGGACACCATCCGCAATCTTTACGAATCCAACGGGTTCCGCGACGTGAAGGTTACCGCCGCCACGGTGGACGATTACCAGGGCAAGACGGGAGAAATCGCGGTCGCCGTGCACATCGAAGAAGGGCCGCAGTACCTGGTGAACAGCGTGCAGCTTGCCGGCGTCGAGAAACTGAACCGCGACTCGCTGATGGCGCGGTTGAGTTCCACCGAAGGCCAGCCGTTCAGCGAGTTCAACGTGGCGGTGGACCGCGACGCGATCCTGGCCCGGTACTTCGAGAGCGGGTTTCCCAAGGCCACCTTCGAGTGGAGTTCCAAACCTTCGGAGAAGGACCCGCACCGCCTCGACCTGGTGTTTAAGATCGCCGAAGGGCAGCAGCAGTTCGTGCGCGAGGTGGTGATCAACCACCAGGGGTTGAAAACGACGCGCCCTTCGCTGGTGGCGCGGCAGTTGCAACTGAATCCCGGAGACCCGCTCTCGCCCACCGCGATTACGGACACGCAGCGGCGGCTGTACGACCTGGGTGTGTTCGCCAAAGTGGATGCGGCGATCCAGAATCCGGACGGAGATACCGACAGCAAGTACGTCGTCTACAACATGGAAGAGGCGGCCCGCTATTCGCTGGGATTCGGTTTCGGCGCCGAATTCGCGCGCATCGGCGGCTGCCAGACCTGCCTGGACGCGCCCGCCGGGCAGGCGGGATTCTCGCCGCGCGTCAGCATGGACCTCACGCGCCTCAATCTATGGGGCGCGGGACACACCGTGAGTCTCCGCACGCGCGTTTCCACCCTCGACCGGCGCGCGCTGCTCAACTATAGCTGGCCGCGGGTAGGTCGGAACGACAACCTGAACGTATCTTTCACCGCCTTGTACGAGGACTCGCGCGATGTGCGCACGTTCAATTTCAAACGTTGGGAGCAATCCGAGCAGCTTTCGCAGCGGCTCTCGAAGGCGACCACGCTGTTCTACCGCTACACGTTCCGCCGCGTCAGCGTGGATCAGTCCACCCTCAAGATCTCGCCGCTATTGATCCCGCTGCTGTCGCAGCCGGTGCGCGTCGGCATCCTCTCGTTCGCCCTGATCCAGGACCGCCGCGACGATCCGGTCGAGCCGCACCGGGGTCTGTACAACACCCTGGACGTGGGGCTTGCCGAGCATGCGTTCGGCTCGCAGCGCAACTACTTCCGCTTCCTGGCGCGCAATGCGACGTATCATCCGATCGGGCGCAAGCTCGTGCTGGCGCGCAGTCTGGAAATCGGCGCGATTCACGCGTTCAAAGATAATGGCGATCCGCTCAACGCGATTCCGCTGCCGGAGAGGTTTTTCGGCGGCGGCGGCAACTCGCAGCGCGGGTTCCCGGATTACCAGGCTGGTCCGCGCGACCTGACCACGGGCTTCCCCATCGGCGGCACCGCGCTATTGTTCAACCAGACGGAACTGCGCTTTCCGCTGATCGGAGATAACATCGGCGGAGTGCTGTTTCACGACATGGGCAACATCTTTTCCAGCATCGGCAAGGTTTCGCTGCGCTGGTCGCAGCACAACGAACAGGACTTCAACTACACCGTGCACGCGGTGGGCTTCGGCATCCGCTACCGCACCCCGATCGGGCCGTTCCGCGTGGACCTGGCCTACAGCATCAACCCGCCGTCTTTCCGCGGCTTCAAGGCCAATAACCAGCAGGATCTGGTCAACGCCGGAGTCGATCCCTGCGGGGCGTACCCCGCGAAGTGCGTACTGCAGCGCATCAGCCATTTCCAATACTCGTTTTCGATCGGACAGACGTTTTGAAGCTGCGCCGCTCCATCCCGCTGCTGTTGGCATTGGCCGCGCTTGCGGGCCGGGCGGAGATCATCGACCGGATCGCGGTTTCGGTCGGGAACCGGGTGATCACGGAAAGCGATCTGAAGCGGCAGATCCGGGTGGTGGCGTTCCAGAACGGCGTGAAGCCGGACTTCAGCGCGGCCAGCCGCCGGGCGGCCGCGGAGAAAATGATCGACCAGAAGCTGATCGAGCGCGAGTTGGAAAGCAGCCGCTATCCGATACCATCGGCGGCCGAGTTGGCGCCGGCCCTCGATGAGTTCAAGAAGACCCGCTACCCCGAGGAAGCCGCCTACCAACAGGCGCTGGCCGCATACGGGATCACGGAGCGGGATCTGTTGGACCTGCTGGTGTGGGAGCGCACGCTGCTGCGCTTTATCGAGATCCGCTTCGAGAGCAGTGTGCTGGTGACGGATCAGGAAGTGGCCGAGCAGGCGCGCCAGAAGGACCTGAGCGTTTCCGACGCGGAGCGGTCTCTGATCTCCGGCCGAGCCGACGAGCAGGTGGAGCAGTGGCTCAAGGACGCGCGGCGCAGGACCACCATCATCATGCATCAGGAGGTGTTCCAGTGAGCCGCCGCCGGCGCGTGGCCCTGTACATCGCGGGAGGCATCGCGGCGCTGATCGCGATCGCGCTCGTGTGGGGCTACTTCACGCTCGAGAGCCCGTGGTTCCTGGATCTGGTCCGGGGGCGGATTCTGGCCACGATCGAGACGGCCACCGGTGGACGCGCGGAAATCGCGGCGTTCCGTTTCGACCGCGCGAAGTTCACCGCGGAAGTGCGGGGACTCGTGCTGCACGGCAGCGAAGGGCCGGACAAGCCGCCATTGTTCCGCGCGGCCAGCGTGCGAGTCGGACTCAAGCTCGTGTCCCTCTTCAAGCCGAGCGTGGACGTGCTCTCGCTGGACGTGGCGGAGCCGCGCGTGTACCTGGCGATCGCGCCCGGCGGACACACCAACATTCCCGAACCCAAGATCAAGCGCGCCGCCAATGGCAACACGCTGCAGACGATCCTGGATCTGGCGGTGGGCCGCTTCCGGCTATGGGGCGGCATGTTCGAGGTCGAAGGGCGCGGCAGCACGCCGCTGGATGTCGAGGGCCGCGACCTGGCGATCGCACTCGCGTACGCCGCCGCGGGGCCGCGCTATCAGGGCACGCTGCACGCCGACCCGGTGATCGTGAGATACGATGACTACCCGGCGTGGCCGCTGACCGTGAACCTCGGGATCGCGGTGGAGCGGAACCGCATCGCGGTGGAGGCCGCGCGGATCGCCTCCAACGGCGTGACCCTGGACGTACGCGGCGCGCTCACGGACCTGGCCGCGCCACGCGCCTCCTTTGCCTACGTTGCGCGCGCGCCGCTGGCGGAGATCGGGCGCATGTTCCGGGTGAGCGAATTGCGCGGCGGGCAGGGGATGGCGGCGGGCACCGGCTCCTGGAGCCCCGCGGACGGGATCGCGGCGCGCGGCACGCTCCATGCCGCCGGCGCGGAGTACCGCGACAACACCGTGCAGCTATCCGGCTACCAGGCGGACGGCGCGCTGGAGATCGCGCGCGGCACGGTGGACGTCCGCGGCCTGCGGTTGTCGGGCTACTACGTGCGAGGGGCGCGGCGCGAAGCCGTCGAGGGGAATATTGCGCGGGTCGAGATCCGGCGGCGCGACCTGGATGTGAGCGGGATCGCGGTGACCGCGCTGGGCGGCACCTTCACCGGGGAGGCGCAGGTGCGCGGCGCGGCGCGCTACTCGGTTGCCGGCGAACTGGCGGGGATCCAGGCGGCTCGCGCGGTGGCGATGTACAGTCCACAGAAACTGCCCTGGAACGCGCTGGTGTACGGCAAGGTGCGGGCGCAGGGCGCCTTTCGCGACTCGTCGCAGTTGCAAGCCGGCGGCGATCTGACCCTGTCGCCCGCCGCCGGCGGCGAGCCGGTCAACGGCCATGTCACGGCGGCGTGGGACGAGCGTTCCGGCACCCTGGATCTCGGAAGCAGCAGCCTGACGCTGCCGCACTCCCACGTCGCGTTTTCCGGGGCCGCCGGCCGGCAATTGAGAGTGCACGCGGATTCGACGGACCTGAACGACATCCTGCCGGCGCTGGGCGAAAGCCCCGATACGTTCCCCGTGAAGCTGCGGCAGGGCAGCGCGGCGTTCGACGGCACGGTGTCGGGCCAACTTTCCTCCCCGCGTGTGTCCGGGCGCCTGCGCGCCGCCGGCGTCGTGTACCGGAACTACGAGATCGACACCTTCGAAGCGGATGCGCTCGCGGCGCCCGATATCGCGCGCCTGCAGAACGCCGTGGTGTCGCGCGGCAAGCTGCGTGCGCAAGCGCAGGGGTCGGTGGTGCTGAGCGGGTGGAAGGCTACCGATACGAGTCCGGTGGCGGGCAGCGTCTCGGTGCGCGATGGCTCGCTCGCCGATCTGCTGACGCTCGCCGGCGCGAAGAGCATGGATGCCGCGGGAAGCCTGACCGCGACGGCGTTCGTGAGCGGTACGGTCGGCGTGCCGCGGATCGAGGTGGACGCGAACCTCACGCACGGCGATTTTCTGGGCGAGCCGTTCGACCGCCTCACGGGACACGCCGCCTACAGCGGGCACCTGCTGGAGGTGCGGCAGGCGCGGCTTACCGCGGGCGCCAAGCAGGTGAATTTCTCGGGCGCGTTCGATTATGTGCCCGGCCATTTCGATCGCGGGCGTGTGCGCTTCGACGTGACCACCAATGCGATGCCGCTCGAGTCGATCCGCACCCTGCACGCGCAGCGCGAGGACCTCACCGGCACGGCGCAGGCGGCGATGCGCGGCGAGGTTGCGATCGATCCGGGCGCGAAGACAACGTGGCGCGTACTGGGGCTGAACGGTGAACTCGCGGTCAAGGACCTGGTGCTGGCGGACCAACCGGTGGGCGACGGACGCCTCACGGTGCAGTCGGCGGGGCAGGTGCTGCGCGCCAGCCTGGAGGCGACCGCCGCGGGCGCGGCGCTGAAGGGATCGGGCGAATGGAAACTCGAGGGCGACTATCCGGGCCGGGCTTCGGTCGAGTTTCACCAGGTCGACCTCGTGAATCTGCGAGCGTGGCTCACCTTGCAGGAGGCCTCGCGTGTCGGGGGTTCCGCGGACGGCGAGTTGCAGGTGGACGGTCCGCTGCTGGATCAGAACGCGATGCGCGCCGAACTGCGCATCCTGCGATTCGAGACGGGCGCGGCGAGCGGCGAGGAGGAGGCATCGAAGGCGCTGCGCATCGCCAATCGCGGCCCGATCGTGGCGCACTACGCCAAATCCGTACTCACCGTCGACAGCTTCCACCTGGTGGGTCCCGGGACGGATCTTACGGCGGGCGGGCGTATCGCGACCGGCGAGCGGCAGCCGCTCGACCTGCGCGTCGAGGGTCACGCCGACCTGCGCTTCGTAAAAGACTTTCTGCCCGACGTCGTCTCCGAAGGCGCGGTCGTGACCAACGCCACCATCCGCGGAACCTATGCGGCGCCGCAGTTGCTCGGGCGGATGGAGTTCCAGAAAGCCGCCTTCAATATCGAGGGCGTCCCCAACGGCATCTCCAACGCGTCCGGTACGGTGGCGTTCAACAACGACCGCGCGACCATCCAAAGCCTGAGCGGCGAAACCGGCGGCGGCCGGATCGACCTCTCCGGGTTTGTGCAATACGGCGGCGGCGGACCCCTCGTGTTCCGCCTGCACGCCCGAGCCATGCAGGTGCGGGTGCGGTATCCCGAGGGCGTCAGCACCCTCGCCAACGCGAGCCTCAACCTGACTGGCACCGAAGACGCCAGCACGCTGGCTGGAACGATCACCATCTTGCGCACCGGCGTGAACCTGCAGAGCGATTTCAGCTCGCTGCTGGCGAAGTCGGCCGAACCCGTGCGAACGCCGTCGGCGAAGCCCGGGCTGCTGGGCGGCATGGGCTTCGACGTGCAGATCGAAACCGCGCCGGAGACGCAGTTTGAAAGCTCGCTGACGGAGGGGATTCAGGCGGAGGCGAGCCTGCGGCTGCGCGGCACCGTGACAAATCCGGCCGTGCTGGGGCGGATCACGATCACGCAGGGGAAGTTGGCGTTCTTCGGCACGCAGTATTCGGTCAACCAGGGCACGATCAATTTCTACAATCCGATCAAGGTGGAGCCGATTCTGAATATCGACCTGGAGACGAAGGCGCGCGGTATCGAGATCACGCTCTCGGTAACCGGTCCCCTGAACAAGCTGACCCTGACGCCGCGCTCGGACCCGCCGCTACAGTTCAGCGAGATCGTGGCCCTGCTCGCGCAGGGGCGGACGCCGACCAGCGATCCTTCTCTGCTGCGCCAGCAGACGGATTCGCCGCAGACCTTCCAGCAGGCGGGAGCCTCGGCGTTGCTCGGCTCGGCGATCGCCAACCCGGTGGCGGGGCGGCTGCAGCGGTTCTTCGGAGTGAGTAAGCTGCGGATCGATCCCTCGATTTCCGGCGTCGAGTACAACCCGCAGGCGCGCCTGACGCTCGAGCAGCAGGTCACGCCGAACCTGACCTTCACCTACATCACGGACGTGACCACCAGCAATCCGCAGGTGGTGCAGGTGGAGTGGGCGATTTCCAGGCAATGGTCGGCCGTGGCGTTGCGCGAGGAGAACGGACTCCTGGGACTGGACTTCTTTTACAAGAAGAGGTTCAAGTGAGCGCGGCGGGCGTGCTGCCGGCGGCTGCCGCTGCGGCTGGCGGCGCGGGGTTCATGGCGTGGGCGGTGCGCGGGCGCTCGTCCGCTGTCTTCGCGCCAAGCGTGTGGAGGGGCCCGGCGGACCGCCGCGCGCTGGCGCTCACGTTCGACGATGGGCCGGGCGAAGCCACGCCCCGGGTGTTGGAGATTCTGGCGCGGCACGGGGCGCCGGCAACCTTCTTTTTCTGCGGCGCCAACGTGGAGCGCTTGCCCGCCGTGGCGCGGGAGGTGGCGTCCGCCGGGCACGAGATCGGCAATCACAGCTATTCGCATCCGTACCTGTTCCTCAAGACGCCGGCGGGGATTCGCGCCGACCTCGAGCGGGCGCAGGAGGCGATCGCACGCCACACCGGCGCGCGGCCGCGGTGGTTCCGCGCGCCTTACGGAGTCCGCTGGTTCGGGTTGCGGCGCGCGCAGAAAGAACTGGGACTCAGTGGCGTCATGTGGACTGCAATCGGCTATGATTGGAAGCTGAGGGCGGATGAGGTGGCGGCGCACTTGAGGGCCCATGCCGCAAACGGATCGATCCTCTGCCTGCACGATGGCCGCGAGTTGCGCGTCAAGCCGGACGCCGGCGCCACTGTGGAGGCGATTCGCCGCCTGGTTCCCGAGCTGCTCGACCAGGGGTATCAATTGGAAACGGTAACGCGACTCTTATGTCCGACGAATTCACGCAACGCGTGCTGAACACGATCGCCTCGGCGAAACGGATTCCCGCCGAAACGGTCACCATCGACAGCGAATTTCAGGCACTCGGGATCGATTCCATGGATGCGATGGAGATCCTGTTCGCACTCGAGAACGAGTTCGACATCAACATTCCGGATGAGGAGGCGCACAAGGTTCGCAGCGTGCGCGACCTGGTCGAGGGCGTGGCGCGGTTGGTGGAAGCCAAAACCGCCGGCGGCACGCAGCCCGCGCAATAGATGAGACGGGTCGTAATCAGCGGGGCGGGCGCGATCAGCGCGCTCGGGCGGACGGCCGCGGAGTTCGCCGAATCGCTGCGCGCGGGGAGGAGCGGGATCGGCCCCATCCGCTCGGCCGACTGCTCGCTACTCCGGTTCCAGAACGGTGCCGAGGTGCCGGACTACTCGCACACCGCCTGGTTCGACGACCGGCGCGCCGATTTCATGGACCGCTTCGCGCAGTTTGCCGTGATTGCCGCGCGGGAGGCGGTGGCCGGCGCCGGTATCGAGTGGACCGCGGAACTGCGCGAACGCGCCGCCATCGTCACCGGGTCCTGCGTCGGCGGGCAATCGACCGAGGATCTCGGCTTCGTCGAGGTCTACAAAAAGGGCAACAACCGGGTGCATCCGCTGACCATTCCGAAAACCATGGCCAACGCCGGGGCAAGCCACATCTCGATGGAGTTCGGCATCACCGGACCCAGCTTCACGATTTCCACGGCGTGTTCCAGCGCCGCGCACGCCATCGGGCAGGCGTTCTGGATGGTCCGCAGCGGGATCACGGACTTGGCGATTACCGGCGGCAGCGAGGCGCCTTTCAGCTTTGGAATTTTGAAGGCGTGGGAGGCGATGCGGGTGGTTGCGCCCGATACCTGCCGTCCGTTTTCGAAGGACCGGCGCGGGATGGTGCTGGGCGAGGGCGCGGCCATGTTCGTCATCGAACCCCTCGAGGCGGCCCTGGCGCGCGGAGCCAGAATTCACGCCGAGATCGCCGGCTTCGGCATGAGCTCCGATGCCAGCCACATCACCCAGCCTTCGATGGAAGGCGCCGTGCGGGCCATGCAGGCGGCGCTCAAGGACGCCGGCATCTCTCCGGATGCCGTGGGCTACATCAATGCCCACGGCACCGCCACACCCGCCAACGATCCCACCGAGACGGCGGCGATCCGCAAGGTGTTCGGCGCGCACGCGGAGGGGCTGCCGGTGAGTTCCACCAAGAGCATGCACGGCCACGCACTCGGCGCCGCCGCGGCGCTGGAGTGCCTCGCGGCAGTGACGGCGCTGCGCGACGGCATCATCCCGCCGACCGCGAACTTCAACGAGCGCGACCCGGACTGCGACCTCGACGTGGTGCCGAATGTCTCGCGGCGCGCGCAGGTCGAATGGGCGATTTCCAACTCGTTCGCCTTCGGCGGACTGAACGCGGTGCTCGTGCTGCGCCGCACTGCTGAGTAAGACGGCGGTCTCGCCGCCGGCGGCGGTATCCTGTAGGGGATGCATCTGGCCGTCGCGTCCGATCATGCCGGCGTCGAACTCAAGCAGCACGTCGCCGAAGCCTTGCGCGCGCAAGGACACGAGGTGGACGATCTCGGCACCAACTCCACCGCGCCCGCCGATTATCCGGACTACGCCGCGAAAGCGGCCCACGCCGTCCTCAGCGGCGCGGCGGAACGCGCGATTCTGCTCTGCGGCAGCGGCGCCGGCGCCTGCGTCGCCGCCAATAAGTTCAAGGGGATTCGCGCGGCGACGTGTCACGATAGTTTCTCCGCCCGGCAGTGCGTCGAAGACGACGACTGCAACGTGATGTGTCTCGGCTCGCGCGTGGTGGGTCCGGAACTGGCCGTGGAACTGGTCCGGATCTACGTGGCGGCGAGATTTTCCGGCGCGGAAAGGCATCGCCGCAGGCTGGCTAAAGTAGCTCAATTCGAAGAAACGTTTGGAAGCGAGGCACTATGAAACTGGCAAAGTGGTTGCTGATTCTCCTCACCGGCATCGCGCTGATGGCGGCGCCGCCGCAAAAGAAACCGTCTCCGAAAGCGGACGCCAGGAGCGCGGCGGCCGCGGCAACGGGCACGGCATCGGACGCCGCCAAAGGGACGTTGCTGGACATCAACAGCGCCACCGAAGCGCAGTTGAAGGCGCTGCCCGGCATCGGCGACGCGTACTCGGCGAAGATCATCGCGGGGCGTCCGTACCGCGCCAAGAATCAACTGGTACAGAAAAAGATCGTCCCCCAGGCGACCTACGACAAGATCAAGGACATGATCATCGCGAAGCAGGCGGCAAGTCCGGCGGGAAAAAAGTAGCCCGGCCGCGCGCGGTCCCGTCAGTGCTCGTGCGGCGCGTGGATAGGGATGGCGCAGCCGTTTTCGCTGATCGTGCAGCCCACGTGCTCGAACTGTATGGTCGTGTGCCCGATGTCGAACCGCTCGAGCAGCATGGCGTTGATGCGGCGCAGAATCGCATCGCTGGCCGAAGGCGGCACATCGGCGATCAATACATGGCAGCTTAGCGCGTGAGTGCTGGAGCCGAGACTCCAGATGTGCAGATCGTGTACCCCGATCACACCGTCAATGCCGCGGGCGGCGGTTGCCACGTCCGCCAGGTTCATGCCCCGGGGCAGCCCTTCCAGCAGGATGTTGAGCGATTCGTGCACGATGTCCCAGGCGGTGTAGGCGACCACCAGCGCGAGCAGAATCGAGAGCAGCGGATCGACCTGCTGCCATCCGGTGAAGCGGATCACCACCGCGCCCGCGATGATGGCCACGCTGCCGAGCGCGTCGCCCATCATGTGGACGAACGCGCCGCGCACGTTGAGGTCGTCGTGCCCGGCGCCGCGCAGCGCCAGCATGATCCCGGCGTTCACCGCCAAACCCAGACCGGCCACCGCCATCATGACGTTCTCGTGCACGGCTTCCGGCGCGCGCAGGCGCGTCACCGCCTCGTAGAGGATCCAGAGGGAAAGCCCCACCAGCGTCAGGGCGTTGACGAATGCGGCCAGCACGCCGGCGCGGTGGTAACCGTAGGTCTTCACTGCGTCGGCGGGTTTGGATTCCAGGTAGACGCCCGCCCAGGAGAGCGCCAGCGCCAGCGCATCGGTAAAATTGTGGCCTGCGTCGGAGAGCAGCGCGAGCGAGTGCGCCTGAAAACCGGCCGCAAGCTCCACCATCACAAACAGCGTGGTGGCGATGAGCGACCAGCCCAGGATTGCGCCCTTGGCGTGATGGTGATGATGATGGTGCTGGTGGCCGTGTGAGTGCACGCCGCGGCTCCTAAATTTCCAGTCTACTCCCGCGCCAGAATCACGGCGGCTTCCTCCGGGGATGCGCCGGAGTGAATCACGGCCATCAGTGCGCGGGTCATGCCGCGCGGGCGCGGATGCTGGATAATGTTGCGGCCGTAGACGATGCCCCGCGCGCCCTGCCGCATGAACTCGCGGGTACGTTCGAACACCGCGAGTTCATTCATGCGGCCGCCGCCGCGCGCCAGCACCGGGATGCCCGAGGCGGCTTCGGCCAGCCGGTGAAAATCCGCCGCATCGGCGGGCGGATCGCTCTTTACAAGGTCGGCGCCGAGTTCGACCGCCTGGCGGACCAGCGCGGCGATGGCCGCCGCGTCGGACGAGCTTTCGTAATCGCCGCGCCGTCCGGCTTCGAGCACCAGCGGTTCGATCATCAGCGGCATGCCGTAGCGGTCGCACTCCGGTTTGACCGCGGCGATGTTGGCCAGGCACTGACGGTAGAGCGCCGTCTGGCCGGGAGCGAAGAACAGGTTCAAGACAATCGCCGCGGCGTCCCACCGCAGGGCGGTCTCGACCGGCGCGGCGTTCAGCAGGCAGAAGATTTCAGCGGGACGCGACGGGCCGTACAGGTTGGAACTGTCGGCGCGCAGGACGAGGGCGGGCTTCGCGCGGCCGGGGCGGTCCTGCAGCAGGCGCGCCTGCCCCGGACCTAGCTGAATCGCATCCGGCGCGGCATCGGCAAGGGTCTCGACGGCGCGCGGCAGGTCCTCGATTCCCGCCAGGAACTCGGGGTTGTGGAAGACGCCGTGGTCCACCGCCACGTCGAAGCAGTTGCCGTCGGGGGCGAAGAGGCGTTGCAGTCTGGGCTTGGCGTGCATGGCTCTTTCAGTTTGCCCCAGCCCGGTTGGCCGGGGAGCGCGGCGGCCGGCGGCGAGGGAAGATCACTCGTCCTCGGGCGGCAGGTCCGGCAGCGGGCCGGCGGCGGGCGCCGGCACGGGCGCGGCGCGGCGCCAGCGCAGCACCAGCGCGCCGGTGCCCACCGCCGCAAACGCCACGATGAGCCACGGTACCCAATAACTCCAGGCTCGCGGCACGGAATCGGGATCGACCAGCACTTTGGATCCGTACCGCGATACGTACTCGGCCAATATCGCCTCATCCGTGCGGCCTTCCCCCACCCACTTCTCGATCTCCAGCCGCATCTTCATCGCGATTTCGCTCTGATGGCGGGAGACCGGTTCCGCGTAGCAGCAGGGCGCCAGGACGCTGTTCTCGAGGCGAACCGCGCGGTCCGGCGGCGCGCCGGCAAACACCGGCAGACAGATCGCCGTCAGGCACCACGCGAACCCGCGTAAGCAGGACATGGCGTGCGTCCTATTTCTCCGCGCGAGGTTCCTGAACCGCGCTCTCGGCTTCCTTCTCTTCGCGCCGGGACCCGGCGCACGAGGCGGACATTCAAGTCGCCACGCCGAACCGGGGCAACACCCAGCGCAGCACAACGATATAGCCGACGAAGATCGCCAGCAGCCACAAGTTGGACATAAGTGTCTGCTTCCATTGTCGCGCGAATCGCGCCGCCGTGGCGCGCGCGCGAGTTACAGGTGGACGCCCGCCGCGCTCGCCAGGAGCACCGCCAGCACGACCAGCGTGATCACCACGTACGTGCGGTCGCGCTCGGCGGCAAACGCGGCCACGCACAGGGCGACGCGCGCGATCGGAGTGGCGATCAGCATCAGGAGGCCGAGTTGGATCAACGCCTCCGAGTCGCCCCGCGCGATGCCGGTGAGCACGCCGCCCAGGTTGCGGAACTCCGCCGGTTCGCCGTGGAATACGGCGAAACTCGGAATCGCCGGCCCGCGCTGGATGTAATGCCACACGCCGCCGGCCAGCGTGATGGCCGCGGAGGCGAGCACGCCCGCCCGCAGCAGCACGCCGATCATCCGGTCCATGCGTTCGTCGGTCATATGGTCCCCCGGAACCCGGCCACGATCATCTGGATCGCCAGAAACGCCACCGCAACCGCGAAGACGATCCGCAGCTTACGCGAACTCGTGCGCGCGAGCACGCGCGCACCGGCCAGCGACCCGGCCAGGACCCCCAGCATCACCGGCATGGCCAGCAGCGGGTCGATGTAGCCCCGGTTGAGATAAACCCCGGCGCTTGCCGCGGCGGTAACCCCGATCATGAAATTGCTGGTGGTGGTGGAGACCTTGAACGGGATGCGCATGGCGCGGTCCATCGCGATCACCTTCAGAGCGCCCGAGCCGATGCCGAGCAGTCCGCTCAGGATGCCGGCCCCCAGCATGATGCCGAAACCGGTGCCCACGTTCTGCACGCGGTAATGGATCTCGCCATGCGGCCCCGGATAGGTGCCGTCCAAATGCAGGCGCTGCGCCAGTGGGTCGGCGCGGTCCGAAGCCGCGTCCTGCGGCGGCTTGTGGCTGGAGAGCCATGCCGAATGCAGCAGCACCGCCCCAAAGATCACCGCCAGCACGCTGGTCGGGATGAACGCGGCGAGAGACGCGCCGAGAACGGCGCCCGCCGTGGTCGCGACTTCCAGGAACATGCCGATCCGCACGTTCGAGTAGCCTTCCCGCACGTAGGCCGATGCGGCGCCCGAACTGGTTGCGATCACCGAAACCAGGGTGGCGCCGATGGCGTAGCGCAAGTCCACCCCCATCAACAGGGTGAGGACCGGGGTCAGAATGACTCCGCCGCCCAAACCGGTTAGAGAACCGAGAAAGCCCGCGGCCAGCGCGACCGGGAACAGGAGCAACTGGAACTCGATGGAATGCACGCTCGCCTTCCAGAATAGATGATTTCGCGCGGCGAAGCGTCAGATTCCCAGTAGCCTTTTCGTATAGGTGAGGCTGGCTTCCAGGTCCTCCCGTTCGCGGCGGCGCGCGGCTTCCGGGTCCGCGGCGCGGGGCGGCGCCGCGTGCGGCGTGCCGCGGTCGGCGATTTCCAGGAAGCGCTCGAATTCCCAGGCAGGGATATCGCGGTAAGCCTCCCAGAACGAGGGATCGCGGAAGGCGAAGATGCGCGGCGCCGTGACGATGCTTTCGAGCGACAGCGCGCGTCCGGGACAGCGCGCCACGTACTGCCGCACGTACTCGTCGATCCGCACGTCGCCCTCGCCCATCCGCACCCAGGAGACGGCGGCGCCCTCGGGCACCCGCCACACGGCGCTATCGCGAACGTGGCTGGTGAGTACGTACGGATACAGTGTCTCGAGCGCGACCAGAGGATCTTCCAGGGTCCAGCACGGATTCCCCGAATCGAGGCACGCCCCCACAAAATCCCGCCCGGCTTCCTCGATCAGCGTCTTCAACTCGAAGGACTGCATGTCGCCGGCGTGGTTCTCGATGGCGATCTTCAGGCCGGCGTCCATGACACGCGAGCGCGCCCGCCGCAGCACCGCGGCCATCGCCTCGATGTGACGCGCGAGCGGTCCGCCCTTGCGGTCCTCCGAACTCCCCAGCACCGCGCGCACGATCTTCGATCCCACGATCACCGCGGAATCGATCATGCGGGCGAGTTGCTCGTCCGCGGTCCCCGCCTTGGCGTCGAACATCTTCGAGGTGGGGCAGATCGACCGCATCCCGATTTCGATTTCGATGCCCAACTCCCCGGCGCGGCGCCGCACCCGCTTGAGATTCTCCGGCTCCAACCCGCCGATGAACCGGATCTCGGAGAAGTGGACCACCTTGGCCTGCTGCCGCGCCGCGTACTCGAGCAATTCCTCCGGGCTCCAGTTCTGCGAGCGCAGGCTGAAGAGATCGATCCCGAGTTTCACGGGCGCCGCCTGCGCCCCGGCGGACTGCGCAAGGCTGGCTCCCGCCAGCGCGGCCGAAATGAAGTTACGGCGCTTCATGCCTCACCTCTCATCCCTTGGGGTAATTCGGCGAGTATACCGGATCGTTGGCGCGCGCCGCCAACTCGCCGTTGCGCACCCAGTGATCGCCGCGCGGAGCCAGGTGCTCCACCATGCGCTGCCGCCACGTGCGCAGCAGGGCCGCATGGCCCGCATCGCCGGCGAGATCGTGAAGCTCGCCGGGATCGCGCGCCGTCTCGAAAAGCTGTTCGCGCGCGTCGTGGGCGTGGAAAATGTACTTGTACCGGCCGTCGGTCAGCGCGTTCCAGTGGTTCTCGGGAGAATAGCACGGGCCGTGCTCGAGATCGAGCCAGGGGCGCCACTCCGTATCGCGGCCGGAAACCAGCGGCAGCAGGCTGCGCCCGTCCAGCGGACGTGGAGCCGTTGCGCCGGCGGCGTCGAGCAGGGTCGGCAGCACGTCGCGCATTTCGATCGGCTGTTCCAGCGTGCGCCCGCGCCGCGCGTCGAACATCCCGCGCGGCCAGCGCAGCAGAAACGGCACCTTGGCCGAGCCTTCGTACGGATACGATTTGCGCCACAGGTGATGATCGCCCAGCATGTCGCCGTGATCGGAGAAGAAGAGGATGAGGGTCTCTTCCAGCCAGCCGCGCCGCTCCAGGGCATCGAGCACGCGGCCGATTTGCTCGTCCACGAAGGCGACCGATGCGTAGTAGCCCTGGCGCGAGCGGCGCACCTGGGCCGCTCCGAAATCGCCGTGCCACGCGTCGCTCACCGCGCCGCTCGGAGCCGCGAAGCCCTGCGCCCACGGAGCCACGACGGCGGAAGGCAGGTCCGCCGCCTCGAATTGGTCCCAGAACCGGCGCGGCGGATCGTAGGGGCTGTGCGGGCGTTCGAAGGAGACCTTGAGAAAAAAAGGCTCCGGCCGCTGGTAGCTCTCGATCCAGGACGCGGCGGTGGCGCCGATCCACGCCGTCGGGTGGAGGCGCTCGGGAAGGACGTAAGGCCGCGCGTCGTAGTCGTTCCACCCGAGTCCGGTCGCGTCCGGATCCAGGTTCGGCGCTTCGGACCAGAACCAGCTACGGTAATCGCTGCGGAAGTCGATGCTCTCCACCCGCCCCGATTCGTCGAGCAGCGCCTGATGGTACCCGTGTACATCGCGCTGCGGATGGTAATGCAGCTTCCCGGCGACCGCCGTGTAATAGCCGGCGTCGCGCAGCGCCCGCGGCATCTCCACGGGATACGAGCCGGCGACCTCGGCGTAGCGCAACATCCCGTGGTTCCACGGCGAAAGCCCCGTGAGCAGGCCCGCGCGCGCCGGCGTGCAGGTGGGCGTCGAGGAGCAGGCGTTGACGAAGCGCACCCCCTCGGCGGCAAGCCGGTCCAGATGCGGTGTGCGAATGACCCGGTTCCCGGCAGCGCCCAGACAATCCGCGCGGAACTGATCCGCCATCAGCAGCAGAATGTTCGGCCGTGAGGAACGCGGACGCGCGCTTTGTGCCGGGAGCGCGCGGGCCGATGCCGCGGCGGCGAGCAGTTGGCGGCGAGTCACCTCACCACCATACAGCATTCGGCCGCGCCAGCGCGTCGGCAATACGGCGGCTGGCCTGCCCGTCGCCATACGGGTTGTGCACGCGCGACATGCGGAGGCGCTCATCCGCGTCGTCGAGCAGCCGCACCGCTTCCGCCAGGATTCGCTCTTCGTCCGTGCCGGCCAGCCGCACCGTGCCCGCCTCCACCGCTTCCGGGCGCTCGGTCTTATCCCGCATGACGAGCACCGGCTTGCCCAGTGACGGGCCTTCCTCCTGAATGCCGCCGGAATCGGTGAGCAGCAGGCAGGCGCGCCGCATCAGATCGACGAACGGAACGTAGTCGAGCGGCTCCAGCAGAACCACATGCGCCGCGCCGGCGAGGATGCGCGTCACCGGATCGACCACGTTAGGGTTGCGGTGCACCGGATAGACCACCTGCACATCGTCGCGCGACGCAATCCGCGCCAGCGCGGAGCAGATCCCTTCGAATCGCGCTCCGAAGCTCTCGCGGCGGTGGGCGGTAACCACCACGAGTTTCTTCGCCGGGTCGAGCCACGGCCAGCCGGGGACGCGCATCCGGCCCGCGTCCAGCGCATCCCGCACGTAGAGCACGGCGTCGATTCCGGTGTTGCCCGTGAGCAGGATGCGCTCGCGCGGCACGCCCTCCGCGGCAAGCGTCTCCGCCGCGCGCGCGGTGGGAGCGAAATGCACCGCAGCCAGCCGCGAAGTAACCACCCGGTTCATCTCTTCGGGGAAAGGTTGGAATAGATCGCCCGTGCGCAACCCGGCCTCGACGTGCGCCACGGGGATGCGGCCATAGAAGGCGGCCAACGCGCCGGCCAGCGTCGTAGTGGTGTCCCCCTGCACGATCACCAGGTCCGGCGCTTCCGCCCGCAACACGGGTTCGAGCGCGGTGAGCACGCGCGCGGTGGTCTCGGAAAGCGTCTGGGCGGGACGCATCACGTTGAGGTCGTGGTCGGGGCGCACGCCGAACGCCGCCAGCACCTGGTCCAGCATGGCGCGATGCTGCGCGGTCACGCATACTCGAACGTCGAACTCTGCCCGGCGATCCCGAAGTTCGAGCACCAGCGGGCATAGCTTCACCGCTTCGGGGCGGGTACCGAAAATGAACAGGATTTTGCGCATGGCAAACTGGATTCCGAACCGGCGGCGGAAGCCGGATTGTAGCGCGCTGCTCCGGTCTCGCGCCGGTGCGCGCGCGTTATAGTGGGTCGTGTCCTCGACGAAAAAGACAGCGTTGGTGACCGGCTCCGGCGGGCTTGTCGGTTCGGAGTGCGTGCGGGTGCTCGCCGCCGAGGGCTGGAACACGATCGGCGTCGATAACGACATGCGGCGGCAGTTCTTCGGCCCGGCAGGCACGACGCGCCCGGTGGTGGAGAACCTGATTGCGACCGTCCCGCGGTACCGGCATTGCGGCCTCGATATCCGCGACCGGCAGGCGGTCCGCGACCTGTTCGCGGCGGAGCGGCCGGAGTTCATCATCCACACCGCCGCGCAGCCTTCCCACGACCGCGCCGCCTCCATCCCATACGACGATTTCGACGTGAACGCCCTGGGCACCATGAACATCCTGGTCGCCGCGCGCGACTATTGCAAGGACGCGCCGCTGTGCTTCACCAGTACGAACAAGGTCTACGGCGATCGTCCGAACCAACTCCCGCTCAGAGAACTGGAGACGCGCTGGGACTACGCGGGCGGGCTCGACGGAATCGCCGAAAGCATGGCTGTGGACCAGTGTCTGCACTCGATCTTCGGCGCCTCGAAGGTAGCCGCGGACGTAATGTGCCAGGAGTTCGGGCGCTACTTCCAGATGCCGGTGGGCATCTTCCGCGGAGGCTGCATGACGGGGCCGCGGCACTCCGCCGTGGAACTGCACGGTTACCTGGTCTACATCGTGACCTGCGCCATGACCGGCAAGGACTACCAGATCTACGGCTACCAGGGCAAACAGGTGCGCGACCAGATCCATGCGCGCGACGTGGCCTCCCTGTTCCTCGAATTCTACCAGTCCCCGCGCGCGGGCGAAGTGTACAACCTGGGCGGCGGGCGCGCCAACAGCATCTCGATTCTGGAGACGATCCGCCTGCTGGCGGAAATGGGCTACAAGCTGAAGTACACCTACCAGGACGCCCACCGCACCGGCGATCACATCTGCTACATCTCCGACCTGACCAAGATCCGCGGCCACTTCCCCGCCTGGAAGCTGGAATACGATCTGCCCCGCATCGTCGCGGAGATCGTGGACGCGCGCCGCGCCCAGGCGGCGCCGTAGCGCTCAGCCGCGGAGGATGTCTGCCAGCGGCGCGCCTTGTTCGTCGATCCATGCCGCGATGTCCGAGAAGGTCCGGCGCGCGTCGCGTTTCGGCCGCCATCCGCGCACCGCGCTGACGGCGCGGTGATCCGTAATGTAGAGCTTGAGATCGCCGCGTCGCGACTCGTTGCTCGCAGCGACTTCGATCGTCTTCCCGGTCACCTCGCGGCACAGTGCCGTGGCTTCATACAGCGATACGCTATTGGCGGTTCCGCCTCCCACGTTCCAACCCCGCCCCGCGTACGATTGCATGTTCGCGATCTGGTCGAGCACCAGATCGGCGAAGTCGTCTATGTGGAGGAAGTCGCGGACCTGCTTGCCGCTGCCCCCGAACCCGATGTACTTCAGGCTCCGCCCGAGGCAGTGCGCCGCCACCCAAAGCGCGATCACCCCTTGATCGCTCTTAGCCATCTGCCACGGTCCGGTGAGCAGGCCGCAGCGGTCGATCACAAACCGGATTCCGTAAGCGTCCCCGTACTCGGTGACCATGAGTTCGGCGGCGAGTTTGGTCATGCCGTAGAGCGAGCGCGCGCCTTCCAGCGGAAATTTCTCGCTGATCCCGTGCTGGCTCGCGCCGGGAATCGCCTGCTCGGCGCGCAGCGTGAAGCGCGTGCCCGTCTCGCCGCACTCCAGCGCATTGAGCGCGGCGATCGGATAGACCCGGCTGGTCGAGACGAACAGAAAATCCGCCTTCGTGCGGCGCGCAAGTTCCAGGCAGTGGAAGCAGCCGTCGAGGTTCGTGCGGATCAGGTACTCGGGCGATCCGCCATAGCCGGCCAGAACACCGGGTTCGGCCGAGCATTCCAGGATCAGGTCCGGTTCCGGACGAATCCCTGCGAGATCCTCCGGCGAACGGACGTCGCCGTGGACGAAGCGCACGCCCCCGGCTTTCAACCGCGGCAGGTTCAACTCGCTGCCGCGCCGCCGCAGGTTGTCGAACGCGGTCACCGCCGCATCCGGGTACGCGCTCTTTACCCGCAACGCCAGGGCGGCGCCCACGAAGCCCGCGCCGCCGGCGACCAGAACCGATTCAGGCATGGACTCCGGAATCCCTTCGCGAATCCGCCTCCACCGTCCCGCGGTGATAATCCCGGCGCGAGAGGTGCTTCTCCAGCCACAGGTACAGCACGATGAACAGGTACCGGCTGCCCATCTCCTTGATCTTCAGTTTGGAGACGCCGCTCGCACGGTTGGTCCACGTGATCGGGACCACCGCGAACGAGTAGCCGCGGACAATGGCCTTGAGCGGCATCTCGACGGTAAGGTTGAAGTGCGGCGAAATCAAGGGCTGCATGGATTCGATGACCTCGCGGCGGTAGCACTTGAACGCGTTGGTGATGTCGTTGAATCGCAGCCCGAACAGCACGCGGATGAACGTGTTCGCCGCCCGGTTGAGCACCAGTTTGTGGAAAGGATAGTCCACTACCCTGCCCCCCGGAATGAACCGCGATCCGAAGACGCAGTCATAACCTTCGAGCAGTTTCCGGTAATATTTGCAGGCGTCTTCGGGGTTGTCGCTGCCGTCTGCCATGGCGATCGCGACCGCCGAACCGCTGGCGTACCTGAGCCCGCAGCGGATCGCCATGCCGAAACCG
>JBBIQR010000009.1:0-18207 GCA_037442245.1 Candidatus Solibacter sp. | reverse complement strand
TGCCGCGCCGCCAGAGCGCGCAGCACGCTCGCCGTGGAATCCGTGCTCCCGTCGTCGACCACGACCATCTCGTAGGGAATTCCACTCGAGTCCAGAACCTGGGTAAAACGCTCCAGTGTGGTAGCGATGCACCCTTCCTCGTTGCGGGCCGGCATCACCAGCGATAACTTCACTCGGGAGTCTCCAGACACTCGATGATACCAGTATGCCGCGCGGCCCCCGCTGTTCGATAATCGTACTTCAG
The DNA here is from genome assembly GCA_037442245.1 of Candidatus Solibacter sp. GTDB lineage: Bacteria > Acidobacteriota > Terriglobia > Bryobacterales > Bryobacteraceae > Solibacter. Next base: position 17,963 of record JBBIQR010000009.1, on the reverse strand, counting down.
GCTCCGTACCTTCTCTATGATTCCCATGGCCGATCTTCCGGCGCAGTACCGCGCCATCCGCGGCGAACTCGACGAAGCCGTCGGACGAGTGCTCGCTAACGCGCAGTACATCCTGGGACCGGAGGTGGCGGCGTTCGAGGAGGAATTCGCGCGCGCCCACCACGCCGCCCACGCGGCCGGCGTGAATTCCGGCACCAGCGCGCTGCACCTGGCGCTGCTTGCCGCCGGCGTCGGTCCAGGCGACGAGGTGATTACGGTCCCCTTCACCTTCATCGCCACCGCGGCCGCCATCCGCTACGCGGGCGCGCGGCCCGTGTTCGTCGATATCGACCCCGCCTCGTTCAACATGGACCCCGCCCGCATCTCCGGCGCGATCACGCCGCGCACGCGCGCGATTCTTCCGGTGCACCTGTTCGGCCAGCCGGCCGACATGGATCCGATTCTCGAAATCGCGCGCGCCCGCGGCCTCGCCGTGATCGAAGACGCGGCGCAGGCGCATGCCGCCGAATACCTGGGACGCCGCGTCGGAGCGCTCGGCGACGCGGGCTGCTTCAGCTTCTATCCGGCCAAGAATCTCGGCGCCTGCGGCGAAGGCGGCGCCGTCCTCACAAACCACCCGGAGTTCGCCCGCAAGCTCCGCCTGCTGCGCGATTGGGGATCGGAGAAGAAGTACGTCCATTCCATTCCCGGATACAACTACCGCCTGGAAGGCTTGCAGGGCGCCATCCTGCGGGTGAAACTCCGCCACCTGGAAGCCTGGACCGAAGCCCGCCGCCGCAACGCCGCGCTCTACACGGAACTGCTCGCCGGCGCCTCCGCCGTATTGCCGCGCGAAGCCCCCGGCGTGCGCCACGTCTGGCACTGTTACACCATCCGGGTGGCGGCGCGCGATCACGTGCAGCGCGAATTGCTCCGGCTCGGCGTGCAGACCGGAGTGCATTACCCGATTCCCATTCACTTGCAGCCGGCGTACGCCGATCTCGGCTACGGTCCGGGCGATTTCCCGTGCGCCGAGCGCGCCGCCGAAGAAGTCCTGGCCCTTCCCGTTCACGCCGAACTCACCGAAGCGCAGGTGCGGCAGGTGGCGGACGCGCTCACCCGGACGCTCGCCGCCCGCGTGGGAATCGTCACATGAATCCGCGCTAATATTAACGCCCCTTCAGCTTCGCAACGCGCCGCGAGGCCCGCGCGTTCCTTGCAACAGGAGGTTGCGGAACATGAAGAAGCTGCTGTTGATGGGCACCGTGCTGTTGGGTACGGTCTTGACCGGCTGCGCCGGAAGCTACTACGCGGGCGCGCGCTATTACGGACCGCCACCGCCTCCGCGCTATGGCTACGTCGGAGTCGCGCCCGGCCCCGGCTACATCTGGGCCGACGGGTTCTGGGACAGGCGCGGCGGCGGATGGGCCTGGGCGCCGGGACGGTGGATGCGTCCTCCGCACCGCGGCGCGCGCTGGGAACCGAACGAATGGCGCCAGGAACATGGCCGCTACCGCTTCCACCGCGGCGGCTGGCGCTAGTGTGATTCCTGGTTCCCATCGGCGTTCATCTGCGTGAATCGGCGGCTCAATGATCCTCTTGAGTCTTTCCGCCGAAGCCGCTACGCTCGCGGACGCCTACCGCTCGAACCGCACGCAGGCGCGCCCGAGGTAGATCTCGTCGCCGGACCGCAGACGCTCGCCGCGCCGGTCGCCGGACGGGACCTCGATCGAGCGCCCGTCGCGGAAAACGCGTGTGCCGAATTCGCTGGCGTCGTCGGCGATGCGGTACTCGCCCTCTTCCACGAAAATGTGAGCGTGCCGCCGCGAGACCGTGGCGTTCACCTCCTCGGCGCCCTCCTCGAACACCACGTCGTTGCGGCGGATCACCCGGTGTTCGCTGTCGGTCAGCTCGCCCATGCGGCCCAGGTTGGTGCGCGGACGATCCAGCGTGTACTCGGCGCGCGCCGCTTTGCCCTTGATGATCACCAGCCGTCCGGCTTCGAGCGGCTGCGCGGCAGGCTTGGGCGCGTCGGCGAAATACTCGATCTCGTACGCGCCTTCGCCCGCCGCCCCGGTGCGCACCTCCACGGTGAAGCCGCGCGCCATCTCGCAGCCGGCGCCCTCCAGCATCTGGCGGACGTCCTCCGGCAGGCGTCCGGCGAAGGCGCCCTCGAGAAGCGTGCGGCGCTCCTCATCGGCCCCGATCAGCGTGACCGTCACGCGGCCGAAGGGAAATACGCGACGCCCGCGGGCCACCACCTGCACCCGGCTCTCCACATCTTTAAGAATGGCCCGGTGGACCACCACCAGGTCCTCCGCGTGCGCCGGTCCGAACATGCGCTCGGTTGCGCGGCGGAATCCGCGCTCGATGGTTTTCTCGATCTCTGCGAACAGGCTCATGGCTGAATCAGCCCCAGTTTCACCGCGGCATTCACGATTTCGGCGCCGGCCGGCGCGGACGCGGTCCCGCCGTACACTCCATTCTCCACCAGCACGCTGAACGCGATCTTACGCGCGCTTGCCCCAAACGGCGCGTACCCGATGAACCACGCGTGCGAGGGCGCGCCGGCCAATTCCGCGGTGCCCGTCTTCCCCGCGATGGGCGCCGCCGCTCCCGCCGCGCGCCGCCCCGTGCCCCCGGTCACGACCTCGCGCATAAAGCGTCCGAGAGTCTCCGCCGCTGCCGGCGTGAGTACCGCCGCGGCGGGCGCCAGCCGCGGATTGCTCTCGCCCGTGAGCCAGCGTCCCTGCGGCATCGCGCCTGCGTTGGCCACCGTCGCCGCCACCCGCGCCATCTGAAACGGCGACGCCACCACTTCGCCCTGCCCGTATGCCGATTGTCCCAGCGCCTTCTTCAATTCCGCGGCGGTATCGGGCGAAGCCGTGGAGATCCCCAGCAGTTTCGCCGTGTCGTGCAGCGCCTCGGCGCCCACGTCGTACGTCCCCAGTTGCGCGAAGTACGCATTGCACGATACCGTGAGCCCGCGTTCCAGATCGAGCATGCCGTGCGGCGCGCGGTCCTGGATATCGTCGCGGATCGGCCGGCGCGAGCCTTTCAGGTAGTTGCCCACGCGGCTGTCGGGCAGGCGCACGCACTCGTAGGTCTTATGCGTGAGGTTCGGATCTTTTCGCAGCGCCGCCATCGCGGTCACCACCTTGAACGTCGAGCCGGGCGGATACATTCCGTAGCGCGCGCGATCCAGCCAGGGATTGTCCTCGGATTCGGCGGCCCCGGTAGCGGCGTCCGCGCCGGGCGCAGGCAGGCTCACCGCGGCCAGCAGGTCCCCGGTCGCGGGATCCAGAACCACCGCTGCGCCCTTATCCACCCCCGCCTTCTTGAGCGCGCCGCCCAGGATCGCGGCCACCTGCATCTCCAGCCGCGCATCGATCGTCATCCGGACGTCGCGCGGCCGGTCGAGGATGCGGCGCACTTCGGGCGCGTCCGGCTCGTGGCGGTGGCGCAGCAGCGGGAGCAGTTCGCGGTAGTCGTAGCGCAAGGTGCGCTCCGCTTTGCCGGTCTTCGGATTCCGCACCTCGACCAGAGTCGGGCGGTCGTCGTACCCGCGCAGGCGGCGCGCGGAGTCCCGCTCCACGAACGAGGTGTTGCTCGCGCCCCATCGCAACCGCGTGCGCAGGTCGCCGAGCAGGTCGAACGTCACGCCGCCCAACGGGTAGTAGCGCGTATCGGTGCGCGGGCAGGCGCGGTCGATATCGATCCCCAGCGCCGTGTAATCCGCGCGGTGGCTTTCCAGTTCCTTGCGGTCGCTGGTGGCCAGCGGCAGCCCGTTGCGGTCGTAAATGGTGCCCTTGGGGATCTCGCGCATGATCTCCTGCAGCCGCGGATTGTACTGGTAGCGGCGCGCGCCGTCGGCTTGCACCACCAGCGTGCCCGCGCCCGCCGTCGCGTCGCTGCGGATCGCCTGTACCCAGGCGGCTTTGCCGGCGACGATCGCGGCCGCCGCGGCGAAGATCAGGCACGCCGCCTTGGCGGGACCGGCGAACGGGCGCGCCTCTCCACCCCCGGGCCGGATCGCAAGCAGAATCCCGAATACCGCGAAGTTCGCCAGCAGCGCGGTGCGCCCGTAGCTCAAAAATGGCGTGACCACCCCGGAGAGCGGCACTACCCCGAGCGATCCACCCGCGATCAGCAGAATCTGTAGTGCCGTCGTGGCGGAGAGTCCGGCTCCCAGGAAAAACTCGTAGTCGGTGCGGGCGCGCAGCGCGATCCTCAGCGAACGCCACACCAGAAACCCATAAAGGCCAAGCACCAGCGCCACCCCAAGAAACCCCGCCTCTTCGCCCAGCGCGGAGAGAATCAGGTCGGTATGCGCCGCCGGCACGATGGCGGCGTCACCCCGCCCGATGCCCGTTCCGGTGATGCCGCCGCTCGAGTACGCCCACAGCGAGTGCGCCAGTTGATCGCCGCCGTGTACCAGGTTGTCCCACGGAGATAGCCACATCGAGACGCGCTCCCCGACCGTGTGAGGCACGCCGATCAGGTAGCCGAAAACGAAGCCACCCACCAGCAGCGCCAATCCCGCCAGCGGCACCAGCACGCTGGCGCTGGCGATGCCGTAGAGCACCAGGAACAGGCACGTGAACACCAGCGCCGGCCCCATATCCTTTTGCAGAAAGAAGAAGCCGAGCGAAAGTGCCACCGAAACCAATACCGGCAGCGTGTACTCCACCGGCGGGATGCCGTAGCGCGCCAGCGCCGGGCGTGTTTCGCGGGCGTGCCGCAGGATGTCCCAGCGGGTGGCGAAGTAACCGGCGAGGAAAAACACCAGCAGCAGCCGTATGATCTCCACCGGCTGGAAGCCGAACAGGTTCACCTTCGCGTCGCTCGTGCCCGGGCCCTTGCCGAACGCGATCAGCAGCGCGGAAATTGCGAAACTCGCGATCAGCGGGACGAAGCTGAGCTTGCCCGTGAGCCGCTCGTAATCCAGGCAGGCGAGCGCGCCCATCAGCACGGCGCCGGCGGCCGCGCCCTGCGCGAAATCGGCGAACAGGAGCGTGTCCCGCACCGGGTCCCGCAGCCCCACCATCAGCATCAGCCCGATGCCGCTCAGCAGCAGAATCGCCGGCAGGAACAGTTGGTCGCCGCCGAATCCGCGCAGGCTCCAGAACACGTGGACCAGCAGGAACGCGGCGAAGAACACCCCTACCCAGACGCGGAAATCCCGCTCCCACGCCGCCGGACGCCGCACCACGAACAGCGGCTTCAGCAGCCGGAACTGCTCCGTTGTGAGAACGTGTGTGCGCAGGATCGCGCCCGTGTTGGGCAGGGTTCCGCTCAGGTAGTAAATCTCCTTCGCGGCTTCGTCGCGGTCGCGCGCCGCCGGAAACAGCGGAGCCAGCGCGGGCAGCAGGTCCTCGCGCGTCGAGAGATCGTTGAGGTTGAGCAGGCGCTTGGCCGCGAGTCCGGCTTCGATCTCGCTCAGCGGCGCCGCTTTCTCCCGATGCACCAGGAACAGGCCGCCTCCGGCAATCGCGCCGGCAATCGCCAGGCCGAGCAATTCGTGAAAGCGCCACCCACCGCGCCGCGCCGCAACCTGCCGGACCGCCGCCCGCTCCACCGATCTGCTGCGCGTCACCGCCATACTACTTCTGTTGTCCCGAATCGATCTGCATCAGCCGGAAATTGACCAGGTCCAGATTGTCGCGGACCTTCAGGATCGAATCGTTGGCGTTGCCCCAGGGGGCGACCTCCTGGTAAAGCTCCATGGCGTGCTTATAATCGTCGGCGGCGCGCTGCAACTGATCCTTCTCCGCGGGCAGCCCCTTGACGCCTTTCGAATCGTTCGCCAGCCGGCCGGCGCGTTCGCGGTAGCCGTCCGCAAGCTGGCTCTTCTCGCGGTTGCCCATCTGGTAGCCGCGCTTCTGGGCCTCGCCGAGAGCATCGTACGCTTTATCCAGGTCCTTGAGGCCGTAGACGTACACCCGCGCCAGCCCGAGTTGCGGGTCGGGCGACCGCGGCATCAGCCGCTGCGCGTCGGCGAATTTCTCTACCGCCGTGTGCAACTCCGCGGAGCTGCGATGCACCGTGCCGTTGATGCGCGCGATATGGCCTTCGGCGATCCGCAGCCGTCCGCGCGCGGCGTCGCCGGGGTCCAGTTCGAGCGCGTGCGCGGCCAGCGCGCGGGCGTGCTCCCAGTCCTTCTCATACACCGGCTGGTCGGTAGTGCGATACGTATCGATCACCTGATCGGCTGCGGCCAGCAGCTTCTGCTCGACGAGTTTGCGCGGCCGGCTCAACAGGAAAGACGAAGGATTGGACCCGGAAAGTTCCGTCCATTGCGACCAGATCTGGTCCACGCCGGTCAGTTGCTCGGATTCGATCCGCTGCGCGAGCCGCTGCCCGCGCTGGTACATCCGGTAGCCGCTCACCAGATTCCAGAGGCCGTAGAGCATGCTGGCCGCGATCATCGCCGCCGCCACCCACACCGTGATCGCCAGCGCGGAGCGGCGCCGGACGGCGGGCGCGCCGGAGGCGGGTGCTGCGGTGGTCCGGGTCGTGGCCGCCGAAGGATCGCGCGCGGTGCGGCGCGTGGCCTCGGCATCCTCGTCGCGCGGCGCGGTACGGCGCGTGGCGCCGGGGTCGTCGAGCGGCGGCGCGGACACCTCGCGTCCCTCCCGGAACGCATCCAGGTCCGCGGCGAACGCGGCGGCGCCGGCGTAGCGCATCGCCGGGTCCGGCGAGAGCGCCTGCGCGAGGATGCGCCGCAGCGGCTCCGGCGTGGCTTCGGGCAGCGGCGCGGCCGGAACATGGTTGCGGATCCGCCGCTCGAGCTGCTCCGTGCTCGACCCGCTGAACGGCTGCGCGCCCGCGATCATTTCGTAGAGCATGACCGCCAGCGACCACAGGTCGCTCGAAAAATCCACCTCCCCGCTCTCCAGGCGCTCCGGCGATGCGTACGGCACGCTGCCGAATTCGTTGCGCGTCAGCTTGCGCGACAGCGACAGCGCCTTGGCGATCCCGAAATCCAGCACGCGCACTTCGCCCCGCGCGTCGATGCGGATGTTCTTGGGCTTGATGTCGCCGTGCACGATGCCGCGGAACTCCCTCCCGTCCTGTTGCGCCTGCAGGCTGTGCGCGTGCTCCAGGGTTCGCGCCACCGCCGCCGCCGTCTCCACCGCGAAGCCCGTCGCCAGCGGGCCGCGGCGCATCAAGTCGGAAAGGTCCTGCCCCTCCACGTACTCCATCGCCACGTAGAAGAAGCCGCCCGCGTCGCCCGCATCGTACACCCGCACCACCCGCGGATCGATTTCGGCCAGCCGCGCCTGCAATAACGATCCCCGCCGCTCGGCTTCGATGCTGTCGCGCGTATCCGCGTCCGGCGCGTGCTCGATCAGTTTGAGCGCCACCTGGTGGCCGCGCGTCGTCTCCACCGCCAGGTACACATCCGCCATGCCTCCGCGTCCCAGCTTGTGGAGGATTTCATAGCTGCCCACCTTGCGGCTGGCCGGTGCGATCACGGGTGCCGCGCCTCCTGCTTGCGCACTTCCTGGTTCTCCAGCAGGTCCGGCGCCGCCCCGTCCCGCGCCGCGATGTTCGCGCCCTTGTTGCCCTCCAGCAGATTGTGCGACAGCCACGGCCGCGCCGGCCCCAGGATCAGGATGCCCTCCGCCCCGCAATCGCGGATCGAATTGGCGCGCAGCACCGGACTCCCCCCTCCCCGGATCTCGATCCCCACCCCCGCGCCGCGCACCTCCACATCGTCGATCTCGACGCGGCTGTCCCGCAGCAGGATGCCGGTGGTGATCGGCGACTCGGCCCCGCCCAGGATGCGGAACCCGCTCAGACGCGCGTCCTTCACTCCTTCGGCGACCACCGCCGGCCCGTTCGCAAACGGCGCGGAGCGCAGCGTGGTAGCCCGCGGCGTCCGCGCGCGCAGCACGACTCCATCCTTCAGCCGCACCTGCTCGCGGTACTCGCCCGGCGGCACCTCCACCGTATCGCCCGGACGCGCGGCGGCCAGCGCCGCGGCGATGCTGTCCCCGGCGACGATCGTGCGCGGCGCGATCACCACCGGCGGCGGCGTCCACATCGCGCGCGTCAGGTACCCGCCCGCCGCGGCCACCACGATGCCGGCGCAGAACATAGCCGCGCCCGCAAGCGAACGGCGTCCCTTCCTGGGAGCCGCCGTGGCCGTGAACCGCTCGCCCTCCGCCAGCACCACCGTGACGTTATCCTTGCCGCCCGCCGCGTTGGCGCGCGCGATCAGTTCCTGCACCGCGGCCTGCGGATCGCCCGCGTGGCGCTGCACAGCCTCCAGAATTTCCTCCGACGTCACCTGATCGCTCAGCCCGTCGCTGCACAGCAATAGCGCCCCATCGTCCTCGAAGGCGACCCGCTGCATCTCGATGAACCCCGCGTCGCCGGGCGCGTGCTCCTCGCTGCCCACATCGCGGAACACCTCGTTGCGCCGCGGATGCCGCATCGCCGCCCGCTCGTCGAGTTCGCCGGAGTCCTCGCGCTCGCCCACCGGTGAGTGATCGTGGGTAACCTTGCGGATGACCCCGCCGCGCACCAGGTACAGGCGCGAATCCCCCACGTGCCCGACCACCGCCGCGCCGTTCTCGATCACCGCCAGCGTGAGCACGCAGGCCATCCCGCGACAATCGGGATTGCTCCCGGCGGCCCGCAGAATCTCGTTATTCGCCAGCGCGATGGCTTCGCGAATGCGCTGCTCGGCCGTGCCCGTGTCGCGCTCCAGCCGCGCCCGGATCCGCTCCACCGCGATCGCCGCCGCCTGCTCGCCCGCGTTATGGCCGCCGATGCCGTCCACCACCAGGAAGATGCCGCGCTCGGCGTCCATCCAGTACGCGTCCTCATTGTTGCCGCGAACCCGTCCGGCGTCGCTCGCCCCCGCGCACCTGAGCATGCTCTTAACCATGCGGCGCCGTTCGGAACTCCAGGATGAGGACGCCCGCCAGTCCGATGCGGGCGCGCGCCGGCAGCGGCGTCTCCTGCCGCGGCGGAACCTTGGCGCCGTCGATCGTCGTCCCCAGGCTGCTCACGTCGGTCAGGAAAAAGTGCCCCGTGGCGGGATCGCGGCGCAGCCGGAAATGCTCCCGCGAAACATCGGGCAGCGTGTCCAGCTTGAGGTCCGTCCAGTAGTCGCGCCCGCCGCGTCCGGCCACGATCTCGTCCTTGGTGATCGCAAACGTCTTGCGTCCGCTTTTGTCTTCGTACTCGATCACCGCGAAGGCGCCTGCCGCCGCGGCGGGTGGGGGCGCCGCCGCTTCGTAGCTCTGCCGCGTCGATCCGGCGCCGCCCAGACGCCGCGTCGCGATCCGCTTCGTCATGGCCCCGGTTCCGTAGTCCTCCTTGGCGGGAAGCGCCAGCTCCGAGCGGATCTCGATATCCCCCGGCTCCGCTTCTTCGTCCGTGTCCTCCAGAATCCGGATCTGCCATCCGCCGTCGGGCGCCTCGACCTTCGCCTCCTCCCGCCGCGATAGCTTGAGTCTCTCGGTCAGCGTCGCGCGGTTCAGCGCCTCGACTTCGGCGTCCAGCGCGCGCCGCGCCTCTTCCACAATCCGCGGCGCGATCGCGCGCAGCCGTTCCATATCACCGGGGTGCAGGTACACGTGGAAAATCGCCGGCGGCAGCGTGGTGTAGCGCAGAGGCTCCAACCCTTCCCGCATGTTGCGGACGAGTTCGAGGATGATCTCGCGGCCGGTTATCGGCGCCGCGGCGGCAGGCCGGTCCATAGAAGGAACCTGCTTCGATTCTATCAGGCAGGGTGGGATCGTTCGCTCTTCAGGCACAAAGGAGGATACGGCGGCTCCCCGCGATTGGTTCCTACTTCGCGTCGCGCGCGCAGCGGAAGCCCACGTTGGCGTCCTTCCACCGCGCCGGAACCGTCATGTGGTCCCAGATCGCATCCGGTTGCAACGGCTCGCGGAACGATTGCCCGCGGATCGCATACCACGGCTCGTCCGCGCGCGGCGCCGGCCACAGCAGCGGCGTCAGGGCCTTGACCGCTTCGGGGCTGGGCGTTTCCGCATCCTCCGTGAACTCCCACACGTTGCCGATCATCTGCAGCACGTGGTAGGGGCTCGCGCCATTCTCCAGCGAGTCCACCGCCTGAACCCGCGATGGACTCACCGCCGCCATCCCGGGATCGGGTTGATTGCCCCACGGAAACATGCGCCCATCCGCGCCGCGCGCGGCTTTTTCCCATTCCTGCGCGGTGGGCAGCCGCTTGCCCGCCCACGCGGCGTAATCGCGGGCGTCCTGAATGGTGATCTCCACGGCGGGCATCGCGGGATCGCCCAAAGGCTCGCCGCGTCCCTTGGCGCGGCAGAACTTCGCGTAATCGGCGTTGCTCACCTCGGTGCGGTCGATATAGTACGCCCGCAGGTTCACGGTCTGCTTGTCCTTGCCGAAGAGAAAAGGTCCGGCGGGAATCAGCACCATGCCGTCCGCGGTGACCGCCACGCCCTTCGCCTTCGCCGCCGCGCTGCCGGCCGCGGTGGCGCCCTTGGGTCGCGTCGTAAAATAGACGCCCGCCGCGACCCCAACCACCACCAGCGCCGCAATCAGCCAGGGCGCCCAACGCGAACGCCGCCTCCGCTCCCGCGCCGGACGCACCTCCCGGACGGGCGGTTCCGGCACCGGCAGCGCCACCGTCGCCTGGTCCCGCTCCGCGATCACCCGCTCCAGTTCGGCGATCACCGGCTCGAATCCCACCGGCCGCTCCCCCGGCTTCTTGGCCGTACACCGCGCCACCAGGTCCACCACCGATTGCGGCGCGCCCGTGCGCTCGATCGGCCCCAGGTTGATCGGCTCGTGCAGCACGAAATAGAAGATCCGCTCCACCGTATCCGCCTGGAACGGCTTCACCCCGGTGAAAATTTCAAACAGCAGAACGCCGAAGGCGTAAACGTCCACCTGCGGCGTGATCTCCTGCCCCATCACCTGCTCCGGAGCCATATAAAAAGGCGTGCCCAGCACGTAGCCGGCGCGCGTCATATTCAGCCCTTCGGTCTTGGCGATGCCGAAGTCCATCAGCTTGACCACGCCCGCGCTGTTGATGTGGACGTTCTCCGGCTTGATGTCCCGGTGCACGATCTTCCGCGAGTGGATGTAGCCCAGAGCACGCGCAACCTGGAGCGCGATCCCCAGCTTGTTGCGCACATCGCCGGTATGCCCGTTGCGGATGGCCGCGCGCAGGTCCTCGCCGCGCAGAAACTCCATCACCATGAACGGACGGTGCTGATCTTCCTCGCCGAAATCGTAAATGCTGAGGATGTTGTCGTGAACCAGGTTCCCGGCCATGCGCGCTTCGGCCAGGAAGCGGGTGCGGACCTCTTCGTCGGCGCATCCCGCCTCGGTCAGGATCTTCACCGCCACCGTGCGCCCGATCACCGTATCGCGCGCGCGGTACACGTGCGACATGCCCCCGCCGAGGAATTCCTCGAGCTCATATTTCCCGATGGGTGCGGGCAGGTCCATATACGCCGTGTGCGCCCAATGTAGCACAGGCCGGCGTTTCCTCGTGCCGGCGGATCGCACGTTTACAATAAAAGGACCGATGAAAACGATCCCGCGTTCTCCCCGCGCCCGGTTTGTCGCCGCGGCCGCTGCGGTGGTGGCGTTGGCCGCGATCCTGGGCTCGCAGCCGGTGCCCCGCGAACAGGTCGGACCGCTCCCCGGCGGCGGCTTCCTGCTCAACAGCGGCTGGCGCCTCGATCCCGTGGGCAAGCAGATCCCCCTCAGTACCCTGCCCATGTCCAGCGTCCTTTCTCCCGACGGAAAGTACCTGCTGGTGCTCAACGGCGGATACCGTCCGCCTTCCATCAGCGTGATCGAAATCGCCGGCGCGCGCGTGGTCTCTACCACTCCGGTCCCCGACGCGTGGCTCGGGCTCGCCTTCGCGCCCAAAAGCGATCTCCTCTACGTCGGCGGCGGCTCGCGCGCTTCCGTGTACGAATTCCGTTTCGCCAACGGCGCGTTGACTCCCACCCGCACCTTCCCCATCGTCCCCGAGCAGGATCGCAAGCAGGAAGACTTCATCGGCGATGTCGCGTTCTCTCCCGACGGGCGCCTGCTCTACGCCGCCGCGCTCTATCGCAACACCATCAAAGTCGTCAATCCGCAGTCCGGCATGGTCATCGCGGAATACAAGACCGGAAGGCGCCCCTACCGCATCCTCTTCCACCCCGACGGCAAGAGCTTCTTCGTCACCCACTGGGCGGACGGCACTCTGGGCCATTACGACGCCGCCACCGGCGCTCAACTGGCCACCGTGCGGGTCGGCGCTCACGCCAGCGACATGGTGTGGCGCGCGGGCGGCGCGGAAGCCGCCGGCGATCAGTCCGCCCCGTATGTGGCGCGCATCTTCGTGGCCGCCGCCAGCACCAACAATGTGTTCGCCATCGGGGTCACCGCCACCAGGGAACTGAACCTCGTCGAAGCCATCAACCTCGCCTTGACGCCCCGCCAGCCGCTGGGCATGACCCCGTCGGCGCTGGCGCTCTCCGCCGATGGCAAGCGTCTGTTCGTCGCCTGTTCCGACGCCAATGCCGCCGCCGTCGTGAATGTCTCGCAGGACTTCAGTCTCGTCGAGGGCTTCATCCCCACCGGATGGTATCCCGCCGCCGTCCGCTCCCTCCCCGATTCGACCCTCGTGGTGCTCAACGGCAAGGGTCTGCGCTCCTACCCCAATCCCAAGGACGGCCCGAATCCCACGGTGCGCCCCACCGGCATCCACACCGGCGACCCCGGCGTCCGCCCCGGCTACGTCGGCTCCATGCAGACCGGCACCGCCTCCTGGATCCCGCGGTTCACCGCCGAACAACTCCAGCAGTGGACCGCGCAGACCCTCGCCAACTCCCCCTATCGCGACGCCAAACTCGACGCGCCGAACCCGCTCCCCGCCATCGAACACGTCATCTACATCGTCAAGGAGAACCGCACCTACGACCAGGTCCTGGGCGATCTGAAGGAAGGAAACGGCGACCCGTCGCTGGTGCTCTTCGGCGAGAAGGTCACCCCCAACCTGCACAAGCTCGCCCGCGAATTCGTCCTGCTGGACAATTTCTACGTCAGCGCCGACGTGAGCGCCGACGGCCACAACTGGTCGCTCGCCGCCATCGCTCCCGATTACGTACAGAAGATGTGGCCCAATGAATACGCCGGCCGCCGCAAGGTCTACGATTTCGAGGAGCAGGACCCCGCCTCCCTTCCCCCCGCGGGGTACCTGTGGACCAACGCCGGGGCCGCCGGAATCACCATGCGCAACTACGGCTACATGGCCAATAACAAGCCCGGCGCGGCGCGCGGCGAAGAGCAGATCACCGGCGTGCGCGACCCCGTGCTCGCCAAGGTCACCAACTGGAAGTACCGCGGCTTCGATCTCGACTATCCCGACGTCGAGCGCGCCCGCACCTTCCTCGCCGACCTCGCCGAATTCGAGAAGGCCGGCGCCATGCCCCGCCTCATCTTCCTCCGCATGGGCAACGATCATACCTCCGGCACCGCCGCCGGAAAAATCGCGCCCCTCTCCGCCGCCGCCGATAACGATCAGGGCATCGGAATGCTCATCGAGGGCCTCTCCAAATCGCGCTTCTGGAGCAGCAGCGCGGTCTTCATCCTCGAGGACGACGCGCAGAACGGCGCAGACCACGTCGATTCGCACCGCTCCCCCGCGTTCATCATTTCACCCTGGGTCAAGCGCCACTCGGTGGATTCGACCATGTACAACACCACCTCGATGCTGCGCACCATGGAGTACCTTCTGGGCCTGCGCCCCATGACCCACTTCGACGCCGGCGCCCGCGTCATGAGCGCCGCCTTCGGAACCGCCCCCGGCACCGCGCCGTATACGGCCGAGAAGCCGCGCATCCCCCTCGACGCGCGCAATCCCGCTGCCACCGCGGCCGCCCGCCGCGCTTCCAACCTGCGCTTCGACGAGGCCGACGAAAACGACGACGACGAAATGAACGATATCCTCTGGCGGGCCATCCGCGCGGACGCTCCTCCGCCGCCCGTCCGCAGTATCTTCGGCCGATAGGAACCCAAGCGACAACCCCATGCCACGCATCTATCTGTGCTTTCTCTGGCACATGCACCAGCCCTTCTACAAGGACCTCGAGTCCGGAGAGTACAAGCTCCCCTGGACCCGCATGCACGCGCTCAAGGACTACTACGGGATGGTCCACATCCTGGAAGAGTTCCCCAAGGTGCGGCAGACCTTCAATCTGGTCCCTTCGATGATGGTCCAGGTCGAAGAGTACGCCGCGGGCGAGGCCCGCGACCCCTACCTCCAACTCGCCCTCAAGCCCGCCGAATCGCTCACCGAAGAGGAAAAAGCCTTCCTCCTCAAACACAGCTTCTACAGCGATCCCCACCACATGATCCGCCGTTATCCGCGCTACGGCGAGCTTTTCGACGCGCGCAACGCGCAGACCGGCGGCGGCGGACGCTGCCTGTTCGGCGCGCAGGAATTCCGCGACATCCAGATGTGGTCGCAACTCGCCTGGTTCGACGAGGAGTTTCAGGAGCACGACCCCGAGGTGCGGGAGTGGATCGCGCGCGGGCGCAATTTCTCCCTCGAAGACCAGCGGCGCATGGGCGTCAAACAGCGCGAAATCGCCGGCAAGGTTCTGCCCGAGTACGCCCGCCTGGCGCGCACCGGCCAGATCGAAATCTCCACCACCCCGTACTATCACCCCATCCTGCCCCTCCTCTGCGATTCCAACATCGCCGGCGTGTCCCACCCCAACGTGCCGCTCCCGCCGCGCTACCGGCATCCCGAAGACGCCCGCCGCCAACTCACCATGGCGCGCGATTACATCGAACAGCACTTCGGCGCCGCCCCCGCCGGACTCTGGCCCAGCGAAGGCTCCGTCTCCGACGAAGTCTTCGCCCTCGCCGCCGAACTCGGCTTCCAGTGGACCGCCACCGATAGCGGCGTCCTCAACCGCACCAGGCAATTCGCCGTCCCCGTGGATCAACTCTACCGCCCCTACGAATGGCGCCAGGGCGGACGCGCGCTCCGCGTCCTCTTCCGCGACCACTTCATGAGCGACCTGATCGGCTTCGTCTACTCCAGGATGGATCCCGCCCAGGCGGCCGCCGATTTCCTCTCCCGCATCCGCGAAAACTCCGCCGCCATCCTCGCCGCCGGACGCGATGCGCTCGTCCCCATCATCCTCGACGGCGAAAACGCCTGGGAGTATTATTACCGCAACGGCCGCGGGTTCCTCCGCGAACTCTACCGCCGGATCTCCGAGGACCACGGCATGCAAGCCGTCACCGTGAGCGAGGGCCTCCGCCTGCTCGCGCCGGAACCCCTCAGCCAGATCTTCCCCGGCTCCTGGATCAACGCCAACTTCGACGTCTGGATCGGCGCCGAGGAGGATAACGAGGCCTGGACCCAGCTCCTGCGCGCGCGGTCCACCTACGAAAGCGCCGCCGGCGTGCCCGAGGAGCGCCGCCGCCTCGCCTTCGAGGAACTCCTCATCGCCGAAGGCAGCGATTGGTGCTGGTGGTACGGTCCCGAGCACGATTCCGCCAACCGCATCGAGTTCGATCAACTCTACCGCAGCCACCTCGCCAACGTTTACCGCTTCCTCGGCATCAACCCGCCCGAGGAACTCTCCCGCCCCATCCTGCGCATCGCCGCCCGCGACGAGCGCATTCCACCCACCGCCGCGCTGCACCCCTCCATCGACGGCGAGGTGACCTCCTATTTCGAATGGCTCGGCGCCGGACTCTACCGCGTCGACGAGCGCAGCGGCTCCATGCACGGCAAGAAGTTCCTCGTGCACGAGGTCTACTACGGCAGCGACGGCGCGCACCTCTTCGTCCGCATCGACTTCCGTCCCGGTGTCGAGATGGAACTCAACGGCATGGAGGTGCGCTTCACCATCCAGGCGCTCGATGGCGCGCCGCCCGCTTCCACCGCCATCGCCTTCGAAGGCGCGCGCGTCCGCGGGTCCGCGCCCGTCGAGTGCGCCTTCGCCCGCGTCCTCGAAGCGAAAATCCCGCTCTCGCTCGCCGGCATCGGCCCGGGCCAGGGCGTGCGCTTCCAGTTCTCCCTCTGGCAGGAAGGGCTGCCCATGGATGCCATCCCGCAGCAGGGCTGGATCGAACTCTTGAGCACCAATCCCGCGGACCTGATCGAGTAACTCCGCCTGCCCTGCTTGCAGTTACCCGCTCCCCGCAAGATAGTTATATAGATATGGCGGTTCACTTACTCGAAGTGTGGGTGGGTGGTGGGCGCACAAGGACTCGAACCTTGGACTTCCACCTTGTAAGGGTGGCGCTCTAACCAACTGAGCTATGCGCCCATCGAAAACCACTGTACCACAGCGCGAATTTCGCCCCGCCGCCCGCCCCCGTTTCATCGGCGACCGCTCTCGGTCGCGGCTCGTTTCCGAGCCGCGCGCGTCAGCGAGCGGTTGGCACGCCGAACCGAAGCTGCCGGTCAAAGCACTAGAATAGGAAGTAGAGGGTGATCCTGCCGCCGCCGCGGCCGTTTGCGGCTTCAGGATCAAGATTTTCAATGGGGAGGGGCCGGGTGCGGCCGCCTCGGAACATTTGCCAATGACTACGTTTCTGACGTATCTGTTCTATCTCATCGTGATCGCAATCCCATTCGGGCTCTACTTGCGCCGCCTCAAGAGGCGCGACCGCAAGGCCAGGGAGTCCGCTGAGAAGGGCAAGCAGTTTTCCGAAGGGCCCCAGGCGCAGCACCCGCACATCGATACCACCCACTGCATCGGCTGCCAGACCTGTACCCATGTCTGCCCGGAGGGCGATGTTCTCGCCATGCTCGGGGGCAAGGCCGTCATCGTCAACGGATACAAGTGCATCGGCCATAGCCTCTGCGCCGAGGCGTGCCCCGTCGGCGCCATCACCATGGTCATGGCCACCCCGAGCATGAGCGCCGACTCCCCCTTCCTTACGCCCGAGTTCGAAACCAGCGTCGCCAACCTCTTCATCGTCGGCGAATTGGGCGGCCTCGCCCTGATCAAGAACGCCGTCAACCAGGGCCGCGATTGCATCGACACCATCGCCCGGCGCCTGGCGGAGCGGAACACCCCCTCCGGCTCGGACGGCGTCCTCGATGTCGTCATCGTCGGCGCCGGTCCCGCCGGAATCTCCGCCTCCCTGCGCGCCGTCGAGAAGAAACTCTCCTACCTCACCCTGGAGCGCGACGAAATCGGCGGCACCGTCGCTAAGTATCCCCGCCAGAAACTCGTGATGACCAGTCCCGTCGAGTTCCCGCTCTACGGGCAGTTCAAAAAAACCGAACTCTCCAAGGAGGACCTCCTGAAGTTCTGGAACACCGTCCTGCAACGCGCCGACTTCTGCGTCCGCACCGGCGTGAGGGTCGACGGCATTCGGCGCGGAGACGACGGGGTCTTCGACGTGGCCACCAGCGCCGAGGCGTTCCGCGCGCGCGCCGTCGTCCTGGCCCTCGGCAAGACCGGTACCCCCCGCAAACTCGGCGTCAAGGGCGAGGAACTGCCCAAAGTGATGTACCGGCTGATCGAGGCCGACCACTACGTCAACAAACACATCCTGGTCGTGGGCGGCGGCGACAGCGCCGTCGAAGCCGCCATGGGCTTGGGCCATCAGGTCGGCAACCGCGTCACCCTCTCCTACCGCAAAAACACCTTCTCCCGCATCAAGGATCGCAATGTCCAGCGCGTCGAAGAGTGCCGGCGCTCCGGCAAGGTCGACATCGTCTTCAACTCCCAACCCGGCGAGATCCTCGAGGGCAGCGTCCTCCTCGAAACGAACGGCGAGGTCAAGGAGATCCCCAACGATTTCGTCTGGGTATTCGCCGGCGGCACCCCGCCCAACGATTTCCTTAAGAAAATCGGCGTGCAATTCGGCATGCGCGATACCACCCAGGAAGCGCACCGCGAACTCGTCGAGCAAGGCCGCGTGAAATGAGACCGTAGCGCAGGCCTCCCGGCCAGGCCTCCCGGCCTGCCCTCTCTTCTAACTTTCTTTCTTTT
>JBBIQR010000008.1:0-44451 GCA_037442245.1 Candidatus Solibacter sp. | reverse complement strand
AAGGTCCGAGTACCTGGTTCTTTGTGATCGCTGACAACTGGAACGAAATTCGGGCCATCTGTGTGGACCCTTACGCCGTCCTTACTAAAATCGGACGGAGGATATATCCAGGGCGCAGAATGTGAACGCCTGAGCTGCTCGAACCAACTCACTACTCGGCGCCTTTCCAGGCTTAGCCGGCTGCCCACAACGCGGGCTAACCCTGGATGGCGCGGACCGCGACCACTACCGTCTGCCATACGCGCTACAGGCTAAGGTATTCCGCCTTAGCCCTCTGCTGCGGCAAGGGCACGCCGGTCCACGGCAGCGGTGTTCGCGGACACGCTCCAGGAGATCGCGCCGCGGCCCACTCACCCCAATTCCACCCTCACACCCGCTCCCACCGATAAGCCTCTTGAGGAGAGCGGAATGGGGGTGGGGACGGCTGTTACTGGCGGCGGGACGCCGGTTCCGGATAACCCGACCCGGATGCACGAAGGCCCGGCTGAATCGCCGGGCGTATCCAACGGGCGTCCCGCTTGCCAGGTCCGCCTGCGCTGCGGCCGCCTGCTACTCTTACCGGTAGAGGTCTCTCTATGCGACCGCTGCTGCTGGCAATGATCCTTCCCGCGCTGGCGTCCGGCGCGCCCGCTCTGGAAATCGTGCGGCCGATTGTCGCGCAAAGCGAAGACGGCATCGCGGTTCCCTCCGGCTTCGACCACGTCCCCGGAGAAACGTTGTTCTTCTCCTGCCGTATCGCGGGCTATTCCAAGACGGCGGAGGATAAGGTCCACCTTACCTACTCGATCCAGGCGTTCGATCCCAAAGGCGTTCCGCTCACCGAGATCTACCAGAACGAACTGATGACGGATGTCGCGCCCCAGGATAAGGAGTGGTTGCCGAAGATCGCGACCCAGGTGCTGATTCCACCGCTGGTGGCGACCGGCAGCTACAAACTGGTCGTCAAGGCCGAGGATGTGTTCGCCAAGACGTCGGCGCAATTGGCGGTGCCCTTCGAAGTGCGGGGCCGCGAGGTGGAGGCCAGCCCGAGCCTGGTCATCCGCAATTTCCAGTTTCAGCGCGGCGAGGATGACTCGCATCCGCTGGAAAAGGCCGCCTTCAAACCGGGCGATCCGCTGTGGGTCAAATTCGATATCATCGGATTCCGCTACGGCGAGAGGAATCACAACGAGGTCAGCTATCAGGCCAGTCTGCTCTCACCCAGCGGGAAACTATTGTGGACGCAGCCCGAGCCGGCCGTGGAATCGAGCGATTCCTTCTACCCCAAGCGCTACATCGCCGGACAGATGGGGCTCAACCTGCTGCCCAGCACCCGTCCGGGCGAGTACACGATGATTCTGACGGTGAAGGATGCGGTCGGCAAACAGAGCTACGAGGCCAAGTACAAGTTCACTGTGGAATGAGGCGGCGGGCGCTCAGGAAACCAGCGCCTGCGCCACGCGCGAGGCCAACTGGTCGAAGGTGATGATCTCGTAGAGCGTGGGGTCGGTCATGATGCGCGCCACCAGCGCGGCGTGCATGGCGTGGCCGGCGCGTTCGGCGATCACGTGGCCAAGCAGCGGACGGCCGAGCAGCGCGAGATCGCCGATCAGGTCCAGCGCCTTATGGCGGCAGCACTCGTCCGGGGCGCGCAGGCCGCCGGGGTTCAGCACGCCGTCCGGCGTGAAACAGACCGCGTTTTCGAGCGATGCCCCGCGGATCAGCCCCATATTGCGCATCTGGTCCAGATCCTTCTCCCAGCCGAAGGTGCGGGCGAAGGCCAGTTCCGCGGCGAAGCGGTCCGGCGTCACTTCGAGTTCCAGGGATTGCCGTCCCACCGGGGCGGGGTAGTCCGTGTCGCAGGTGAGCCGGAAGCTCTCAGCCGGCAGGATGCTGATGCGCTTGCCCTTGTCCTCCACCGAGATGGGGCGCCGCACCCGCAGGTAGCGCCGCTTGCGGCGGTATTGGCGGATGCCGGCGCGTTGGATCAGGGCGACGAACGGCTGCCCGCTGCCGTCGAGGATCGGGACTTCCAGGTTATCGATCTCTACGTAGGCGTTGTCGATCCCCATCGAATAAAACACGCTGAGCAGGTGCTCGGTGGTGGAGATCAGCACGCCCTGCCGCATCAGGCTGGTCGCGTAGCTGACCCGGGCGACGTTGCGCCAACTCGCCGGCACGGCGAAGTTATCCAGATCGGTGCGCAGGAATACGATGCCGGTAGCCGCCGGCGCCGGCAGAATGCGGATTCGGACCGGGACTCCGGAATGGAGACCGACACCGGAAGCTTCCACCTGGTGCTGAATCGTGGTTTCAAACCGCAAAAGGATACTCCCGCATCACGAACTTCTATTACAGCAACTCGCCGGGGCGAGTTCAACTATCTGATGCGGAAGGACTTGGGAAAGTTACTCTGTGGCTATCGAGCCACACTCGCGAGCCGGTTTTGTGGTGGAATCACCGCAGCCGAAGTGGTTCAATCGAGCCAAGCCTGGTGTTGCGGTATCGACACACTAGGTGTTCCCCCGAAGCGGCGCTCGCGACTGTGGAAGTCCCGTACCGCGCCTGCCAGGTCGGCAGCCGTGAAATCGGGCCACATCGTCCGCGAAAAGATCAGTTCGGCATAGGCGCACTCCCAAAGCAGGAAGTCGCTGAGGCGGCGTTCGCCACCGGTACGAATCATCAGGTCGACGGCGGGACCGAGGGCGCGCTCGAAGGCGTCGCGGCTCCATTCGGCCAGCCCGCGGGCGGCGGCCAGAATGGCGTCGCGCCCGGAGTAATCGATGGCCAGCCGCAGACGCAGCCTCCGTCCGCCGGCGGTGGCGCGCTCGGCATCCTCGATAGCGCGGCAGAGCGCGGCATCCAGGCGGTCGCGCCGCCCGATGACTTCGAGGCGGACCCCGTCGCCGATCGCGCGCGCGGTCTCGTGATCGAGGTACCACTCGAGCAGGCGCATGAGCGAGGCCACTTCCTCCGCGGAGCGGCGCCAGTTGTCGCTCGAGAAGGCAAACAGCGTGAGCGTCGAGATGCCGCAGGAAGGCGCGGCCTCGACCACGCGGCGCGCGGCGGCGATGCCGGCGCGGTGGCCTTCGAGGCGGGGCAGTCCGCGGGCGACGGCCCAGCGGCCGTTGCCGTCCATGATGATCCCGGCATGTAGAGTACTTTGTGCAGTAAAGTATTGAGACATAGATCAAACGCCTTCCAGCCGCGCACGGGCCGCCGTTTAGCGGCCGCGCATCACCTGTATCAGGGCCTCCATGTGATCGAGATAACGCTCCAGAGCGCGCCGCCCGGCGGCGGTCATCCGGTAGTCCGTGCGCGGCACCCGGCCTTCGAAGCCTTTCTGGCAGGTGACGTAGCCGGCCTCCTCGAGTTTGCGCGAGTGCACGCTCAGGTTGCCGTCGGTGGTTTCCAGCAGTTTCTTGAGTTCGTTGAAGGTGAGGGATTCGTTGACCGCCAGCGCGCTGAGAATGCCCAGGCGCAGGCGTTCGTGGACCATGCGGTCGAGTTTGGGCGCCTCGCCCACCAGTTCGAGCGCCGCCGGTTTTCGTTCTCGCTCGCGCTGTGCCGTATTCTGTTTAGCCGCCATATTTCACCGCAATCACCGTTCCGAAAATCAGGTGCAGCCCGCCGAATCCGGCGGCCAGCAACTGGTCGTTGTAGCCGGGCACCAGGAGCGCCATCGTGCCGGCCAGCATGAAACAGGCTCCCATCACCGGGACCACCCGGACCGACGCCCAGCCGCCGGGGAGCACCGCCGCGCCGTAGAGGAGCAGCCAGACGCCGGGGAGGAACCCGGAGACTCCGGCCCGGTACAGGACCAGGGTCAGGACCGCGCCTGCCAGCAGCGCCGGCGCGAATCCGGCGACGAATTTGCGTCCGGGACCGGAGAGGAGCGGCATTTGGAACCGCCTGCTTTTCACGGCCGCGCCCGCGATTCCAACCGCCAGGGCCACCACCGCCGCCGCCATCCAGACCGCGATCCATCCCGCTGCCGAGGGCTGCCGGGCCGCCACGCTCCCGGCGCCGAGCGCGATCAACCCCATCAGGATGCCGCCCTTTCCCGGCACCGCGGTGAACGATCCCGCCCGCTCCATCGTTTGACGGATGTAGCGCAGGTTGTCCATGGCGTGCTCGTGCATTCCCTCGGGCCTGGGCCGGGGCAGCGGCATGTCTTCAACATAACCCCATGTCTGGTTTCCGGCAAGTACTTTTTTTTACAAAGTGGGTTCCCCGGTACCAGATCGGGCCGGGCCTGCGGGTCGCCTGCTAAAATGGTCGCGTGGCGCCGCAGGAGGCATACAGCCGGGCGCAGGTCCGGCGTAAATTCCGTTTCAGCGAGCGGCAATTGCAGAGCTGGGAGAAGCAGGATCTGGTCGCGCGCTCCGACGCCTATTCGTTTTCCGACCTGATCGCGTTCAAAACCCTGATCCACTTGCGCAAGCGCGGCATCCCCGCGCGCGAAATCGCGCGTGCGCTGCGTTCCCTGCGCGAGAAGCTCGGCTGGATCAAGCAGCCGCTCTCCGAATTGCGCCTGGTGGATGACGGGCGCCGTATCGCGGTACTGGTGGGCGGTCAGAAGATGGAAGCCGTCAGCGGCCAGATTCTGCTGGATTTCGGCGAGGCGGAACTGGGGAGCCTGCGCAGTTTCCCGCCGAGCAAAGCCTCCAATCGACTCCGCGAATCGGAAGACTGGTTCCAGCGCGGACTGGAACTGGAGGAGACCGGCGCGCCGGCCGAACGCGCCGTCGAAGCCTACGAGAAGGTGCTCGAACTCAATCCCGCCGCCGCCGGGGCGTTGGTCAACCTGGGAACCATCTATTACCGGCAGCGCCGTTTTGAACTCGCGGAGCGCTACTACCGCCGCGCGGTCGAAGCCGATCCCCGGTATCCACTGGCGCAGTTCAACCTGGGCAATCTCTACGACGAACAGGGGCGCGTGCGGGAGGCTAACGAGCACTACCGGCGCGCTCTGGCGCTGAATCCTCAGTATGCCGACGCGCACTTCAACCTGGCGCTGCTGTGCGAGCGGCAGGGGGAGACCCTGCGCGCGGTCCACCACTGGAAGGCATATCTCAAGCTGGACCACTCCGGCCAGTGGGCCGAGATCGCCCGCCGCCAGTTGGAGCGGCTGCGCGACGCCGTAATCCGGTGAGTTCTGCGGCTCCGTCCGCGGAATGTTATCATTGGACTTCACACTCATTCTGAGGTTTTCGTGTCCAGAATCAGCCGCAAAGAGTTAAAAACCGACCAGGTCGCGCTCCAGTTGGAGCACGGGCTCAGTTTCTTCGAAGGGCACCAGAAGGAAATCAGCAGGTACGGCGGGGTCCTCGCCGTGGTTGCGGTCCTGGTGGCCGGGTATATTTATTACTCGAACAGCCAGCACAACAAGCGCGAACAGGCTCTGGCGAGCGCCATCCGCGTGCAGGAAGCCGCGGTGGGAGCCTCCGGCAACGGCGGTCTGAGTTTCCCGACCCAGGAAGCCAAGGATGCCGAAGCGACCCGTGTCTTCACGGACCTGCGCAACAAGTACTCCGGCAGCGGCGAAGCCGAAATCGCGGGATACTATCTCGGCGCGGTCAAAGCCGATGAGGGGAAACTGGCGGAGGCGGAGAAGATCTTCCAGGAAGTGGCGGATAAAGGCAGCGATAACTACGCCTCGCTGGCCAAGTACTCGCTCGCGCAGATCTACTTTTCCGACGGCCGCAACCAGCAGGGAGAGAAGATGCTGCGCGACCTCATCGCACACCCCACGGTGTTCGTCTCCAAGGAACAGGCGACGATCGCGCTGGCCCGCTTCCTGGCGCCGAAGAATCCCGCCGAAGCGCGTAAACTGCTCGAACCGCTGCGCAATTCCCCGGATGCCGTGAGCAGCGTGGCGCTGACCATGCTCGGCGAACTGCAGGGCAAATAGAAGCGCGGCCCATGCTGGCTCGCCTGCGATTTCCGGTCGGAAAAAGCCGCGGGCGCGCCTATCCCGAACCGGACCATCCATACCGCAATTTCTTCCAGCGGGACCGCGACCGCATCGTGCATTCCCGCGCCTTCCGCCGCCTGGAGGCGAAGACGCAAGTCTTCACCGCGGGGCTCAGCGACCATTTCCGCAATCGCCTGACCCATACGATCGAGGTGGCGCAGATCGCGCGCACGCTGGCGGGGGTGCTGCAACTCGATGAAGACCTCACCGAGGCATTGGCGCTGGCGCACGACATCGGCCATCCGCCGTTCGCCCACGCCGGGGAGGAGGCGCTGGACCTGCGGATGCGCGCCTTCGGCGAACGCTTCGACCACAACCTGCACGCCCTGCGCATCGTCGAAAGCTTTGAGCAGCGTTACGCGCGTTTTCCCGGATTGAACCTGACCTTCGAGGTGCGCGAAGGCATGGTCAAGCATTCGCGCGATTTCGCCGCCGGCGAGGAGCCTCAACTCGACCGGTTCCTTCCCGGATTGCGCCCCTGTCTGGAAGCTCAGTTGATCGACCTGGCCGACGAGGTGGCCTACAACACCGCGGACCTTGACGACGGCTGGTCCGCGGGACTGTTGGACGCCGGGGACATCGCCGCCGCCGTGCCCGCTTACCGGACCATTTATGAGGCGGTCGAGACTCAGTTCCCCGGTGCCAGTGCCCGCGAGCGCTTCCACGAGGGACTCCGGGAACTGGTGGATCTGCTGGTGGGAGGGCTGATTACCGGTACCGTGGAGGCGGCGCGCTCGTCCGGGGCGGCGAGCTACGAAGAAGTGCGCGCGCATCCGCGCCGTCTGGCCGCGTTCACCCCCGAGACCGCCGCCGCCAGCGGGGACCTGAAGCGCTTCCTCTACGCGCAGGTGTACTCGTCGCCGGCGCTGGGCGCCGACCGGCGGCGCTCCATGGCGTCGATCGACGAACTGTTCGGCTGGTTTCTCCAGGACCCGGCGCGCCTGCCCGAAGCGTACGCCGAACGCGCCCGCCAGGAAGCTCCCCATCGCGTGATCTGCGACTACATCGCGGGTATGACCGACGGCTTCTTCAACCGCGTCTTCCGCGAAGCCACGGGTGGTCAGCGGTCGCCGCAGCGTCCTTAGCGCTCGACCGGTGTGTAGCTGGTCAACTCGGCTTCGCGAACTCCGTAGAATTTCATCAACTGGCGGCAAAGGTCGGCGCCCAGACGTTCCGGCCGCTCCTCGCTATCGTGTTCGATCTCGACTTTGATAAACAGGTGAGTGCGTTTCATCGGCGATGCGTTTCCTTCTTTCTATCCTAAAGGGAACGCCTGCCGGAACGTGTCGCGTTCGCGTCCGGCCCGGCTGCATTACAATTTTCTTGGGTAGGGGACAAGGGAAAAAGGAGACGCCGGCTCTGGGACCGAGAAACGCAAGAGAGATTACGGGGCGGTTGGTTTTCCTGGCTCTGGTTTCGACGCCGGTCCTGGCCCAACACCCGAACTACGAAGACGACATTCAGCCGCTGTTCGCGCGCCGCTGCTTCGCCTGCCACTCCGCGGGTGAGATGCGATCCGGCCTCAACCTGGAAAGCTACGCGGGCGTGCTCAAGGGCGGCTCTTCGGGCGACGTGGCGGTCGCGGGGCGGGCCGCACTGTCTCTTCTGTATAAGGCGGTGGCCCGCGAGGAGGGCGCGCCGCAAATGCCACTGGGATTGCCGAAACTCCCCGGCAACGAGATCGCCCTGATCCACGACTGGATCCAGAACGGGTTGCTCGAAACCGCGGCCAGTATGCCGAAGGGACCGGTGGGGCCTTCGCTCGCGTATCGCGGGAGCGACCGGAACAAACCGGCAGGAGCGCCAGCCATGCCCGGATCCCTGCCCGCGGTTCCGCTCGCGCCGCTGGCCCGGCCCCACCCGATCACCGCGCTGGCGGCGAGTCCGTGGGCGCCTCTGCTGGCCGCCGCGGGGCATGAACGCATCGCTCTCTACAACCTGGCTACCCGCGCGCGGGCGGGCGAACTGGCGTTTCCCGAAGGCGTCCCCTACGTGCTGCGCTTCAGCCGCACCGGCGAAATCCTCCTGGCGGGCGGCGGCAAACCCGTGCAGAGCGGCAAGGTCGTGCTGTTCGACGTGCGTACCGGCAAGCGCCTGGCGGTGCTCGGCGACGAACGGGACATCGTGCTGGCGGCCGACCTCACGGCGGACGGCAAGCTGGTCGCTCTCGGGGGGCCCGGCAAAATCGTGCGCGTGTACACCGTGGCCGATGGCAAACTCGTTTACCAGATCAGGAAACATACCGACTGGATCACAGCGATCGAGTTTTCGCCGGACGGCACGCGGCTCGCCACGGGCGACCGCGCGGGCGGCATCTTCGTTTGGGAAAGCGCAAGCGGGGGCACCGTGAATACCCTGGCTGGACACAAGGACTCGGTCACCGCCCTAAGTTGGCGCGGCGACGGGCAATTGCTGGCGTCCGGCAGTGAGGATGGGCAACTCATCGTGTGGAACGCGATGGATGGCTTTCCGCTGGCCACAGTCGCCGGGGCGCATCAGCCCAAAGCCGCTCCGGGGCAATACGGCGTGGTTTCCGGCGGCGTGCTCGGCGTCGCATTCACCGCCGGCGGGAACATCGCCAGCGTGGGGCGCGACAACACGATCCGCCTGTGGAGCGCCGGCGGCAAACCGCTTGGCGCGAGCCCGTCCAACGATGCGCTGCTGAACAAAGTGGCGTGCTCCTTCGATGGCAAGTCCGTCATCGCCGGCGATTACTTAGGAAACGTTCTGGTGTGGGACGGCGGCAAACTCGCGCCGCTTCCCTGACCCGCTTACCCTTCCAGGATCACGTGCGCCATACCGAGTTCGGCGGTGTGGGTGAGAGATAGGGCCACGCCCTTCACCCCGAGTCTCGCCGCCACCTGCGCGGCGACGCCATGCAACGCCAGGGTAGGCTTCCCGCTGGGAAGGTTGGTGACTTCGAAATCCTGCCAGGTAACTCCGTGCCGCCATCCTGTACCGATCGCCTTCATGCCGGCTTCCTTCGCCGCGAACCGGGCGGCGTAGCGCTCGAAGCGGTTGGCTTTCCGTTCCACGTAGGCGATCTCCCGCGGGGTGTAGACCCGCTCGACGAAGCGCGCGCCGAAGCGCTCGATCGAGTGGCGGATACGATCCACTTCGGCGAGGTCCACGCCAGTTCCGACAATCATTTCAACTCCGCTCCGGATGTGGTGATGGTAAGCCGGCCGTGTTTCACTCCCTTGGCGCTGATCAGGGCATCGGCGACCTTGCGGACCACCGCCGAACGGCCCTTGACCACCAGAACCTCCAGGCACGTGTCGTGGTCCAGATGGACGTGCAATGTCGAAAGAATGGAGTGGTGAAAGTCGTGCTGAATCGAGGTGAGTTTCTCGTTCAGCAGCCGCACGTGGTGGTCGTAAACCAGGGTCACGGTGCCGACGACCTGGCTTTCCGGCGATTCCCATGTGCGCTCGACCAATTCGTCGCGGATCAAGTCGCGGAAGGCTTCGGAGCGATTGGTGTAACCGCGCCGCGCGATCAGCTTATCGAACTTGGTCAGCAGGAGGGTGTCGATGGCGACCCCGATCCGGCTCAGTCCGCTCATGCGTACACATAGTATCACCAGCGCCGGCCGCGCGCCGCTCCGCCTGCGGTGGCACGATTCTGACAATCGTGATACCTTGAAGGCGAAAGTGCACATTCCCGACGGCTTTCTCTCCACTCCCGTCTGGGCGGCATTGGACGCTCTGGCCTTGCCCGCCACGGGCCTTGCGGCGCGCGCCGCGCAACGCGGGTTCGACGAATCCAAGGCGCCGCTGCTGGGCGTGATGGGCGCCTTCATTTTCGCCGCGCAAATGATCAACTTTCCGGTGGGCATGGGCACCAGCGGGCACCTGGTAGGCGGCGCGCTGCTGGCATGCACGCTTGGGCCGGCCCCGGCGAGCGTCGTCATGACGGCGATTGTTGCGATACAGGCGTTCGTCTTTCAGGACGGCGGCGTGCTGGCGCTGGGGCCGAACGTTCTGAATATGGCTATCGCCGGGGTACTCGCCGGATATCTGCCCTATCATTTGTGGGGCGGCGGGCGATTCCGCCGCGCGGCCATCTTCGCCGGCGGGGTACTCAGCGTAATCTCGAGCGCAGTGCTGGCGCTGGCCGAGTTACTGCTCTCCGGCGTTCGCATGCCGAGGCCGGTCCTGGGGGTGTCACTCACGCTGTTTGCCGTTTCGGCACTGCTCGAAGGCGCGATTACCGTGGCGGTCATTGCAGCCCTGGAGCGGATCCAGCCCGGGTTCGTACGCCAACCCGCGCGCGCGCCGTCGATGCTCCTTGGCGGGTTGGGGCTGTGCGCGGTGATGCTGGCCGCGGGCGGTCTGGTGTTTGCCTCGACCGCGCCGGATGGCATCGAACAGTTGGCGATGCGCGCCGGCATTGCCAAGCCACTGGCCGCATACGGCAACGGAGCGGGCATCGCCGGGGTGGGGCTGGTCTTTGTATTGCTGCTCGCCGGCGGGCGCATGGCGCGCAGACGGAGCGCGTAAGTTGCGCCACACGGCAGTCGACGAGTGGAGCCGCGGGTCGAGCATGATCCACCGCCGGGCGGCGGGCGCCAAGCTGGCGGTGGCGGCTGTGTTCCTCGTCACAGTGGCGACCGCTCACCGCCACCTTCTCGCGCTCAGCGCGGGATGGTTGGTCGTATTGGTATCCGGCGTCCTGGTGGCAAAGTTGCCGGTAGGCGGCATTGTGTCCCGTACGGCGGCCGTTTTGCCCTTCAGTGCTCTTTTCGCCCTGTTTTCCTGGATGGAGGGCTTCCCACAAACGGCTTTAGGACTCATGGTAAAGAGTTACCTTTCGGCCCTGGTAGTACTGCTGCTTGTAGCCACGACCCCGCTGCCGGAGTTAGTACGTACGTTGGAAAGTGCGAGGGCTCCTCAGTTTCTCCTCATGGTCGTCCAATTCCTCTACAGGTACATCTTTGTCGTCGTCGAAGAAGCCGTGAATATGCGCACTGCCGCGGCGATGCGCGGGGGACTTAGGTTCCAGGCCGCGGCGGGCGCGCTGGCGACGCTCTTCGCGCGATCCTACTCGCGAGCCGAACACATCCATCGGGCGATGATCGCGCGCGGTTTCCAGGGACACTTTCGCTCCATGGCAACGGGTACACTCGCCGCAGGGGATGTGATATTCGCGTTCACTGCGGGCGCGCTACCCCTTTTAGTGCGGACGTTGGGGGAGGTCCTGCTTTGAGACGCCCGGTGGTCGACGTAAACGGCCTGCAATACAGTTACCCGGATGGGACTCAGGCGTTAAGAGGAGTGAATTTCCATTTGGAGGCCGGCGAAGCGGTCGCCCTGCTCGGCGCCAACGGCAGCGGCAAGACCACTTTCGCGTTGCATATCAACGGGTTATTGAGGGGAAGAGGTTCGGTGTCGGTTTGCGGGATGGAGGTCGAGCCACGTTCGTTGGCTCTGGTCCGCCGGAAGGTCGGGATGGTGTTTCAGGACGCCGACTCGCAGTTATTCATGCCTTCGGTGCTGGAGGACGTGACTTTCGGTTTGCTGAACCAGGGCTTGAGTAGCGAGGATGCCTGTGAACGGGCGCGGGTGGCCCTGCGGCAGACGGGTATGGCGGGCGCCGAAACCCGCGCGCCCCACCATCTAAGTGCCGGAGAGAAACGCCGCGTGGCGCTCGCCGGGATTCTGGCGCTGGATCCGGAAATCCTGGTGCTGGACGAACCGACGACTTATCTGGACCCACCGGGACAGAGAGCGCTGGCGGATCTGCTGAGGGCACTGCCGCAGGCGAAGATCCTGATCACCCACGACGTGCCATTCGCACACGCGACCTGCTCCCGCGCGGTATTCTTCCACGACGGTGCCGTTGTGGCGGAAGGCCCCGTGGAAGCAGTCGCGGCACGCTTTGGTTGGGGTTTGGCGGCCCGCTGATCTGGCAATCCACCGGGCCGCGCTTCTATTCGGCGGCTCTGGCCTGCTGCGCTTTCGCGCGCCGATGCTCCGCCCAGCGCTTCTTTTGCGCCGCCGCAATCCGCTTTCGGGCTTCCGGACTCAGCACCCGCTTGACGGGCGCCTTTTCTTCCGCCGAAGCAGCCGGAATCCTCTTGCCTCTTAGCTGGGCTTGAAGTTCCTGAATCTTGACTTCGATCTTCTGCTTCTCGAATTGATAGCCGACCAGCGCCATCTGTAGTGTTGTGAAATCGTTTGTCATTTTGCCTCTTGCCATAACGTCACCCAGCGATACTATAACATAAAGGTTAAAAAGACGTAACCCTGTTTTTTTGCTCTTTATGCAGGCCGTCACCCGAGTATGCGTCTAGTCATCCAAAGAGTTAGCGAGGCGTCGGTAAGCGTCGAGAACCGGACGGTTGGGGCTATCCACACCGGCTTGGTCGTTCTCGCGGCAGTTTCCAGGTCTGATACTCCGGAATCTGTATCCTACTGCGCGGGCAAATTGCTCGGCCTGCGCATTTTCCCCGACGATGAAGGCCGGATGAACCGCAGTGTCGCGGAGGCCGGCGGCGCTTTGCTGGTGATCTCGCAGTTTACGCTGTACGGCGATTGCCGCCGCGGCAGACGGCCCAGCTACGATGCGGCCGCGCCGCCCGAAACCGCGCGTACCCTCTATAATCATTTCGTGGAACTTTTGCGCACCGGGCCCGTGCCCGTCGAGACCGGTGTATTCCAGGCCAGCATGGAAGTCCGTCTCGTCAACCAGGGACCAGTTACGCTCTGGATTGATTCCGATGATCGATGGAACAAATGATCGAAACCTATGGATACGCCCGCGCCGGACTACTCGGCAACCCTAGCGACGGCTATTTCGGCAAGACGCTGGCGTTCGCGTTCGCCAATTTCCGCGCGCGGGTGCTGTTGTATCCCAGCGGACGACTGGAGATCAAGCCATCGAAGGCCGACCTGCCGGTCTTTGAAAACCTCGACGACCTATACCGCATCACACGCTGGCGCGGCTACTACGGCGGCATTCGCATCATCCAGGCGCTGATCGTCCGGCTGCTGGATTACTGCAAGGCGCAGGGTATCGAACTGCCCGACCGCAACTTTACGCTCGAGTACGAATCGACGGTGCCGCTACGGCTCGGCCTGGGCGGCTCCAGTGCGATCATCACGGCGGCGCTGCGTGCGCTATGCCAGTATTACGGCCTGGAGATCCCGCTGCCCCTCTTCGCCAACCTGGTGCTCGAAACCGAAACCCGCGAACTGGACGTGGCGGCCGGGCTACAGGACCGCGTGGTGCAGGCCTATCAGGGGCTCGTATACATGGATTTCTCGCGGCCCCTGATGGAATCGCGCGGCTATGGCGAGTATGCGCGTATCGATTCCGGCCTGTTGTCGAACGTCTATGTCGCTTACCGGACGTCCCTGAGCGAAGGTACGGAGGTGTTTCACAATAACCTGCGGGAGCGCTGGCGCCGCGGCGATCCGGAAGTGGTTCACGCGATGCAGACCTGGGCAGGTTACGCCGAAGAAGGAAGGCGGTGCCTGCTCACCGGCGACCGTAACCGCTTGAAGCAACTCATCGACGCGAATTTCGATTTGCGCGCAGCGATTTATCGCATCGATCCCGGAAACCTGGAGATGGTTTCCGCCGCCCGCGCCGCCGGCGCGACCGCTAACTTCGCAGGATCGGGCGGAGCCATTGTGGGCACTTATGAAGACGACGCGATGTTCGATCGGCTCACCGCAGACCTGCGGCAAATCGGCGTGGGCGTGATCCGGCCAATCATAGCGACCTAACTCGGGCGGCGCGCCGCACGCCGCGGAGCGGCCCGCGTATACTGAAATTTGCCCACCAAACCACGTGTTCGATACCGCGACGCCGGCGTCAACATCGACGAGGCGGACCGCGCCGTTTCCGCTATCAAGAAATTCGCGCGCGGCACGTTCACCCCCGGCGTGCTCACGGAAATCGGAAGCTTCGGCGCCATGTATCAGCTCGCAGGCTTCCGCCGCCCGGTGTTGGTCAGTTCGTCCGACGGCGTGGGAACGAAGCTGAAGGTGGCCTTCGCCACCGGCCGCCACGACACCATCGGCGAGGACCTGGTGAACCACTGCGTCAACGACATCGCCGTCCAGGGCGCGCGGCCGCTATTCTTCCTGGATTACTTCGCGGTGGGCAAACTGGACGCCGCTGTCGCCGCGGACGTGGTGAAGGGCATCGCGCGCGGCTGCAAAGCCAACGGCTGCGCCCTCATCGGCGGTGAGACCGCGGAAATGCCCGGCATGTATGCGGCCGGCGAATACGATCTGGCCGGTTTCATCGTGGGCGCGGCCGAACGCCGCGAACTGCTCACCGGCTCCGGCATCCGGCCGGGCGATGCGCTGCTCGCGTTGCCCTCAAGCGGGCTGCACACCAACGGCTACTCGCTGGCCCGCAAGCTCCTCTTCGAAGTCGCGGGTTTCGGACCGAAGACTGTGCTGCCGGAGGTGGGCTGCACGGTGTCCGACGCGCTGCTTGCGGTGCATCGCAGCTACCTCAAGCCCATCCGGGCGTTGATGGCCGCCGGTCTGCTGAAAGGGGCGGCGCATATCACCGGCGGCGGCATCACGGACAACACGCCGCGCATGTTGCCTAAAGGCCTGGGCGTGGAGATCGAGACCGCAAGTTGGAAGATCCCCGCGCTGTTCGAAGCGTTGCGGCGCATCGGCGACGTCCCGCTGGACGATTACCGTCGCACGTTCAATCTGGGCGCGGGCATGATCTTCGCGGTGGGCGCGCGCGGCGCGGCCAAGGCCGAAGTCGTACTGCGCAGGACCGGCGAGAAGCCGTGGCGAATTGGCAGCGTGGTCGAAGTCAAGCGCGGGCGGCCGCGCGTGGAGTACCGGTGAAGCGGCTGGGCATTCTGATTTCCGGCCGCGGCTCGAATTTCGAAGCCATCGCGGACTACGTGGCTGCGGGCAAATTGGACGCGGAGATCGCGGTGGTGATCAGCAATCGCGCCGAAGCAAAGGGCCTCGAAACAGCGCGCGCCCGCGGGCTCAGCGCGGTCTGCCTGCCGTCCAAGGGAATCGACCGCGAGATCTACGACCAGAGCGTGATCGAGGAGTTGCAGCGCAGCCGTGTGGATCTGGTATGCCTGGCGGGTTTCATGCGGCTGCTCAGCGCGCGCTTCATCCGCGCCTTTCCGGGCCGCATCCTGAACATTCACCCTTCGCTGCTGCCGGCCTTTCCCGGACTCGACGCGCAGCATCAGGCGCTCAGCCACGGGGTGAAGATCAGCGGCTGCACCGTCCATTTCGTGGATGAGGACCTGGACGCCGGCCCGATTATCCTGCAGGCGGCGGTGCCGGTGCTGGATGACGATACCGCCGATACGCTCTCCGCGCGCATCCTCAAAGAGGAGCACCGGATCTACTCCGAAGCGATCGCGCTGGTGTTGAGCGGAGGTTATCGGATCGCGGGGCGCCGCGTGGTGGGCGCAAAGTGATACGGTAGCCCAATGAACCGCAGACAGCTTCTTCAAGCCGCCGCGGCGCTCCCGGCGGCGGGACTGGCGGCGGCGGCGGAACAGCAGAAGCAGATCCGGATTACCGCGCTCGAAACCGATCTGCTCAAGCGCCCGCCCGGCACTCCGATCTATGACGCCATCCACAAGCTCAGCGTCGATAGCGGCAGCGTGGTGTTGCGGCTGCGCACCGACGCCGGCATCACCGGTTGGGCCGACGTGAGCTTCGGCATGATCGCCGGCGGTCCGAAAGTGGTGCAGACGATTCTCGAGGCCGAGGTGAAGCCGGCGATCCTTGGACAGGACCCGGCGTTCCCGCGCCGCATCCGCGCGGACCTGTGGAAGGCGCTCGAATACAACGGCGTGGGCGGCGTGGTGCAGTTCGCCATCGCCGCGGTGGATATCGCCGTGTGGGATATTCTCGGCAAGCACGCCGGGATGCCCGTCTACAAGATGCTCGGCGCGTTTCGCGACCGCCTGCCGGTCTATTCCATGTGCGGCTGGTATTACGATGACGACGCCGATCTCTCGCGCTTCCAGCGCTCCATCGCGCAGGCCATGGAGCAGGGGTACCGCGCGGTGAAGATCAAGGTCGGCCGCGGCGATCTCGACGACGACGTGCGCCGCATCCGGCTCGCGTTCGACACTGTGGGCAAAGGCAGGCGCGTGATGGTGGACGCCAATCAGGTGTTTAACCGCAACGACGCGCTGCGCCGCGGGCGCGTCTACCAGGAACTCGGCTGCTTCTGGTACGAGGAACCGCTGCCGCCGCAGGAGATGGAGGGTTATGCGGAACTGGCGCGCGAACTCGACATCCGGATCGCCACCGGCGAGAACCTGGCGACGAAGTACGCGTTCGCCGACCTGATCGCGCGCCGCGGGGCGGACGTAGTACAGCCCGACAACCGCCGCGCCGGCGGCGTCACCGAGTGGATGGAGATCGCCGCCGTGGCCGACGCCTACGGACTCGAACTCGCCAGCCATGGCGGCAGCGCGACCAATCTGAACATGCTGCTCGCCATGCCCAACGCCATCTACATGGAAACGGGCGGCGCGCACAAACTCGCCGATGGCGAGATGCTCGCGCCCGAAGCGCCCGGCATGTCCAGCGAGGTATCCGAGGCTGAAATCCGCCGGTACAAGGTGTGATCCACCGCGGCGCATCGGAGCGCCCGGTGTTCACTCGTAGCGCAGCACTTCGGCCGGTGCGACGCGGGACGCATTGCGCGCCGGGTACAGGGTCGCCAGGAAGCTCACGAAAACCGCCAGCGCCGCGATCCATAGCGCGTCCACCGCGCGCGGTTCGAAGGGCACGAAACGCATCGAGTACACGGTTTCGTCGAGCGGGAGCCAGCGGTACGTTTCCGCGAAGTACGCGAGCGTGTACCCCGCGCCCAGCCCGAGAATCGTGCCCACGATCCCGATCAACACGCCTTGCAGCATGAAAATACGCCGTACCTGCTCCAGGCGCGCACCCATCGACATCAGAATCG
The DNA here is from genome assembly GCA_037442245.1 of Candidatus Solibacter sp. Lineage (GTDB taxonomy): Bacteria > Acidobacteriota > Terriglobia > Bryobacterales > Bryobacteraceae > Solibacter. The sequence goes on along the minus strand of JBBIQR010000008.1, from coordinate 27,560 downwards.
CGATATCGCGGTACTTCTCCATCACCCCCATTACCAGGGTGATGAAAATGTTGAGCGCGGCCACCAGTTCGATCAGGCTGATTACGATGATGGTGACCATCCGCTCCATGCGCAGCGCGCCCAGCAGTTGGCGGTTCCGCTCCATCCAGGTGGTGGTGGTGTAGCGCGGGCCGGCGATCTTCTCGATCCGCGCGGCGATATCGGCGGCGCGGTTGAGATCGTCCACGTTCAGCTCGATCTGGTTGATCTGGTCCGTGCCCAGCGCCTTCTGCGCCGGCCCGATGGCCGTATAGGCCCAGTTGTCGTTGATCTCGTAGAAGCCGGTATCGAAAATGCCGCACACCTTGAAGCGGCGGCGTACGGGGCGCGGTCCGACCGGCGTGAGTTCGTCGGAGAGGATCTCGACATTGGCCCCCACGACCATGCCCGTGTCTCCGGCGAGGTCGGCGCCCAGAAGGATGCCGGGCGGCGACGCGTTGGGATCGCGTAAGCGATCCACCGATCCCTCCTTGAGCTTGCGCAGCGTGGTGCTGAGCGCCAGTTCGCGATCCACTTCGACGCCCTTGATGATGCCGCCCTTGGAAAGCAGCGGCCCCTGGAAGTACGTCGGGCTGTAGAGCACCGGCGAGACCGCGATCACATGGGGCACGCGCGCCAGGGTGCCGCTCAACGCCTGCCAGTTCTCGATGCCGTCACCGGGCTGCCGCGGGATCACGTTGATGTGCGCCATCGCGCCGAGCAGGTTCCGCTCGAGCGTATTGCGGAAGCCGTTGGTCACCGCCAGAGCCAGCACCAGCGCCATCACGCCCGAGGCAACCCCCAGCACCGAAATCGCGGTGATGACGCTGATCACCTTTTCCTTCCGGTGCGCCCTCAGGTAGCGCGCGGCGATGAACAGCTCGAAGCGCGAGGTCACTGATCGAGTTCCCGCAGCCTGCCCACCAGGTCGATGGGTCCTTCCGGGCGCAGCAGCGGAAACAGGATCACGTCGCGGATGGAACTCACCCCGGTGAAGATCATGGTCAGGCGGTCGATGCCGATGCCTTCGCCCCCGGTGGGCGGCATGCCGTAGGAGAGCGCGCGCACGTAGTCCTCGTCCATCTGGTGCGCCTCTTCGTCGCCGCGCTCGCGCATCCGAAGCTGCATTTCGAAGCGGCGGCGCTGCTCCTGCGGATCGTTCAGTTCGGTGTACGCGTTGCCGATCTCCATGCCGGCGGCGTAGATTTCAAAGCGGTCCACGAACGCCGGATTCTCCGGGTTGTTCTTCGAAAGCGGCGACGTTTCCACCGGGTATTCGTAGATGACGGTGGGCTGAATCAACTGGTGTTCGACGGTGCGCTCGAAGATCGCCGCCAGCGCCTCGCCCGGCGTCGCCGCGCCGGACTGCTCCTTCAACCACGCGGGATTCGCCACGTCTTCGAGCGACGGCTTGTCCTCTCCCTGCCAGAAGTGCACGATCGCTTCCCGCATGGTGAAACGCGCCAGGCGGCTGAAGTCGATCTGGTTGCCGGCGAATTGCACCACGGGCGATCCGGTCGCGTCGATCGCCGCCTGCCGCAGCAGTTCCTCGCTGAAATCGATCAGCCCCTGATAGTCCGTGTACGCCTGGTAGAACTCCAGCATCGTGAACTCGGGGTTGTGCCTGGTGCTCAGCCCCTCGTTGCGGAAGTTGCGGTTGATCTCGTAGACGCGCTCCATGCCGCCGACCACCAGGCGCTTCAGGTAGAGTTCCGGCGCGATCCGCAGGTAGAGGTCGATATCGAGCGTATTATGGTGCGTCACGAACGGACGCGCCGCCGCACCGCCGTAGAGCGGCTGCATCATGGGGGTCTCGACCTCGATGAACCCGCGGGTTTCGAGTTGGCGCCGCAGCGAACTGATGAGCTTGGCGCGCGTCACGAACACCTTGCGCGACTCGGGATTCGCGATCAGGTCCAGGTAGCGCTGCCGGTAGCGCGTCTCGACATCTTCCAGCCCGTGCCATTTCTCCGGCATGGAGAGCAGCGTCTTCGAGAGAAATTCCAGTTTCTCGGCGTGGATGCTGAGTTCGCCGGTGCGCGTGCGGAACAGGTAGCCTTCGACCCCGACGATGTCGCCCAGGTCGACCAGCTTGAACAGGGCGAAATCCTTCTCGCCGACCGCGTCCTTCTTCACGTAGATCTGCAGCCTCTCGCCGTTCTGCTGGAGGTGGGCGAACCCCGCCTTGCCCATGTGGCGCAGGGTCATGATGCGTCCGGCGGCGCGCACGCGCACCTGCGGCTCCAACTCCTCGGCGGTTTTGGCGTTGTACGCGGCGAGGATTTCCGGGATGGTGTGGGTGAACTCGTAGCGGTGTCCGTAGGCGCGGTGGCCGAGCGCCTCGATTTCGCTAATGCGCGACAGGCGCTGCTTCAATAGATCGTCTTCGAGGGACAAAAAAAGCTCCTTGGGGGGAAATTAGATATTATAAAACTTCGCTTGCGCAGATCCATTTCCATCGTCATCCCGGCCTACAACGAAGAGGGCCGCCTCGGGCAATCCCTGGCGAAGATCCAGCATTACCTGGAGGAATCCACCTGGGAGTTTTGTGAAATCGTCGTCGTGAACGACGGGTCGCGCGATCGTACCGCGGAGGTCGTGCGCGCCGCCGGGGCGCGGTTGGTCGAGAATCCGGGGAATCGCGGCAAAGGCTACACTGTCCGCCACGGCATGATGGAGGCGCGCGGCGACTGGGTCCTGTATACGGACGCCGATCTTTCGGCCCCGATTGAAGAGCTGGACAAGTTGTGGGAGGCGGTAGAGCGCGATGGCGCCCAGGTTGCCATCGGCTCGCGAGCGATGGACCGCTCCCTGATCGGGGTACACCAGTCCCTGGCACGGGAAGTCTCGGGCCGTTTCTTCAATCTGGTAATGCGGCTGATCACCGGACTCCCATTCCGGGACACGCAGTGCGGCTTCAAGCTCTTCGAGGGCAAGGCGGCGCGGGAGGTCTTTTCGCGCCAGCAACTGGAGGGCTTCGGATTCGATGTCGAAGTGCTCTTCATCGCCCGGAAACTCGGCTACCGCGCACTCGAGGTGCCGGTGCGGTGGGATAACGTGCCTGGAACCAAGGTCAGCCTCTGGTCCGGCGCCCAGGCGTTCCTCGACCCTCTGGCGGTACGCCTCAACTCGCTCAAGGGCCGCTACCGGTAACCCCCGGCCGCGGTGACCAAAGTCACAGGGTTTCAGACCGACTCGTCTTAATCTGGAAGCATGAGCGAGTTGCTGTTGAGAGAGATCATCGATGGGCTCAATGCCGGCGAGTCCCCGGAAACCGTCCGCGCGAAGCTGAAAACCCTGGTCGGGCAGACCGATTCGTGCACCCTGATGGCCATGGAGCAGAAGTTGATCGCCGGCGGCATGCCGGTAGAGCGGCTCCAGGGGCTCTGCGACCTGCACTCGCAGGTGACGCGCGACGTACTCGTGCAGTTGCCGGCCGCCCCGCTGCCGCCGGGACACCCCGCCGACACCTTCCGCCGCGAGAATCAGGCCCTGCGCGATGCCATCGTGAAGATCCGGGCGGCGTCGTCTCCCGACGAACGCCGGCAGGCCATCAACGAACTCATGGACATCGACAAGCACTACCAGCGCAAGGAGCACCTGCTGTTCACCTGCCTGGAACGGCACGGCATCACCGGTCCATCGAAGGTGATGTGGGCCAAGGACGACGAGGTCCGCGCGCGGCTCAAGCACCTGCGCGCGAATCCGGAAGCGGATGCCGAGCCGGCGCTCGCTGCCGTGGAAGAGATGATCTACAAGGAAGAGAACATCCTCCTGCCGGCGGCCATGCAGAAGCTGACCGAAGCCGATTGGGCGGAGATCTGGGCCTCCTCGCCGCGCTATGGCTGGTGCCTGGTGGAGCCGCGGGAAGGCTACCGTCCGGCGGGAGTGGCCGCTGCGGCGACGACTCAGGGCGCCGTCCACCTGCCCACCGGCAATCTCACGCTGGATCAACTCACCGCCCTCTTCGCTACTCTGCCGGTGGACATCACGTTCGTCGATGCCAACGATCGCGTCGCGTTCTTCAGCGAAGGTCCGGACCGTGTCTTCGCGCGCAGTAAAGCCGTAATCGGGCGGCAGGTACAGAACTGCCATCCGCCGCGCAGCGTGGACGTGGTCAACCGCATCCTCGACGATTTCCGAGCCGGGCGGCAGAGCGTCGCCGAGTTCTGGATCGACTTCATGGAGCGCTTCGTCCACATCCGGTACTTTGCGGTGCGCGACGAAGAGAAGCGCTATCTGGGCTGTCTCGAAGTCACGCAGGACGTGAGCGCCATCCGCAAGCTGGAAGGGCAGCGCCGGCTTCTCCAGTATGAGTAGCTACTGCCGGTAGATCACGCCCGCCTTCATTACGAACCTGACCCTGCGCAGCGCGCCGATGTCGCGCGCCGGGTCGCCGTCCACCGCGATGAGGTCGGCGAACAGGCCGGGCTTCACTACGCCGATATCCATGCGCAGCACGCGGCCCGCGACGGACGTCGCCGACTTCAAGGCTTCCGCCGGCTTCATCCCGTACTCCACCATCATTTCGATTTCGCGGGCGTTTTCGCCGTGAGGGAAGACGCCGATATCGCTGCCGCTCAGGATAGTCACCCCAGCATCCAGCGCCGCCCGGAACGCGGCGCGCTTGTGCTGGAGGCTGGCCGGCTCCGGTTGCTGTCCCTTGCGCCAGCCGGCGTACTGCGCGACGGCGTCGCTCGCCGCCAGCGTCGGACAGAGCACGGTGTGATGCTCCACCATGAGCTGCCAGATTTCGGGCGTGCCGCCGTCGCCGTGTTCGATGGTGTCGGCGCCGGCGAGGATGGCGCGGCGCATCCCCTCGGGTGAACTGCTGTGCACCGCGACCGGCACGCCGGCGCTGTGCGCGGTCTCCACCGCGACTTTCATCTCCTGGAGGCTGAACGTGGGATGCGCGCCGGGCAGGGGCCCCCAGCGGTAGTCGCCGTAGAGCTTGATCCAATCCGCGCCGTGCCCGATCTGGTCGCGCACGGTGCGGATCAGGCTATCCACGCCATCGGCCTCTTCGGCGCCTTGCGGCACGCGCCACTCCGGCGCGTAGCCCTTGGGCGCGTAACTGCCGGTGGCGACAATCGCGCGGGTACTCGTGAGCAGCCGCGGTCCTGGAACGATGCCCTGCTCGACCGCCTGTTTCAGTTCCACGTCGGCGTATCCGGCGCCCTCGGTGCCCAGATCGCGCATGGTGGTGAAGCCCGCCATGAGGGTCTCCCGCAGATGATTTACAGCCCGTGCGGCGCGCAGCGCGAGGCCTTCGTGCGCCACCTGATCGTTCCAGGGAGTCTCGCTATAGGCATGCAGCAGGATGTGGGAGTGGCCTTCGACGAGGCCGGGCAGCAGCGTGAGCCCCGGCAACTCGACGGTCTTCGCGCCGGCGGCGTCCACGGCGGCCGCGGGCCCGGCGGCTTCGATGCGTCCGCCGCGCGTGCGCACCACCCACCCTTCGTGCATGCTCTCGCCGTCGAACACGCGCGCGGGACGCAGCACCACCGCGTCCTGAGCCAGGAGAATCGCGGGGAACAAGACCGGAAGATAGCGCAGTATCTTCATGCGGAAGATTATATGATGTGTCATATGCGTCGTAGAGATTTTCTTCCCACGTTGGGAGCAACCTTCGCGTCGGCCGCGCTGGCTCAAGACGCGCCGAAGGCAACGGGCAAGATCCGGCAGGGCGTGACGCGCGGCGTTTTCGGCCGCGGAGTGGCGTTCGAGGAGACGTGCAAGATCGCAGCCGATCTCGGCATCGTTGGATACGATCTGATCGGTCCGCAGGACTGGCCAACGCTCAAAAAATACGGGCTGAAGCCCACCATGTATCCGGGCGGTCCGGGAGGCACGATCCCCGACGCGCTCAACCGGCTCGATAATCACGACCGGCTGGAAAAGCTGATGCATGCCGCGCTCGACGAATCCAAGGCCAACGGCGTGCCCAACCTGATCTGCTTCAGCGGCAACCGTATGGGCGTGCGCGATAAGCGCGTGATGAGCGATGCCGAAGGCGCCGACAACTGCGTCACCTTCCTCAACAAGGTGAAGGCCCACGCCGAAGACGCCGGGGTGACCGTGTGCATGGAGTATCTCAACAGCAAGGTCAATCACAAGGACTACATGTTCGACCACATCGCCTGGGGTGTGGACGTGATGAAGCGTGTCAACTCGCCGCGCGTGAAGATCCTTTACGACATCTACCACGCGCAGATCATGGACGGCGACATCGCGCGCAACATCCGGGATCACCTGCAATGGATCGGGCACTTCCACACCGGAGGCAATCCCGGGCGCCACGAACTCGACGACACGCAGGAGTTGAACTACCACTTCATCGCCAAGGTGATTGCCGAGACGACTTATACCGGGATGGTGAGCCACGAGTATTCGCCGGCGCAGGGGCGCGAGCCGCTCGCCAGCCTGAAGCAGGCGATCCAGATCTTCACCGTCTGAGTGAGTGCCGCGCGCCCGCGTTCACCTTTGAAATAGCGAAATCCCCGCGATTCCGGCGGCGCCTGCTGCGACGCACGCCGCCGCGTTCCCATCGGTGATGCCGCCCAGCGCGAGTACTTCGAAGCCGAGGCCGCGCACGGCTTCGCGCAACCCGTCGATCCCCACCGGCGGAGCGGCGGATGTCTTTGACAGCGGCGCGAAGACCGGTCCGAACACCGCGAAATCCGCGCCGCCTTCGCGTGCCTCGATGAGTTCCGCGCGGGAGTGCGTCGAGACCGCGATCAGGAATCCCGCCGGCACGATGGCGCGTAACTCGCGCAGCGAGACCGAATTCCCCGGCAAATGGAGGCCGTGCGCGCCGGCGGCGAGCGCGATATCGGCGCGATCGTTGACCAGAATGCGGGTTGCCGTGCCCGCCGCAAGCTCCAGCGCGCGCCGCACGAGCGCACAGAGCGCCCGCGCGGAAAGATCCTTTTCCCGGATCTGGATCCGCTCCACACCCTGCGCAACCGCGCGTTCGATGCATTGGAGCAGCGCGGCCTCGCCGCCGGCGGAGCGCCGGTCCGTGATGTAGTAGCGCAACATCCTAGAGCGGAGTGTAGTAGCGCTCACCGGCGCAGGCGCGGCACAGCGTGCGTCCTTCGCGGATCACTTCCCGGCGGAAGTTGATCGCCTCGCCGCACTCCGCGCACGCGACACGCGGCGCCTTGAAGCCGGGGAGATCCTCGGGTCCGATCGCCACCCGCACCCACTGGTACGCGAAGAGTTCGGCGTCGCTCAACTCGCGGTACGCCCGCATCTCGCGCTGGTTGCGATCGGCGATTTCCGGATAGCGTTCGGCGGCGAGTTGCTTCGAACTCTCCCGCGCCACGACGCGCACCGCGCGATTCTCCGCCACGTCGCAGAAGGTCGCAGCGACCTTGCCGAAATCCCGGAATTTGAGCGCGCGCTTGCCGATGCGGCAGCCCGTGACGACGGTGATCGCGTCCGTCGCGCAGCGGTCGATTTCGACGAACGTCACCAGGCGCTTGCGGTCCTTTCCCGCGGGATCTTCGATGCCCAGCAGGCGCACCCCGTGAATCGCCAGGCGCAGCCCGAGGATCTGCCCGGCGCACAAGTGGCCGTGGGCCTGAGCGGCGAGGGACTCGTATTCGGAGAGGCTCTTGAGCGGCATCAGAAAACACGCAGCGCGGCGGGCGGCAATTCCACCTGCCAGCTCTTATTATCGCGCTGCCGCTCCCACTCTCCGCGCGGGATCTCCGCGGTGACGCCATGAGCGAAGGAAAGCCGCGCGCTGTTCACCCGCTCCGACACCGCCGCTAGGGGCAGCGGAAGGAAATTCACGCCGGATGCGATCTCCCCCGAATGGACCTTCACATCGGCCGGCCGCAACGCCACCTGCACGCGGTCGCCGTTGAAATGTCCGGGCAGGTACGGACCGGTGAGCGCGAAGTTCTCGCACTCCAGGCGGCTCGTGTCGCGTCCTGGATCGAGCGCGGCGATGGTGGCGGCGAACACGTTGCTGAAGCCGAGCAGGCGGGCCGCGTCCGGCGATTGGGGCGCATCGAGCACCTCGCGCGCGGCGCCGCGCTGCAGGATGCGGCCGGCTTCGAGCAGCACGACCTCCGCGGCGCAGGCGTGGCACAAATCCAGGTTCGCGGTCACCAGCAGAATCGGACCGGGAAACGCCGTCATCGCGCGGCGCAGCAGCGGCTCGTCCACGCCGCATTCATCGATCAACAGGAGCCGCGGCTCGCTCAGGATGGCGCGCGCGATGCGTGCCGCGGTCCGCGATGCCGGAGCCTCGTCCAACTCGAATTGCTCGATCATCCCGGCCACGCGCTTGTGCCGTTCCAGCCGCGCCCATCGCGCCGCGGCGAACATCAGGTTCTCCCGCACGGTCATGTGCGGAAACAGGGTATCGTGCGCCGCCACGTGCGCCGCGCCCCGCCGCTGCGGCGGCAGATTCACGCGGGTTTCGCCGTCGAATACGATGGCGTCGCCGATCAACACCCGTCCCGCATCGGGACGCGCGAAACCGGCGATCAGGTCGAGCGTCAGGCTCTTTCCCGCTCCAGCCGGTCCGGCCAGCGCGGTCACTCCGGCCGGCATCGCGAACTCCGCCTGCAGCGTGAACTGAGCGGAGACTTTGCGGACCAGCCGCGCGTGCGTCACAGCAGCAGCCCCACCAGCGGAGCGTACACCGCCAGCACGCCAGCCAGCAGGACCGGGCCCCACGAAAGCGGCAGTATCAGCCGCAGAAAGACGCGGAGTTCGCTTGCTCCGAGGCTGCGGGCCGCGCCTGCATATTCGCGGTTCACTTCGCGAAACCGCGGCGCGGTGGCCAGCAGCACCAGCGGCAACCCCGCCAGGATCATCAACGCCGGCGCCCTCAGGCCCAGCACGGCCGGCGCGTTCGCCGCCAGCAGCACGCCCAGCGCGAGTGCGAACGCTCCGCGGCGCGGGCGCCACACCGATACCGCCCACGAAATCGCCACGCCCAGGATCAGCGCGGCAGCCGCGCACAGCGCCAGGGTTCTCAACTCGCCAGCCATGGGAACTCCCGATTATAGCGGCCGGAGCCGCGCGCTGAAGTGGCGCAGGAAGGGCGGCGCATCCACAATGCCGAAGCCGCGCAACTCGTGCTTTCGCTCGTTCACTTCGAGAATCGCTTCGACTACGTAATCGATGTGGCTCTGCGTGTACACACGGCGCGGGATCGCCAGCCGCAGCAGCTCGTAGTGCGCCGCCTCGCCGAACATCAGGCTGCCGATTTCCACGCCCCGGATGCCGGCATGCCGGTACAGTTCCACGGCCAGCGCGTGTCCCGGAAACTGCTCGCGCGGGATGTGCGGCAGCATGCGCGCGGCATCGATGTAGATCGCGTGCCCGCCCGGGGGCTCGACGATCGGCACCCCGCGGTCGGCGATGTGGCGCCCCAGATAACCTGTGCTCACGATGCGGTAGCGCAGGTAGTCCGGGTCGAGCACCTCCTCCAATCCCACCGCGATCGCATCCAGATCGCGCCCGGCGAGCCCTCCGTACGTGGGGAATCCCTCGGTCAGGATCAGCAGGTTGGTCTCCTGCTGGAATACGCGGTCGTCGTTGGTGCACAACAGCCCGCCGATGTTGGCGAAGGCATCCTTCTTCGCGGAAAACGTGCAGCCGTCGGCCAACGAGAACATCTTCTGCGCGATGCGTTTCGGCGTCCAGTCCTGGTAACCGGGTTCGCGCTCGCGGATGAACCAGGCGTTTTCCGCGAACCGGCAGGCGTCCAGATACAGCGGCACGCCGTGCTTCGCGCACACCTTCTTTACGGCTTCGATGTTGGCCATCGATACGGGCTGTCCGCCGCCGGAATTGTTGGTTACGGTCAGCATCACCAGCGGGACGCGCCCCGCGCCCTCGCCATCCAGGAGCGTTTCCAGCGCCGCCGCGTCCATGTTGCCCTTGAAGTCCAGCCGCGCCTGGGTATCGGCGGCTTCCCGGAGTGGCAGGTCCACGGCGCGCGACCCGTTGAACTCGATGTTCGCTCGAGTGGTGTCGAAGTGCGTGTTGGAAGGGACGATGTGGTCCGGCTTGCACATCACGGCGAAGAGAATCCGCTCCGCGGCGCGCCCCTGGTGCGCGGGCACCATGTGGCGGAAACCGGTGAGATCGTCCACCACGCGCTTGAGCCGGTAGAAGCTTTCGCTGCCCGCGTAGGATTCGTCGCCGCGCATGATGGCGGCCCACTGCCCGGTGGACATTGCGCTGGTGCCGGAATCGGTCAGCAGGTCGATCAGGATGTGGCGCGCGTCGATGAGAAACAGGTTATAGCCCGCTGCGGCGAGGTAGCGCTCGCGCTCCTCGCGCGTGGTCTGGTGCAGCGGTTCCACGCTCTTGATGCGGAAGGGTTCGATGATCGTGCGCATATGTGGTCCGGCCGCGGCCGCCACCTGCGAGAGTAACCCGCCTACTGCTCGATCAACAACTGGACGCGGTTGCTCTCGACGCCGCCCGCGGTGAGATAGAGTTCCGCCGGCCCGGCGTTATTGATCGCGGGCAACTCGAGTTCCACCTGGTAGAAGCCGATGAACCCGGGCGCGAGTGTCGCGCGCACCACCGGGACCGGCGCGCCGTTCAGGTAGGCGCGGACATTGGCGGCGACCGCCGGCGGATTGTCCATGGGAGCCGCCAGCCCGGTGGGCCAATCCGGACGCACGCGGCCCAGTCCCGTGGCGAACACCAGCACGTGAGCGCCGGCGTGGGCCGGATTGCGCGTGTCCAGCAGCAGGCCGCTGGAGGAATCCTGCAGCATCGCGGAACCGTCGCTGCCCACGAAAATCACCGGCGAGACCGGCAGCACCTGCACGCCCATCCGCAACGGTCCGCCGGCGGTGGAAAGCGCCAGGGTCACATTCGGACCGGTCGCGGCGAAAGGAACCTGAATCTGAGAAGCGTCGTCGCCCGCCGCCAGCACCGGATACTCCAGGTCGCCGCCGCGCGCCGAATCCACACGCCCGCCGATCACGCTGAGCAGCGAACCCGGCGCCGCCGGACGGGTGCTCAAATCCGCCGAATTCACGATCCGCAGGTTGCGCGCGCGATGCGGCGCCGCCGCCGCGTACACGCCGTAGCCGTCGATCGCCGCGTACACGCTCACGCCCGCCGGATCCAGCCGCACGTCGGTGGCGGGCGCGTCGGGCAGGGTATCGGAAAGCCGGATCCAGTTGGGAGACGATACGCTCGCCCCGTCCAGGTCGGCCCGCGCCCAGAACACGCCGCGATCGGTGGCGGCATAGACCGCGCCGCCCGCACGCTCGCCCCAGATGCCGTGCGCCGCGCCTTCGGGCAGGGAAGGGGAATCCAGCGGGTCCCAGAAGAGGCCGCGGTTGACGGTCCGCAGCACGTGGTTTCCGCCGGAGCCGCCGATCGCCGCCAGCGCCACCACGTCGCGCGTGGGATCGGCCCAAAGCCGTTCCACGGGTCCCGCCGCCTGGGCCCCGGTTGCGACGAAGTTCGCTCCGCCGTCGCCCGAAACCAGGATGCGCCCGTCCGCGGTGCCCACGTAAACCGTACCGCCTGAAATCGCCATCGAGCGGACATCGGCGCGAAGCTGGCCGGAGTAATGCCTCAGTGCCGCAGCCTCCGCTTCCTGCGCGGCGTCGCGCACCGGCGTCCAAACGCTGGTACCGGGCGCGAGTTCGGCGGCGCCGATGCCGTCGATCTCCACCCGCGTGCCCGCCGTTCCGGTGGGCGTCGAGAGGATGCGCCGCACCGCGAGGTTCGGCAGAAACTGGTTCAGCCCCGCCCAGGAAAGTCCGCCGTCCATCGAGCGCCAGACCCCGAAGCGGTTGGCGGCGACAATCTCATCGGGGTTGGTGGCGGCTACCGCGACGCCGTTCTGCCCCGGCCCGATTACGGAGTCGCCGCGGTAAGAAGTCAGGTTGGTCCAGGTGCGGCCACCGTCCTCGGAGCGGAACAGTTGGTTCCCCAACGCGTAGATTCTGCCGAAACCGGCCGGCACTGCGCGCGCTCCGGGTTCGGGCAGGCGCCCCACCGCGGGCGCGGGACGATCGGCCCGCGACGCCTCGGATGCGGCCGGTGTCCAGGTCTCGAAATCGTTGGTTCCGAAGACCCTGCCGGAGTGGGTACGGGCCAGGAGCCGGGAGCCATCGGGCGAAAACCAGACGCTGTCCACCGCGCCCGTCGCCGGCGAGGCCAGCGAAAGCTCCACACTCGTGCCGCCCACGCGGCGCCACACTGCGGTTTGCGCAGTCGCGGCACACACGAACCCCGCGAGCAGAGTCATGTCGCGCAGCGCGCGGCGCACTGTGGCCCTATGACACACGATCGAGTCCCATTTTAACCCAATTCCGAACCGGCCTTAACGACCAAATCACTGAATTCACGAACTTTGCTGTCTAAGGTTAGTGCCGGTCCACCAGTTGCACAGCAAGTTTGGTGCTAGACTGAGTCTGGCGTAGTTTATGTCGAAGAGGATCAGGTTCGCGAGGACCGTGCAGGCAGTGTTGGCGGCAGCCGCGCTGCTGGTGTGCCTGCCTTCTGCGCACGCCCAATCCCCTTCCAAAGCCATCGCCATCAAGCAGGTGGGCAGCGTCGCGGTGGTAAAGGACTCGTCCAGCTACCGTACCGCCATCTTCCTCGGCAGCCAGGTTTCGCCCGGACAGACCATCGTCACCGGTTCGGACGGCTACGCCGTGTTTCAGGTGCAGGACGGCAGTACCTTCGAGGTCTTCCCCGATTCGCAGGTGACCTTCCGGAACACCATGAGCGTGGGCGACCTGCTCAACGTAGTCATCGGCAAGATCAAGGTCTACATTCAGCATCTCCCGGGAATTCCCAACCCGAATAACGTGAGCACGCCGACCGCGCTGATTTCGGTGCGCGGCACGGTGTTCAGCGTGGAGGTGCAGGATGGCGACGGCACCACCAGGGTGGCGGTCGAAGAAGGCATGGTCGATGTGCGCAACCTGCGGATGGGCGGGAAGATCGTGCGGCTGATTCCCGGCCAGGAGACTACGGTCGATCCGTTCGCGCCGCTGATCGGGCTCGGCGGACACCGCGGCATGATCCTGGAGCGCGGATTGAATGCCACGCTCGACGCCATCCGCACCATCATGCTGCAACGGCAAGCGGGCGCGGGTCTGCCCGGCGGCACCGCTCCGGCGGGTGGAGCCTCGGGAGACAAGGGCAAGCCCACCGGCGGCACGACCGGCACAGGATCGCCCACCGGCGGCACGACCACGCCTCCCGGCTCCGGTTCTCCCACCGGCGGCAGCGGAACTCCTCCGCCACCTCCCGGCGGCGGCGGCGAGTAGCGTCCGGCATCCCCAGGAAATTCGCTCGCGGTCCCGTCTCCGTTCGTCCGTGCCGCTGATAGGATAGTCCGATACGGTTATATCCACACGGACACTCAGATGAAGCTTCTGGCAAAATTCAACCTGATCCTCGGGCTGGTATTGGGAGCCGGCCTGGCCATCGCCGCCGCCATCTCGCACCAGTTCCTGCAGAACGGAGCCCGCGAGGAGGTGCTGCGGCAGGCGCGCCTGATGATGGAGGCCATGCTTTCGGCGCGCAACTACACCACCAGGCAGATTCAACCCCTGCTGGTGAACCAGCAGGAGCATCAGCGTTCCTTCCTGCCCCAGACCGTGCCCGCCTTCGCGGCCACCGAGAATTTCGATTACCTGCGCGCGCGCTACCCCGACTACGCTTATAAAGAGGCGACCCTGAACCCCACCAATCTGCGCGACCGCGCGGTCGATTGGGAGGCCGACATCATCAACACCTTCCGCAATCGCGCCGGCACCAAGGAAATCGTGGGCGAGCGCGACACCCCCACCGGACGCTCGCTCTACCTGGCGCGCCCGATTGCGGTCACGCAACCGTGCCTGGAGTGCCACAGCACGCCGCGCGCGGCCCCGGTCGCGCTGATCCGCCGCTACGGGCCGAACAACGGCTTCGGCTGGCAGCTCAACGAAGTGGTCACCGCGCAGATCGTCTCCGTGCCCATGGCGGTGCCGGTGCAGATGGCCAACCAGGCCTTCCAGACGCTGGTGATCAACCTGGCCATCGTCTTCGTGGCCACCCTGGTCCTGCTCGATCTGGTGCTGCTGATGGCCGTGGTGCGCCCGCTGCGCAGCCTTTCGGCGCTGGCCGATCAGATCAGCACCGGCCAGATGGACGCGCCCGAGTTGCCGGTGAAGGGCAGCGACGAAATCGCCGTCCTGGCCGGCTCGTTCAACCGCATGCGCCGCAGCCTGGACCGCGCGCTCAAAATGCTAGAAGGCTGAGCGCGCGGCGGCCAGGAATTTGCGCCGGTCGCCGGGTGAGGAGATCTCGGCGGCCAGCGCCTCCAGCAGTTCCTCCGGCGCGTGCGCGTTGCGCGCGGTGCGGCTTACCAGGACCTTCGCGATCGGTCCCAGATGCGGCGCCAGCGCCTGCGCGACGCGCTCCAGCGCGACGGGGTCGAAATGGCCGGGAGCCGGCGCGCCGCGCTGACTCGTGGCCGCGGCGGGCGCTGGAGCCGCCGGACCACCCGCGGACCTGAGAAACGCCTCCCGATCCCCGGCGTCCGCGATCTGTTCCGCCAGCGCGCGCCGGATCTCGCTGAGGGTGCCGTAGCGCCGCGCCGCGTCCGGCACCATGTGGCGGGCAATCGGACCGACGATGCGCGAAAGCCGCGCCTCCAACTCGGCCAGCTCCGGCTGCGTGACTGTCATCGTCCGGGTCGCCGCGCCCTCACCCGCTGGTATGGCAGCCTCGCCCGTGCCGAGCCGTTCGAGCGCTTCGCGAAACTCGCGCGCGGTCTGAAACCGCCTCGCCGGATCCTTCTGCACCGCGCGCATGATCGCCGCCGATACCGCCGCCGGGACGTACGGGTTTACCGCCGCTGGCTCCGGCGGCAGCACCTCCAACTGCGCCGTCATCAGCGCGTGCTGCGACTCGGCGTGGACCGCGCGCCGCCCGGTGACCATCTCGTAGAGCGTCAGCCCGAACGAGTACAGGTCGCTTCGCCCGTCCACCGTCTCCGCGCGGATCTGCTCGGGCGACATGTAGCTCAGGGTGCCCACCGCGAGTCCGGTGCCGGTCAGCCGCGCCGTGCCTTCCGACCGCGCGATACCGAAATCGGTGAGCTTCGCTTCCCCGGAGTGGGCGATCAGGATGTTCGCCGGCTTGATGTCGCGGTGGATCACGCCGCGCTCGTGCGCGTACTCGAGCGCCGAGAGCACCTGAATCGCGCACCGCACCGCCGCCGCCGCGTCCATCGGCGCCGGACGCATCCGGTCCTCCAGGCTTTCGCCCTCCACCAGTTCCACGATCATGATCAGCCGCCCGTCGATCCGCTGCGCCGCGCGTAGCGCGCAGATATTGGGGTGTTGCAGGCTGGCATGGACCTTGATCTCGCGCAGGAACCGGTCGGCCAGTGCGGGATCTTCGGCCAGATCGGGGAGCACCACTTTCATGGCCTCCTCGCGGTCCGTCAGCAGGCTGCGCACGCGGAAGACCTTGCCCATGCCGCCGCGGCCCAGCACACCCGTGACCTGGTAATCCCCCAGAATGTCGCCGATCTGTATGGGCACTTATCTGAATGTAACGCAGACGCCGCCCTGCCGCGACCCGCATGATAGATTGGAGAAGTGCGGCTGACACTGCTCTTCTGCGCCGCGGCGTCGCTGGTGCACGCCCAATCCCCCGGCCCCGCCGCCGGACTCGCTCCGCCATGGGACGTGGCGGTGATCCTCAACGAAATCGGAGCCAACGCGGGGCGTCTCCTGCCGGCTCTCGACAAACTGGACGCGAAAGCCTGGCTGGCCAAAGGCGCGAGCGATACCTACGCCGCGCAACTGCAATCCTGCCGCGACCAGGCGCGCGCTCTCGATGACGGCGCCAAGGCGCTGGCGAAGAATCCCGAACGGCTCGCGCCCGCGCTCGAACTCTACTTCCGCACCGAAGGCCTGGATCAGATGCTGGCATCGATCGAAGACGCGGCGCGCAAGTATCAGGGCGCCGCGCCGGCCGAGGCTCTGGCGTCCACCTGGGCGGAGGGCGCGGTCAACCGCGGGCGGTTCCGCTCCTACATCGTGGACCTCGCGGCCGATCGCGAGCGGCAGTTCGAGATCATGGATCAGGAAGCGCAACACTGCCGTAATACCCTGTTCGCGCCCGCTCCATCCACCGCGGGAAGGAAAAAGTAGATGGCTTTTACGTGCAGTATCTGCGGCGAGCAATCCACCCGCATCTGCGCGCGCTGCACCAAGGACGCGTGCGATAACCACCTCTGCCGGAAGTGCCGCCGCTGCAGCGATTGCTGCGAGTGCGAAATCGTGCTCGAAGAGCCGCACTTCGCCCTGGAGGCCGTGCCCGTGCCGGCGGCCGAACCCGAAGCCGCGCCCGCCGCCGCTGCCGAACCCGGACCGGGCGCCGAACCTGCCGCGGCGCTGTCCGCGGAGGATCCCACCCCGCCTACCCCACTGACTTCAGAGATTTGACCCGGTCGCGCAACTGCGCCGCCTTCTCGAACTCGAACTTCCGCGCCGCCTCCCGCATGCGCTCTTCCAGTTCCGCGATGAATCGTGCGCGCTGCTCCGGCGTCAGGTTCTCCGCCTCGTCCTCTTCCTCCACCGGAACGGTCACGTAATCGCCCTCGGCCACCGCCACCAGGCTCATATCGATCGGCTTGACGATGGATTGCGGGGTGATCCCGTTGCGCTGGTTGTAATCGGCCTGGATTTCGCGGCGCCGCGACGTCTCGCCGAGCGCGTTGCGCATGCTGCCGGTCATCACGTCCGCGTACAGGATGGCGTGGCCGTCCACGTGCCGCGCGGCGCGTCCGATGGTCTGAATCAGCGCCCCCGCGCTGCGCAGGAAGCCTTCCTTATCCGCATCCAGGATCGCCACCAGCGACACCTCGGGCAGGTCCAACCCCTCGCGCAGCAGGTTGATCCCGATCAGCACGTCGAATTCACCGCGCCGCAGGTCGCGCAGGATCTTGATGCGGTCCAGCGTCGATACCTCGCTGTGCAGGTAGCGGCAGCGCACCCCGACTTCGGAGTAGTACTCGGCCAGGTCCTCCGACATGCGCTTGGTCAGGGTGGTCACGAGCACCCGCTGATTGGCCTCCACGCGCTTGCGGATCTGGTGCAGCAGGTCGTCCACCTGCCCCTTCACCGGCCGGATCTCCACCGTGGGATCGAGCAGTCCGGTCGGCCGGATGATCTGCTCCACCACCACTCCCGCGCTGCGCGTGAGTTCGTACGGTCCCGGCGTCGCCGAGACGTAGACCACCTGGTTGACGCGGTTCTCGAACTCCTCGAACGTCAGCGGGCGATTGTCGAGCGCGCTCGGCATGCGGAAGCCGTGCGCCACCAGCACCTCCTTGCGCGAGCGGTCGCCGTGGTACATGCCGTGCAACTGCGGAACCGTCTGGTGGCTCTCGTCGAGGAAGATCAGGGAGTCGGCCGGCAGGTAGTCGAGCAGGGTCGGCGGCGCCTCGCCCGGCAGCCGCCCGGAAAAGTGCCGCGAGTAATTCTCGATCCCGTGGCAGTAGCCCATCTCCTTGATCATCTCCAGGTCGAACATGGTGCGCTGCCAGAGCCGCTGCGCCTCGATCTGCTTATTCTGATTCACCAGCTCCTTGTGCCACCATTCCAGCTCGGTGCGGATGCTCCCGATAGCCTGCTCCTTGGTGTCGCGCGACATCACGTAGTGCGTCTTGGGATAGATCGGCAGCCGCTGGTAGGTTTGCTTGACCTGTCCCAGCAGCGGGTCGATCTGCGAGAGGTTCTCGATCTCGTCCCCCCATAACTCCACGCGGTAGGCGTCGTCGTCGTAGGTCGGGTAGATCTCGATCACGTCGCCGCGCACGCGGAACGAGCCGCGGCGGAAATCGCCGTCGCTGCGCTCGTACTGGATCTCCACCAGCTTGGAGAGAATCTGCTCCCGCGAGATCTTCTGCCCTTTCTCCAGCATGAGCAGCATCCCGTAGTACGCCTCGGGGGAGCCCAGCCCGTAGATGCAGCTCACGCTGGCTACGATCACGCAATCGCGCCGCTCGAACAGGCTCCGGGTGGCGGCCAGCCGCAGCTTGTCGAGTTCATCGTTGATCGTGGCGTCCTTTTCGATGTAGACGTCGCTGGCCGGGATGTACGCCTCCGGCTGGTAATAATCGTAGTAGCTGACGAAATACTCGACCGCGTTCTCCGGGAAGAAGCTTTTGAACTCGTGGTATAACTGCGCGGCCAGCGTCTTGTTGTGCGCCAGCACCAGGCTCGGGCGGCCCAGGGCTTCGATCACTTTGGCCATGGTGAACGTCTTGCCCGATCCCGTGACCCCCAGCAGGACCTGGTGATTCTCCCCCTCCCGCAGCCCGCGCACCAGTTCCGCGATCGCGTTCTCCTGATCCCCGCGCGGACGGTAGTTCACCGCCAGACGAAATCCCATACCCTTCAGGTTGACACAGGCGTCTAGTACAGCGGCGATTCCCCCGCCGGACGCGTCTTCCACCGCCGGTGAACCCACAGCCATTGATCCGGGTGTTCGCGGATCGCCTGTTCCAGGACGGCTTGCAAGGCGCGGGTGTCGCCGGCGGGATCACCCGTCATCGGTACCGGCGGGTAGAAGCGCAGCACGTACCGCCCTTCCGTCTCGCTCCACAGCGCGAATCCGGGGATCACCGCCGCCCCGCTGTGCGCCGCGAATCGCGCGAGCCCCGGACTGGCGCAGGCTTTCACTCCGAAGAAATCCACCCACACGCCGCTCTCCGCCGATTCGTTCTGGTCGATCAGGATTCCCACCGCCTGGTTCGCCGCCAGAGCTTTCAGAATCGACCGCGCGAAGTCCTTCTTCCCGATCGGACGGTTCCCGCTGAGCCCGCGCCTACGTTCCACCATCCGGTCGATCCACGGATTATCCAGCGGGCGCACCACTACGTTCATCGGAGCCGCCATCAGGGCGTGGGCGAAGGCGCTCAGTTCCCAGTTGCCGAGGTGTGCGGTGGCGAACAGAACGCCGCGCCCGGCGCGCAGCGCCGCTTCGTAGTGCTCCCCGCCCTCCAGCCGGATCCACCGCTCCAGGCTCTCGCGCCGGATCGAAGGAAATCTGGCGAAACTCACCAGCACCCGCGCGATCGAGCGGAACACGCCGTCGGCGATCTCCCGGTGCCGCTCCGTGCCGAGTTCCGGCAGGGCCAGCGCAAGGTTCCGCATCGCGACACGGCGCAGCCGCGGAACGGCGGCATCCAGCACGCGCGTGTAGCACCGCGCGAGCAACCGCGCCAGGGGCAGAGGCGCGTATTCCAGCGACTTCAGCCCGGCCGCGGCCAGACCGTACTCCACCGCGTTGCGTAGCGGCCCCCGCTTACTCATGAACCTGCATTGTAACCGGGCGGGCCGCGCCGCGGGCCGTGCTCAGGCGTGCCGCGCGTGACCGTGATGATGGCCCTGCGCGTGGTAAAAGATGATGCCTCCCGCGCCCCAGATCAGCAGCGCGATAAAGACGAACCCGAAAGCCAGGTCGTAAGCCGGTCCCTGCATGTCCGGCGGGATGGGCAGGAAGCCGAGACCGACTCCACCGGCGAGGGCGAGGCAATGCCAGTACCAGGATTGTCCGCCAAACTCGTATAGCAGCCAGATGGGAATCGCGATCGCGGCGAGGTAAACCAGGATAGCCAACATGGGGGACATGAGTAGCCTCCTGTCCGTATTGTAGGCCCAATTCCCCGCCTGGAACAGTGCGGAAGATCAACCCTGCTTCAGCCACCGCTGCCGTCTGGCGTGCCCCATCACGAACAGCACCGCGAACCCGGCCAACAGCCCGATCGACGCTCCTAGTCCCAGGTACTCGGGCCGTGTCGCCCCCATCCGCACCGTGATCGCCACGTTTACCAGTACCGGAATCACGCTCACAATCACCTGCGGCCACTTCTGGTCCAGCGCGAACAACGAGCGCGAAAACACCTCGATCAGGCTCCATCCGATCAAACTCGGCGCCAGTGTGAAAAAAACCGACGCCACCAGAGTGGTGGAGTGCGCCGTGAAACTGCCGCGCTGGAACAGCAGCCGGATCGCCGGCTCCCGGAACAATACCGCGAACCCGCACCCGGCCACCGCGACCAGCGCCGTCACCGCGATCGTGCGGTCGATCAACCGCAGCGCGTCCTTCAGGCGGAACAGGCTGCGCAGCCGCGCGATCTCCGGTAACAGCGAATTCGAAATGGGATTCACCAGCAGCGCCATCGGTACCGCCACTCCGCGCATGCAGTAATCCAGCGCCGCCGCCATCCCCGGACCCATGTGGGTGGCCCAGGCTCGCGTGAACGTGATGTTCAATCCCAGTCCCGCCGCGTACACCACGAAGAACGCCGGCTTCATGAGGATGTCGCGCCATTGGATCGTGCTCGCCGGCACCCGCGATACGTTCAGTCCGCGCCGCGCCGCGAACCACACGATCGCCAGTTGCGCGAACGCCCCGGCCGAGTACCCGATGGCGAACGCGTACACGCCCGCCACCTTCCACAGCAACAGCGCGCCCGCGATCGTGAACACGTTGATCGCCGCCTGGTAGAACGCCGTCGGCGCGAACCGCCGGTCCGTGTAGAGCAGCGCGCAATGCACCGCGCCCAACCCCGACGCCACAGTCGACAGGGCCAGGATGCGGAGCACGTTCGTCGCCGTCGGCAGGTAGGCGGGATCCAGCCCCGGCGCCAGTAGTTTCATCAGCCACGGTGCGGTCGCGATCACCCCAGCCGACACGCCCGATAGCACCCACACAAACCCGCGCGTCAGTTTCACAAACAGCGCGATACGTTCCTCGCCCGGCACTGCCGTGAGCATCGGTACGAATGCGAACACGATGCTGTTGATCAGCACGCCGTTCAGCGTATCGAGCGGCCCCATCGCCACCGCCAGCGCATCGGCGTAACTGTGGGTTCCCAGCAGGTAGGCGACGATCGCCACGCGCGCGAATCCCAGCACGTTCCCGGTCAGGACGCCCAGCACCAGGGTGAGCCCGCCGCGCACCAGGGGGCTTTCCACCGCGCGCGTCAGCACGCGCTCCGCTTGCATCGCCGGCGATGAGGGCGGGGGGTTCAGTCTACTGCCTCTGGCCGTTAGGCGTGCGCCGCCGCCGCGCTCCGTGCCGCGCTCAGCGCCGCTTCGTAATTCGGAAAATCCGCCACTTCCTTCACGTACTCGGCGTGCCGGATCCGGTTGTTCTGGTCCACCACGAAGATCGCCCTGCTCTCGATGCGCAGTTCCTTGATCAGCGTCCCGTAACTGGAACCGAACGACCCGTCTTTATGGTCGGAGAGCATCTTCACCTTATCCACGCCGAACGCTCCGCACCAGCGCTTTTGCGCAAACGGCAGATCCATGCTCACCGTGAGGATGTCCACCCCCGGCAGACTCGCGGCTTCCTCGTTGAAGCGCTTGGTCTGCGCGTCGCACACCGGGGTATCCAGCGAGGGCACGACGCTGATGATTCGCACGTTGCTCCCGGTATCCTTCAAACTCACCGGCTTCAATGCGCCGTCGGTTACGGTGAACTCCGGGGCGTTGTCGCCCGCCTTCAATTCCGGCCCGATCAGGGTCAGAGGGTTGCCCTTCAGAGTCGTTGCTCCTGGTCTTTCCATAGCTTCTCCTGCGATTGAAAGGATGGGAATCAGTAACGGATTTATTGTATCAATTCGTCTAACACGGCCGGTTCGGAAACCGGCAGCCGGCACGCGTGATCGCGGCAGACGTAAGCCGCTGCGCGCCCATCCGCCGGCTGCATCGACGCCGTCCACGGAGCCAGCGCCGCCACCCGGTCCCGCGACGCGCCGTCCGCGCGCAGCACGATTCGGTGCGGCACGAAGCGGGCGTGGAGCGCCTCCACCAGCGCGCCGGCGTCCTCGCCCGCGATTACGATCTCGCGCGCGCCCGCTTCGATCCATTCGCACGCCGAAAGCATCCGCGGAATCGCCGCCGCCACGTGTGAAAGCCGCGAGCCGAACGCTCGCAGGGTGCGCTCCGCCGATTCCCGCAAATCCGCGCGCCCGGTGATCGCGGAAAGCCGCAGCAGGTTGCTCACCGCCACCGAGTTTCCCGAGGGCTCCGCGCCGTCGTAGTCCTCTTTCACCCGCAGGATGACGCTCGCTTCGCCCGCGGCGGAACTGTAGAAGCCGCCCGCTTCCCGGTCCTCGAAGAAGTCCCGCATCTTCTCCGTCAGCGCCAGCGCGAGTTCCAGGTGCCGCGGGTCGAACTGCGCCTCGTACAGGTCCAGCAGCGCCTGCGTGAACATCGCGTAATCGTCCAGAAAACCCGCGATCGCGGCTTCGCCATCGCGGTAGCGCCGGAGCAGCGCGCCGCTCGCCCCATCGTACATTCGCGCCAGAACGAACTCCGCCGCCCGGCGCGCCGCATCGGCGTACCGCGGTTCCTTCAATACCGCTCCGCCCAGAGCCAGCGCGGAGATCATCAGCCCGTTCCAGCCGGCAAGAATCTTATCGTCCAGGTGCGGGCGCACGCGCTTCCCGCGCGCCGCCATCAGTTCGCCCTCGATCCGGTTCAGCGCCGCCGCCACTTCCTCCGGCTTCGCGCCGAAGCGGACGGCGGTCTCTTCCACGCTGTGCGCCCGGTACAGGATGTTCCTGCCGGTGAACTCGCCGTGCGGATCGTGGTCCACGTTGCCGCCCGCGCGCATCCCGTACCGGTAGCCGAACCACTCGCGCCCCGGCTCCGGAACCTCATCCCAGCCCCAGATGTAGAAGGCGCCTTCGCCTTTGATGTCCGGGTGGTCCTCGCGGATCACGCTGTCGGCATCCTCCGCGGAATAGAACCCGCCTCCGGCATCGGTCATGTCGCGCAGCACATAATCGAAGATGCCCCGCGCCGTTTCCGCGTACTGCGCGTCGCCGGTGATCTGGTACGCCTCCAGGTACGCCGATGCCAGTTGCCCCTGATCGTAGAGCATCTTTTCGAAGTGCGGCACGAACCACCGCTCGTCGACGGAGTAGCGATGGAAGCCGCCGCCCAGTTGATCGTACATCCCGCCCTTGGCCATCTCGCGCAGCGTCAGCAGCACCATGGCGAGCGCTTCCTCGTTCTTCGTCCGCTTCCAGTAGCGCGTGAGAAAGTGATACACCACCGGACGCGGAAACTTGGGCGCGCCGCCGAAACCGCCCAGCCGCATATCGAACGTGCGCCGCAGCACGGCAAATCCCGAATCCAGCGTCGCCGCGTCGAACGCCGGCCCGCCGTGCAACGGCGCCACCGCGGTCTGCTGGCGCAACTGCTCCACCACGTTGCGCGCCGATTCCACGATCTGCTCCCGGTCCGACCGCCAGGCGCTCGCGATCTGCGTCAGAACCGAGGCGAAACCGGGATGCCCCCACCGGTTCTCGGGCGGGAAATAGGTGCCGCCGAAAAACGGCTGGAGTTCCGGCGTCAGCCACACCGACATGGGCCACCCGCCCGAGCCCGACGTCGCCTGCACGAACGTCATGTAGATCCGGTCGATGTCCGGGCGCTCCTCGCGGTCCAGTTTAATGGCCACATAGTGCTCGTTCAGAATCGCCGCGATCCCTTCGTTCTCGAACGATTCGTGCTCCATCACGTGGCACCAGTGGCAGGTCGAATAGCCGATCGAAAGAAAGATCGGCTTGTCCTCGCGCCGTGCTTTTTCAAACGCTTCCTCGCCCCACGCATACCAGTCCACGGGATTGTGCGCGTGCTGCAGCAGGTAGGGACTCTTCTCGTTGGCCAGCCGGTTGGTGTGCATGTTCGGTTGAATTCGTGCTACGCGCGGATCAGAGCCCCGGGGAGCATGCCCGCGCCCTGCAAACGCTCCACTACCGCCGCGACCCGTTCGCGCGCTCCCGCCGGCATCGCTCCCACCGGTTTGCGGCACGGACCCATCGGCACTCCGATCATGGCCAGCGCTTCCTTGATCACCGCCGGAAACGTGTGCGCCATGATGACCGACCCCAGGTCCGTTGCCAGTTCCTGCAACCGCGCCGCCTCCGCGCGATTTCCCCGGCTGTGTGCCTCGTAGAGATCCACAAACAGTTTCGGCGCCAGGTTCGCCGATGCGGTAACCGTCCCGGCGCAGCCCCCATCCAGCGCAGGCAGAAACAGATGATCGCCCCCGGTGAACACCAGGAAGTCCCGGTCCGGCACCGCTTTCCGGTACGCGATCGCCTGCTCCAGGCGCCCGCTCGAATCCTTGATCCCGATCAGGTTCGGGCACTGCGCGGCGATCCGCCCGATGGTCTCCGGCTCGATCTCCACTCCCCCGTGCGGCGGAAAATTGTAGGCCATCACCGGAAGCCGCACCGCGCGGCACACCTCCACGTAATGGTCCACCAGTTCCTGCTGGCTCGGCATCACGTAATACGGGGTGACGACGACAATCGCGTCCACGTCCAGCGCTTGTGCCTGTAGCGCCAGCGCCACCGTGTCCCGCGTGGTGATACAGCCCACATTGGCGTACACGGGAACGCGCCCCGCGATCGCCTGCCGCGTGAAGCGCATCGCCACCGTGCGCTCCTCCATGTCCAGCGAATAGAACTCGCCCTGCGATCCCGCCACGAACAACCCGTGGACGCCGGCGGCGATCAGCAGGTCGATCATGCTCTGCCACGCGCCGTAGTCGATGCGCTCGGTATCCTTGAAGGGAGTCACCACAGCGGGAACGACGCCATGCAGCCGACGTTGGGGCACGTCCCATGGTAGCAATAGCGCCGGGTTTCCGGTCCGCCGCGCCGCCCCGCGCTACCGGGCGCGGGCCCCGCCGTCGGTGGTGCGTTCCCGCTTGGCGGCATACATATTGCGGTCGGCTTCGTCGAGGGTCTCGCGGAGAGTTCTGCCCTGGGTCTCCGACGCCCCCCAACTGAAGCGGATGGGGAGCACGCCCACGCCGCGCACCTGAAATTCGCGGAGGCGGCTTTCGATCACAGCGAGACGCCGCGCGGCGACGTCGGCGTGTTGATCGCGGAACAGGATCACAAACTCATCGCCGCCCCAGCGGAACGCCTGGTCTTCGTGCCGGATCGATGCCTGCAGCAGGTGGCCGACGTTGCGCAGAATCTCGTCGCCGATCAGGTGGCCGTAGCGGTCGTTGATGTCCTTGAAATTGTCCATATCGCAGACCACCACGGCGCCTTCGTAGACTGCCGGGGTTTCGACGATACGCGAGAGAGCCGCCTGGTTGAGGAGTCCGGTGAGGCGGTCGAGGTCGAGCGTTTGGGCGCGCTCGCGGCGCAAGTGGTCCAGTTCGCCTGTGAGGTCGCGCATCCGGTCGATCTGGCTTTCGCTCCACATCGCCATGGCCGCGAAGGCGAGCATGCAGTGCAGGGCGAAATCGATGTAGGTCTCGTGGTGCTGGTACAGTGCCCACGCCGCCCCGTCGTGCCGGTTCACCAGGTAGAGCAGGATGCCGGCGTGTTCGAAGAACGCGGCGGCGAGCACCAGCAGGGAGAAGCGGAACATCCGCGCGCCCACTCCCGCGGTCTGGCGGAGGGTGAAGAAGTTGTACAGATACACGAAGCCCAGCATGAGCGCCGCCGAGACGTGATACGCGTCCATGCGGTTATACATGCCGTACGCCCACACCAGCGCCACGAAAATCGGCAGGATGGAGATGAGACGCAGAACGGTACGCCAGTCCCGCATGCTGCCGGCGAATCCGGCGCGCGCCGCGGAGATCAGCACGATCGCGAACGCAAACTCAAACGTGGCGTAGGGAGCCAGCCAGCCCGGGTGCCCGGTGCGCAGCAGTTCGTAGCCGAAAAGACTGGCCAGCAGGCGCAGCAGCCAGGCGATAGCCCACAACCCGAAGTACACCACCCGCGACTGCCGGTAGAGGAAGAGAAAGACCATCCCGAACAGCACGGCTCCGATTTCCTGGATGTAGAAGGAAGTCGGATCGGCAAACGGGCTGCTCGGGTCCACGCCGTTAGTCTCCCTCGATCGCGTGCCGCCGGATGGCGCGCGCCTTCCCGGTGGCTTCGTCCACGTCGACGATTACGGCATGCAGTTCGGCGCCGCCCCGCGCCGACTCCATCCGCACCGGCAATCCGGTGAGGAAACGTTGCAGGATGAGGTCCGTCTCCACCCCGATCACCGACTCGTAAGGACCCGTCATGCCGCAATCGGTCTGATAGGCCGTGCCGCCGGGGAGGATGCGGGTGTCCGCCGTCGGAATGTGGGTATGGGTGCCGACCAGAGCGGAGACGCGGCCGTCCAGGTACCAACCCATGGCGATCTTTTCGCTCGTGACTTCCGCGTGAAAGTCCACGAATCTTACTTTAACCGTAGCGGGCAGTTCGCTCAAGAGGCGGTCCGCGGTGCGAAAGGGACAATCCGTCGAAGGCATGAACGTGCGGCCCTGCAGATTGAGCACCGCGCACTCGACTCCGTTGCGCGCGGTGAGGGTGACGACGCCGCGTCCGGGCGCGGTGGGGTAGTTGGCCGGACGCAGCAGGCGAGGCTGCCGGTCGAGGTAATCGTAGATGTCGCGCTTGTCCCAGACGTGATTGCCGGTGGTGAGGACATCGACCCCCATGGCGAAAAGGTCCTCGGCGATGGAGGGCGTGATGCCGAAGCCCCCTGCGGCGTTTTCGCCGTTGGCGATGGTCAGATCGATGCGGTTGGTGGCGGCGATGTCCTGCAGGTGTTCGGCAACAATCCTGCGTCCGGGCGAGGCAAAAATGTCCCCGATGAAGAGAAGATTCACGGTGAGAATCCAAGGTTAGCATGTGCGGCGTGAGACGGGCGGGAATCCGCGGTCAGCCGCCACCCGTGCGTTGTGGTATCCGGAAGGAATGATGCAGCGATTGTGTCTGGCGGTCGTGCTGGCGGCGCCGTTATTCTCTCAGAGCGCGGCGGAGTGGAAGGAGCAGGTGCGCGCCGCCGAGCGCGCCTTCGCCGGTACCATGGCCGCTCGCGACCACGCGGCGTTCCAGCGATTCCTTTCCGCGGAGACCGTCTTCTTCAGCGGGAGCGCAGTGCTCCGCGGTCCGGCGGCGGTGGGGGCGGCCTGGAAACATTACTACGAGGGCGCCGCTGCCCCGTTTTCCTGGGAGCCGGAACAGGTGGAAGTGCTGGACTCGGGTACCCTGGCGATGACGTCGGGACCGGTGTGGAATCCCGCGCACCAGCGGATCGGCACCTTCCACTCGGTGTGGCGGCGCGAGCCGGACGGCAAGTGGCGGATCGTATTCGACAAGGGCTGCCCGCCGTGTAATTGCGGACAGTAGATCAGCCGCCCAGTTGCCGCTTGAGGGCTTCGCGGTCGAGGTCGCCGGTCCAGCGCGCGACCACCAGCGTCGCGACCCCGTTGCCGATAATGTTGGTGAGGGCGCGGGCTTCCGACATGAACCGGTCCACTCCCAGAATGAGCGCCAGTCCGCCGACCGGCACGTGGCCCACCGCGGAGAGCGAAGCCGCCAGCACGACGAAACCGCTCCCGGTGACGCCCGCCGCGCCCTTGCTGGTCAGCAGCAGAACCGCCAGCAGCGTGATCTGGTGGCCCAGATTCATGTGGGTGTTGGTGGCCTGCGCGATGAACACCGCGGCCATCGTGAGGTAGATGGAAGTGCC
>JBBIQR010000007.1:18926-45834 GCA_037442245.1 Candidatus Solibacter sp. | reverse complement strand
GAGGAGCGGGCATGCTGCCCCAAACCATCGCAGGCAAGATCACCGCGGCCACGATCGCCGCTGTCGCACTGAGTACCGGAGTCGCTCTATACGTCCAGAACAACGCCATCCATGACCAGGGAATTCTGCTGACCCGCAATACCATGCGGGCGGCGGTGACCGCGGCCGAAAACACCCGGACCGCGATGTCGCAGTTACGCTCCGGCCACGCCTTCGACGATGCGCGGCTGGCCGCCGAGGCGAAGTCCGCGGCCGATTTCCGGCAGACGGACCTGTACCGCAGCGTCCCGGTGGTTTCGGCGTGGAACTCGATTCAGGACGTGGCCTCCAGGGAGGGATTCGAGTTTCGCGTGCCCAAACGCCAGGCGCGGAATCCGCGCAACGAGCCCACCCCGGAAGAGGGCGCGATTCTGGATGCCTTGGAGCATAACGGTCAGGAGGAGTACTTCTCCGCGGACCGGCGCGCCAACCTGATTATTTACGCGCGCCCCATCCGGTTGACGGCGGACTGCCTCGCCTGCCATGGCGACCCGGCCAACAGCCTCACACACGACGGCAAAGACCCGTTGGGATTTCCGATGGAGAACTGGCACGAGGGCGAGATCCACGGCGCGTTCGTGCTCAAGGCTCATCTCGATCAGGTCGACCATGTGGCCAGCGCCCGGGTGCAGTCGGCGGCGCTGCGCGAGACCGTGCTGTGGATGCTGCCTACCGGCATCGTGGTTTGCGTACTGTTCCTGTGGTACTCGCGCCGGTCGATCATCGCACCTCTCGGCAGGGTCGTCGAGAGCATCCACGTCTCGAGCAACGAGACCTCATCGGCTTCGAATCAGATCGCGGCGGCGTCGCAGGCGCTGGCTCAGAGTTCCACCGAACAGGCGTCCACGCTGGAACAGATTTCCCAATCCCTGCAGCGCGTGGCGGAAGAAACCCACAGAGCCACCGAGGGGGTCGAGGAAGCCCGCAAACTGGCCGGACAGACGAGCCAGGCGGCGGCCCGCGGCGGCGAGGAGATGCGCCGCATGCAGACGGCCATGGAAGAGATCCGCACCGCCGGCGAGAGCGTCTCGCGGATTACCCGGACGGTGGATGAGATCGCCTTCCAGACCAACATCCTGGCGCTGAACGCGGCGGTGGAAGCGGCGCGCGCCGGCCAGTACGGCTCCGGCTTCGCAGTGGTAGCCGGCGAAGTCCGCAATCTGGCGCAACGCAGCGCGCAAGCCGCGCAGGAAACCGCCCAACTGGTGGGCAACTCGATCGAGCGCACGAAGAACGGGGTCGAAATCTGCGGGCTGGTGGTCCAGCAACTGGAAGAGATCCAGCAGCGCGGCGCACCACTCAACCAGACCATGACCACGATTGCCCAGGTCGCTTCGGCGCAGAACGCCGATATCGAGCGCCTCAATGAGGCCGTCGGCGGCCTCAACGGCATGACCCAGGGACTGGCGGCCAACGCCGAGGAAACCGCCGCCGCCTCGACCGAGTTGAACACCCAATCCGACGCCCTGCGGGATTCGATCGCCGCTATGAGCACGCTCGTCGGCGCCCGAAACTGACCCCCCGGCCCTGCGTCCGCCCTTCCCCTGGGCGGGCGCCCGGCCCGGCGGGGAAGTCCGCGGATTTCTCCCACAAAATTCTGCCGGTGCGTGCCATAATGAGCTTCGGAGGTTTCCGTGCGGGTACTGTCTGTAATTCTGGCGTTTTGCCTGTGGGCGAGTGCCCAGAATCAGGTAGCGCCCATGCTGAACCTGGTGGTGGTCGAAGGCGACGGGGCAATTAACAATATTCGTCAGCGCACGGCGCGCGAGCCCATCATTCAGGTCCAAGACGAAAATCACAAACCGGTGGCCGGCGCGATCGTGACCTTCACCCTGCCCGAACGCGGAGCCGGCGGCTCGTTCGCCAATGGGGCTCACACCATGACAGTAACCACCGATCCGCAGGGTCAGGCGGTGGCTCATGGATTCCACCCCAACGCGGTCCGCGGCCAGTTCCAGATCCGCGTGAACGCAAACTACCAGGGCCGCAGCGGCAACACGACCATCCGCCAGACCAACGCGCTGCTCACCGCGGCGGGAACCGTTGCCGGCACGGCGATCTCCGGAAAGCTGATCGCGCTGCTTGTGGTCCTTGGCGCGGCTGCCGCTGGCGGCGCCGTGTACGCGACGCACAACGGCGGCTCTTCCACCTCCACCATCGCTGCCAACCCCAGCACCACCGTAACAGCCGGCAGCGGCACGGTCGGACCACCGAGGTAACCATGTCACTCTCCCGAGCACTCCTTCCCGGTCTCTGCATCGTTTCCGCGGCCGCGCTCCTGGCGCAGACCGGCAGCATTGGCGGCCCGGTTTCGGGTTACGTCTTCGATGCCCGCGCACACTCCCTGCGGGTCCTGCACGGCATTCCCGGCGCCGCGCTGGTCGGCGACCCGGTGGACCTGGGCGGACTGGGACTCAACGCCGCCTGGATCTCCCCGAACCTCGACTCCGCTTTGGCCGTCGCCTCCGACGGGACGGCGCACCTCTTCCGGCTCGATTCGGGCCGCGCCTCCGAGGTACAGGCCGAGGGCCTGGTCGCGCCGGAGCGCGCGGTCTACAGCCCGTCGGGCAGCGCGCTGGCCCTGGTGACTCCCGGAAGCGTGCGCATCTATAAGGGCCTGCCCGGCGCACCCGCGGTCACCGGCACGGTCGCGCTGCCTGCGGATACCACCGCCGCGCCCGGAGCCATGGCCTTCGGCAGAATGCGCCGCCCCGGCGGCGGTCCGGTCGCGGTCAGCGACGACGGCCTCTACCTGCTTTATGGCAGCGGAGCCACCGTGCAACTCCTCGGCGCGGGCGGCGACTCCCGCACCCTTACCGACGCGGCCGCCGGCGCCCTGCCTGTGTTCGCGCGCGGCAATCACGACGCCGCCGTGATCGACGCCAACACCATCGCGCTCTTCCAGGATGCGGCCGGCGCGGCCACCGTGCGCCGCCTGCCGGGAGTCTCCGCGGTGCGCGGGGCGGACTTCACCGCCGACGGCAAGCAGTTGTTCCTGGCCGCGGCTTCGGTCACCGCGCTCGATCTGACCACCGGCGACCGCAGCGCGATCGCCTGCGATTGCCGTCCCGCGGGACTGACCCGCATGGGCACCGCCTACCGGTTGAACGATCTCGGCCGCGGTCCGCTGTGGCTGCTGGACGCCTCGGCCGCCGCTCCGCGCATCGTCTTCGTCCCCGCGGCGCAATAGCAACTCCGCCCTGCGGCCCAGGATGCGGGCCGGTCCCGCGCCTGGGCACCGCCTGCCGGCTGAACGATCTTGACCGCGCGGTCCGCTGCGGCTGCTGGATGCTTCGGCCGCCGCCCCGCGCATCATCTTCGTCCCCGCGGCGCAGTAGCCACTCCGCCCTTTGGCCCGGCTCCGCTCGAATCCTCCGGCCCGCGTTCTCTGCCTCATCCTCCGCGGCTCTGCGTCTCCGTGTGAAATCCACGCCTTCCGCTGAACCGCGGTCCCCGGACCATTCAACCGCCCCCGGCTACCAGGCCAGTTTCAGATCGGCTTCGTACTGCTCGCCCGAAGCCTGCATTTCCTCCCATGTGACCGTGCCGCCCCGGTACGCCGCCGTGCGGCCCAGGATCGCGGTCAGGTTGCTCTCGGCCGCGTCCGCCGCGTTCTGGATCGGCTTCCCCGCGCGCACGCTCTCCACAAAGGCTTTGATATTGGCCACGCAGCCGCCGGTAAATGTATCGTCCTTCTCGGCGCCGTTCCACGTTTTTGTACGGTCCTCGGCCAGGATGCGCACCGCTCCGCCGTAATGGGTATCGGCGCAGCCGCCGACGCCGAAGCAGCGCACGCACAGGTCGGAGAAGCGTCCGCTCAACTGGTGCGAACTGAAACTGGCGTGCACGCCCCCCGGATACCAGTAGTTCACGGTGAAGTGGTCCCAGGCGTCGCCCCAATCGCTCTTCGTGCCCGCCCAACTGGCGCGCCCGCCGGTGCCGGAAGCCTGCAACGGGTGGCCGCCCAGGTACCAGTTGGCCATATCGATCACGTGGATATTCTGCTCGACGATGATGTCGCCGGAGAGGGTTTTGTCGCCGAGCCAGTTGACGATCCGCTTCTGCCCGGCGTCCATCGCGGGAGTGGAGCGGTCGGTCCACGGCCGGTTGGCGTAGTAGAAGACCTGCGCCATCGCCACCGGCCCGATGTCGCCGCGGCGGATGCGTTCGACCGCTTCTTGAAAGACGGGTCGCGCGCGGCTCTGAAAGTCCACCCAGAAGCTGAGGCCCTTGGCGCGCGCCCGCTCTCCCGCCGCCACGAAGGCGCGGGTGCCCGGCACGTCCACCGCGATCGGCTTGGCGCAATACACGTGCCGCCCGGCATCCACCGCCGACGCCGCGTGCGTGGGATGGAAGAAGGGAGGCGATTCGATCACCACCGCGTCGAGCTTCGAGTGCGCCAGTTCGCGATGCGCATCCGGACCATGATAGGCGCGTCCGTCTTCTACTTTGAGTTTGTCGCGGGTCGCATCGAGACGCGCGCGGATCACGTCCGCCACCGCCACGACGCGCGCGCCGGAGTGTTCGACAAACAGCGGCGTGATCCAGTTTCCGCGTCCGCCGCAGCCCACCAGCCCGATCTCGACCGTGGAGTTCGCCTGGTAGCCGAACACCGTTTCCGGCTTCAGCAGCAGCATGCCTCCCGCCGCCTGCAAGACGCGCCGCCGCCCCGCGCTAACCGCTTCCGCCATGCCAGCCTCCTGTCAGGCGGATGCTATCACGCCGCGCCGGGCCGCGGGCGCCGGGCTACATCTTGGTCTCGCTGTCCTTCAGGTCCTTGGGCGTGATCTTCTTCTGCTTGCCGGGCGGTGAATCGGCTTCGTCTCCGGCGGGTTGCGCGCCTTCCTTGGCCACCGTGATGGTTCCCTGCCGCGCGGTGAGTTTGAGCAGGGGACCGTCTCCCACGTGTCCGCTGAGCGTCGCGCTGCGCCCTTGTGTGTCTTTCTGGATGCCCGCGCCGAAGTCGTTGACCGCCTCGCCGCGCTGCGCCGTAGCGTCCAGACGGAACGCGGCTTTCTCGGGCAGGAACAGGTCGATCTTCCCAGCCCCGGTCTGCGCGTCGATGGCCGGCAGCGGCGTCTTCCCCGGGGTGACTTCGATATCGCCGCGCTCGGTGGCGATTTCGAGCGACTGCGTCACCTGCTGCACCCGGATGTCGCGCGCCCGCGTCACCAGCCGCATGGGTCCGGTGATGTCTCTGCCGTCGAATTCGCTCAGGTCCATGGTGATCCGCCCGGGCACCGCCTGCGCATTGAGTTCGGTGCCGCGCGACCCCTCCACCTGTAGCGGCTTGGCGAGACCCTTCAGGTCCATCGTGCCGGTGTAGGTGCCGCCGATGGTGACCTGCCCGCCGATGTTCTCCATGTCGAGATCGTTGCCGCGCCCCTGAATGTCGACTCGCCCCTTGACTTCAGCCAAATGGACGGTTTCGCTGCGTCCCGCGTCCACCCGCACGTTGCCGCCGATGCGGACCAGGCGGACGTCGCCGCGACCGGTGCCGATATCGACGTCGCCGTTGACGTCGGTGATTTCGTGGTCTCCGTTGGAGCCGCGGCTCTCGACGGAGATGCCGCGCGGCACCGTGATCTCCAGGTCGTCGGTGATCCGGATGTTGCTGCGCACGCGGTCCTGGTTGGTGCGCACCATCAGGCGGTCGCCCTGCGGGATGATTTCGACCGGCGAATCGGAGTCGCTGCGGTCGGCGTCGTCCTTGTTATAGGCGCGGATGGTTTTGTGGCCGTTGATGGTCACTTCATTGGCGTCGCCGCCGGTGACTTTGATGTATCCCCTGGGATTGTCGAAGACGATCCGCTTAATGCCCGCGGCTGGGGCCTTGGCGGTGACCGGGTAGTCGTACTGCTGGCCCCAGAAATCGAGCCCGCCGACCACGAAGCGGGGTGCGTGCTCGTGGGCGGCCCAGATGCCGGAGCCGGCCAGGCAGATGAGGATGATCAGCACGATTTCCCCGCCGCTGAAGCCGCGGCGCACGTTCCCGTCGCGCCACAGCGAAACCTCGATCAGCCGGGCCAGCCCCCAGGCGATCAGCAGGAAGGGCCAGTAGCGCGCCACCATGTCGAACAGCGGCGCTTCCGGATGCAGGTTATGCCACAGGAAGAGGCCGCCCACCACCACCAGCAGCAGCGGCCCGGAAAAGGAGCGTCTCATACGCCTTCTCCCGACGGAGTGCTTCCCGTCCCCGTCTCCGGCTTGGGCGGCGCGCTGGCGCCAAAACCGCCCCGCGGCGGCGCCGGCTGCGCGTAGGTGCTGCCCGTGTACGTCCCGGCGGCCGGAGGCGGCGCGGGAGGCGCATTATATGTATAGTTGGGCGGCGGGAATGCCGGCGCGGCTGGAGCCTGCGCGGCCGCGGCGCTGCGCCGCAACAGGCTGAGCAGTCCGAACACGATCAGCAGTACCGGCCAGGTCTTGTCGAACCCCATCCCGGTGAAGTTGTTCAGCACGAACAGGACCCCCACCGTGATCAGCGTGATGGGTCCGCGGATGGCGCTGGCCCAGTTGACGTCATTGCCTCTCATGGGTCGCCTCCCCGCGGATGCGTCCATAAAGCAGATACACTCCGGCGCCGATCAGGATCACCGGCCAGAAGCGGGCCACGCGGTCGAAATCGAGCAGGTCGAGGGTGTGCAGCAGCAACAGGCCGCCGATCACGATCAGCCCGATCGCCACCATGGGCAGGTCGCGGCCGCTGCGCAGGTTGAGGATGCTCGAATAATCGTCCACCGGCTCGCCGGCGCGGCGCTTGCGGGCCGTGTGATACGCTTCCAGAGCCATGTAGGCCCAGTACGCGGCGATCAGGATGCCGACCAGCGGACCGGCCCCGTTCAAGGCGTGGGAATCGGCCATCGACATCAGCACTCCCCAGATCACCGCGTGCAGGATGCCCTTGGCGTATTGCCCGTTATAGATTGCGCCGACTCCCGGGATGAAGCCCAGAACCAGCGCGATGCCCGGCGAGACGTCGGCATACACGCGCGGCG
The DNA here is from genome assembly GCA_037442245.1 of Candidatus Solibacter sp. Taxonomy (GTDB): domain Bacteria; phylum Acidobacteriota; class Terriglobia; order Bryobacterales; family Bryobacteraceae; genus Solibacter. Next base: position 38,800 of record JBBIQR010000007.1, on the reverse strand, counting down.
GCGGCGCGGCCGCGTCGTAAGGGTTGGAAGGCGGCGGGGGCGGAGGCGCGCCCGTACCCGCGCCCGGAGGCGGGGCCGCGGCAACCGGCAGGTGCTCGGCACAGTACACAGTCCCGAACGCGTCCCGGCGGCATTCGCCGCATACCGGTTTGCCGCAGACACGGCAGAAAGCCGTGGCCTGGATATCCGGATGATTCGCGCAGTTCATCGTCGTTCTCTTGGTTGATCGCTGGGCCGCGATCCGGCCGGTGGCGTGGGACTCGGAGCCCCACCGGCCGTACTTCCCTTCACGGGCAGCTTCCGCTCGTCCACTGTAGGTTGGGCCGTGGGCGCCGGGGCTGTCTCGTCTTCCTGCTGTTGCCACTCCCGCAACAGCCCTTGAATCTGGTAAACCACTTTCAGGTTTTCGTAATACTTCACGGTGCGCGCCCAGGCGCGCTGCGCGGTGTCGTCGAGCGTCGCCCACACGGCCGCCGGCCTCAGATCGGACGGCTTGAGCTGGCGCATCGGCACGTAGCGCGAAAGCATGGAGAAGGAGAGGATGGTCATCGCCGCGCCCATCACGAACCGCGGCTGCACCACCGGCCCGATCGAGCGGCCGAGCCAGCCCAGCCATCCCTTCTGTCGCGCCTTGGGCTGGCTCCAGGGGGCGTCGTAGAGAATCCGCGTGATCAGCTCCGGGGGCGGCTCCACGTCCGCCGCGCGCTCCATGAAAGCCACCGCCGCCGCCGAGTCGCGCGCCAGCGCGGCACACGCCGGGCAGGCTTCGAGATGGCGCTCCACCTCCGCCCTGGCTTCGGCCGGGAGCGTGCCGTCCACGTAATCGCAGATCAGGATTTCAATCTCTGCGCACGTCATATCAGGAGCTTCTGCTTTCGCAACAGGCGCGCCAGTTCGGCCCGCCCGCGGTTGATTCTCGACTTGACCGTACCTTCCGGGATCTCCAGTACCTGGGCGATTTCCCGGTACTCCATTTCCTGCAAATCTCTTAACACCACCGCTTCCCGCAGATCCGGGGAGAGCTTTTGCAGGCTCGCCTGCAGGATCTCGCTGGCCTCGCGCCCGGCTACCTGGTGATCCGGCCGGACGCTCGTGGCGCCTTCCTCTTCGAGCACCGGCAACTGATCTTCGATCGAATCCGTAACACGCTCCTGGCGGGTGCGGCGGTAGTGGTCGATCAGAAGATTGCGCGTCACCCTCGCCAGCCAGGTATGGAACGAGCCTTCGGCCGAACGGAAGCTCTTGAGCGTGCGGAAAACGCGCAGGAACACTTCCTGGGTGAGGTCCTGCGCTTCCTGCCCGTTTCCCGTGAAACGGAAGCACAGCCCGTACACCTGACGGGTGTGGACCCGCACCAGTTCCTCCCAGGCGGTCTCCTCGCCACCCAGGCAGCGCGCGACTAGGGTCTGGTCCTGGCTCAAACCACGTTCTAGCAGATTGCGGCTCCCCGAAATACCCGCGACCGGCTGCGCGGCATGGTTCGGAACCGTGCTCCCGAGACCTCCAATCGCCAGCGTCGCGCTTGCCATCGCCTTCGTTTCCTTCCTGTCACTTGTGGAAACGAGGCTTTTCCATGATAGGTTCAATTTTTCCTGTATGCTAGCCTTTTGGCCGCATCCGTTTCGGGCGGGGCGGCAAGTTGTCTGGGGAGGCACTCGAATCCGTCGGATTTCCTGGCAGTGGATCGCGCTCTGTGTGGCAGCCGCCGCGCTGCTGGGGTGGCTGTTTTCCACCCGGGTGGCGGTCCGGGTCTTCGATTGGGAGATGGCCCTGGGCAGCTTCACCCGCCTGCGCTGGAGCTGGATCTGCCTCTCCCTGCTTCCCATCTTCGGCACCTACTACGGGCGCGCCCTGCGCTGGGCGGTTTTTCTGAAGCCGCTCAAGCCGGAGCCTTCGATGGCATCGCTGCTCTCCGCCACCGTGCTCGGGTTCACCGCCATCACCCTCTTCGGACGGCCGGGCGAATTCGTGCGCCCTTACCTGATTGCGCGCAAGGAAAGCGTGCCGGTGACGTCGCAACTGGCCGCGTGGGCGCTGGAACGGCTCTTCGACCTGCTGATGGCGCTGTTGGTGTTCGGCTTCGCCCTGACCAGGGTGCAGAGTTCGGGGATGAAGACGGGCGCGGGATTGGCGTGGGTTCTGGCTGCCGGAGGGCGGGTCGCCGGACTCGCCGGGGGCGCGGTGCTGGTGGTTCTGCTGTGCCTGCGGCACTTCGCGGAACCGGTGCGCCGGCGGGTCCTGGCCGCGCTGCACCACCTGCCCGGGAAACGCTACCGGCAGATCGAGCACTTCGTCGGCGCGGTCGTGGAAGGGGTCCGCTCCACCCGCAGCGACGGTGCGATGGTGGCCGTGTTGCTGTATTCGGTGCTCGAATGGGTTCTGATCTGCGCCTGCTACTGGTGCCTGGCCCGCGGTTTCGAGGGTCTGGTCAACCTGAGCCTGATCGATGTGTTGATATTGATGGGTTTTGTCTCTTTCGGTTCGGTGATCCAGATCCCCGGGGTGGGCGGCGGCATGCAGGTGGTGAGCGTGCTGGTGCTGACGGAGCTCTTCCGGGTGCGGTTGGAGCTGGCCAGTTCGTTCGCTTTGCTGTTATGGGCTCTTACATTTGTCGCAATTGTTCCGGCGGGTCTATTTCTGGGGCTCAAGGAAGGGCTCGACTGGCATAGCTTACGAGGCCTCGGACGGGAGGCATCTTCGGAATGAAGTGTCCTTTTTGCAACCACTTGCATGACAAAGTAGTAGATAGCCGGGAAAGTAAGGAAGGCGATGCCATTCGCCGCCGGCGCGAGTGTCTGGAGTGTGCCCGCCGCTACACCACGTACGAGCGCATCGACGAAGTGCCGTACATGGTCATCAAGAAAGACGGCCGCAGGGAGAAATTCGACCGGCAGAAGGTGCTGAACGGGCTGCTCAAGGCCTGCGAGAAGCGTCCGGTGAGCATGGTGCGGCTCAGCGAACTGGTGAACCGGGTGGAATCGAAGGTGAGCGACTCTCCCGATCGCGAGATATCAACTACAGCTATAGGAGAGTATCTTATGGACAATCTCAGGGACTTGGACAAGATCGCATACGTCCGTTTCGCGAGTGTGTACCGGGATTTCCAGGATGAGCAGGCGTTCTTCAATGAGCTGAAGGTGCTGATGCGGCAGAAACTGTCCTGATTTCGCCACACATTGCCAGGCGGTGCGCCTCCGGGATGACTCAAAAGGGCCGCCGGAAAGCGGCCCGGTTCGAAATGCACAAATTCTCTGTAACCTTAACGAACGTAAGACATCTTTAAAAATAGCGCTTAACTTTGTTTGGGAATGATGGTATTATCAGTCGAAAGTCGAACCCCGAATGCAGTCGATCTTCCCATCACTTGGGGCCGGACCAACAGATTCAAGCACATTCAGATAAAAATCCATTTCCCGGGTATACCTGCGTACGGCATGGTGTGCCGAGGGGGAGGTGAGTCTTAAGTGGATCAGTTTGAAGATCAATTCCTGACCGAAAGCCCGGATGCGCTTGGCCTTGCCTTTGAGGACGAACCTAAGTTTTTCGATCCCGAGGCCGCGCATGGCGATGAGTTTCTTCAGGCGCCGCCGGTTGAAGAGTCGATTTATACCGACGATCCCGTCCGCGTGTACCTGCGCGAGATGGGCGCGGTACCGCTGCTGACGCGCGAGGGCGAAGTCGATCTCGCCCGCCGCATGGAACGTGGCAAACTACGGATGCAGAAAGCCATCAGCCGCTCCGCCCTGGTGCAGGGAGTGGTGGTGGATCTGGCCGAGCAACTCCGCAAGTGCGCGGTCGAACTGGACAGTTTCGTGGATCTGGGCGACGTGGAGGAAGGCTCTCCCGCGGACCTGAAGGTGCGCGGCGACGCAGCCAAGCATTTCGCCGATATCATTCTGCTGCAGAAGAAAATGCAGCAACTCGCGGACAAGGTCGAGGCGACCCCGGCGGCCAACAAGAAGCCGCGCAGGCGCCTCGCCGGCAAACTCAACCGCGCCAAGGTCGAGCTTTCCCTGGCGATTCGCCGCGCTCCCTTCCGGCTCAACAAGTGGAAGGAATTTTCCCGCGAAATCGAGCGCGCCGTGGACGAGATCAATCACCTCGACGCGGAAATCAAGCGCCTGGAAAGCCGCAAGAACGAAAACCAGCAGGTGCGGGTCCGCGAACTCAAGCGCGAAATCAAGAAGCGCGAGCAGGTTGCCGGCGCCACCCTGCCCGATCTCAAGCACTCGCTCACCGTCATCCGCCACGGCGAAGCCGAAGCCGAACGCGCCAAGAAAGATCTGGTCGAAGCCAACCTCCGGCTGGTAGTCAGCGTGGCCAAGAAGTACGTGAACCGCGGACTTCACCTCCTGGACCTGATCCAGGAGGGCAATATCGGCCTGATGCGCGCCGCCGATAAGTTCGAATACCGCCGCGGTTACAAATTCTCGACCTACGCCACGTGGTGGATCCGGCAGGCGATCACGCGCGCCATCGCCGACCAGTCGCGCACCATCCGCATTCCCGTTCACATGAACGAGAGCATGAACAAATTCCTGCGGGCAACGCGCGAACTCGAAAAGGAACTCGGCCGAACTCCTACAAATGAAGAAATCGGCCGCCGCATGGATATTCCGGTGGAGAAGGTGCAGAAGCTCAAGACCATCTCCCGCGACCCCGTGTCCCTCGAAACTCCGGTCGGGCGCGACGGCGAAAGCGCGTTGGGCGATCTGATCGAGGACCGCTGGGTCGGTTCCCCGGTGGATGCCGTAATCGAAGGCAACGTCCGCGACGAAACCGCCGGCATTCTCAAGACGCTTTCTCCCAAGGAGGAGAAGGTGATCCGCATGCGCTTCGGCATCGGCTGCGAACGCGAACACACCCTGGAAGAGATCGGCCAGGAGTTCGACGTGACCCGGGAGCGTATCCGCCAGATCGAGGCTAAAGCATTGCGCCAGTTGCGCGCCCCCGAGCGGGCACGCCGGCTGCGGGCGCTGATGGCCGCTCGTTAATCGGACTTCCGGTTTTGTAGTAGCAATCCCAAGGCAGGCCGCCCGGCCTGCCTTGATTTTTTGCGCCCGGCGGCACGGAATCCACCCCGCGTTCGTGGCATCATATCTTCATGCAATTCAGAGGAATTCTGCTGGGAAGCGCTCTCCTCGTCGCAGGCAGCGCGCTCTTTTACGCTCAACAAAAGACTCTCCCGGCTCCGTACGCCACCAAGAGTGTGAACAACCGGCCGCGCGTGATTCCCCCGCCGGCGGACGCCCGGCTGAAAACACCCGCCGGCTTCCACATGGAGATCCTGCAGGAGGGCTTCAAGCAGCCACGCTTCATGCTGCTCGGCCCATCCAACGAGATCCTGCTCTCCGATAGCGGCGGCAGCGCGCGCGAACCACTGGGCACGGTCTACGTGCTGAACGGCAAGGAACGCCGCGCCGTCCTTGAGCACCTGTCCCGACCCTACGGCCTCGCCATTCACGACGGGTACCTCTACGTGGGCGAGCCGGAGTCGATCAAACGCTGGAAGTACGACACAAAGACGCAGACGGTATCGGGGGAAGGCCAGGAGATCATCTCGCTGAAGGGCATGGGGATGGGTCACTGGACGCGCTCGCTGCTGTTCAGCCGCGACGGCAGGAAGCTCTTCGTCGGGCAAGGCTCCGGCTCCAACGTCAATGCGGGTGAAGATCCGCACCGCGCCACCATCTCCACCTACAATCCGGATGGAAGCGGATGGGAAATCTACGCGGCGGGCACGCGCAATCCGATCGGCCTTCACTGGTATCCCGGCACGGACACCCTCTGGGCCGCGATTCAGGAGCGCGATGAGTTGGGCGACGATCTGGTCCCCGATTACTTCACCCACATTCAGAAGGGCGCCTTCTACGGCTGGCCCTACGCCTATTCCGGTCCCAATGAAGATCCCCGGCGCAAGGGCGAACGTACGGACCTGGTGGCCAAGAGCATTCAGGGCGACGTCCTGCTCGGCTCCCATGTCGCGGTGCTCGACTACACCTTCTACACCGGCAAGATGTTCCCGGCGCATTACCAGGGCGGCGCGTTCCTGGCCTACCACGGTTCCTGGAATCGCGCCAAGCGCGTGGGACAGTCGATCGCGTTCCTTCCCTTCAAGAACGGGAAGCCCTCGGGCGCAATCGAGGACATCGTCACCGGCTGGATGCTCGGTCCGGATTCGCCGGATGTCTGGGGACGCCCGGTAGCCATCCTGCAACTTCCCGACGGCAGCCTGCTCATCTCCGAGGACGGGAACAACCGCGTCTGGAGGCTGACCTACAAGGGATGACCCGGTTGCTCGCGTTCCTGTTCCTGGCGGGCGTGGCGTCTGCCGCGCCCTTCTCCCATGAGTTGCACCTGAAACTGCAGGCGGACTGCAATTCCTGCCATACCCTGGCGGGCTCCAGCACGTCCCCGGCGGACAATCTCCTGCCCGACCGGAAGGTCTGCCTGCCCTGCCACGAGACCGTCGAGATCCCTGGTGCCCCCACCACCAGGGTGGCTCATTTCAGCCACCGGCAGCATCTCCAGATGGGCAACATCGCCCCGGTGATTGCCGCCGCCATCGATAAGGGGAATTACCTACAGCCGCCGGGCGACATCCGGCGCCATTTGAACGGTACGAACGTATGCGAGGCCTGCCACCGCGGGATGGAAGAGAGCACCCAGGTTTCCCGTGCGAACCTGCCGCAAATGGCCGATTGCATCGTGTGCCACAGCCAGATCGACAACCCTTTCAGTTGTGAAAAATGCCACGCGAAGGAAGATAACCTCAAGCCGGCCAACCACGTAGAGGGATTCATGAGCGCGCACAGCTCAGGCAAACTGAATCTCGATAAGAGCACCTGCACGGTTTGCCACGGGCGCGACTTCCGTTGCCTGGGCTGCCACTAAAGGGCTATCTTGCCGCCCCCCGGCTGAGCAGCCGTGTACGAAACGCCGCCCCGTTGGCGCCCGGTCACACATCCGCCGCCGAAACCGGTTGATTTCAAAGCACGAACACTCTGGCAGACGGATTGCTCCTAGACGCGCCGGAGGAACGGCAAATGGCAATCGCGAAGATCACGGGACAGGGATTGGCGGCAATCGCCCTTTCAGTCGCGGTGCTTTGGGGCTGCCTGATTACCGAGCAGGTGACGTGGAACCACTCCTACGAACGCCGCGCGCAGGTCATGCGCGAGATGCGCCACCTCCAGTTGCTGAATCGCACGCAGCCGGCTTCCACACCCGTCCCCGCACAGGCGCAGACTCCCGGCACTACGGTCGGCTGATGGTACGCCGGCCCTGCGATCGACGGTGCCGGGTTGTACAATTCTAGTCGATGCAGAAATGTGTTCGTTACGCTGCGCTGCCCGGAGTGCTGCTGATCCTGGCCACGGGTTGCAGTAAGAGTCCCTCCGAGAAACTCTCCCAATTAACCAGCGACTTCGTGTACGGCGTGCTGGCGGCTTCTCCTTCCTCCGCCACGGCAGCCGGGCTTCATATCTATCAGGGGATGCAGTTGGATAACATGCTGGACGACGTAAGTCCGGCCGCCTTTGAGAAGCAGCGGCAGTTCTATGCGAAGTGCAAATCCCGCCTGGACGAAATCAATCCTGCGCAGTTAACGGCCGAGGAGCAGGCCGATTACGCCATCATCCAGAATCAGATCGCGCTGGCCGAACTCGATCTGAACGAAGTCCATCCGGAACTGCACGCGCCGCAGATGTATGTCGAGACCCTGGGTAACGCGCTGTTCAGCCCTCTGGTACTGGAGTACGCGCCCCGGCCCGACCGGCTGCGGCAGATCATCGCGCGCCTGCAGAAGGTCCCGCTCTTTCTGGACACCGCATCCACGAATCTGGCTTCCGCCCCGGATATCTGGATGCAGGTCGCCTTGCAGGAGAACCAGGGCAACATGAACCTGGTGGACCGGGAGATTCGGGCGCAGGTGACGGTCGACCTGCGCGACGCCTATGCCCGCGCCGCGCGCCCGGCACTCGACGCCATGACCAAGTTCGATCGTTACCTGCGGGAGAGTCTCTCGCAGCGGGCGTCGTACGACTGGCGCCTGGGCAACCGTTACTCGATCAAGTTCCGCCTGGCCATGGCGGCCGGGGTCGAGGCGGATGACACGCTGCAATCCGCCGAACGCCAGATCGCCGCGGTGCGGGTGCACATGCTCCAGTTGGCCCTGCCGCTACACGCCGCCCTGTACAAATCGCACAAGGACCATGCCGGTCTGGAAACCGGCGAGCGCATCAATACCATCGTCGGCGAGGTGCTCGACAGTATCGCCAGGAACCACTCCACCCCCGAATCCTATCTGGACGACGCGCGCAAGGACCTGGACGAAGCCCGCGCGTTCGCGCAGCAGAAGCATCTGCTGACGCTGCCGTCGCGCGCCAACCTGCAGGTGATCCCCACGCCGGAATTCATGCGCGGCATTTACGCCGTGGGCGGATTCAATCCGGCGCCGGCGCTGGAACCGCAACTCGGCGCGTTTTACTGGATCACGCCCATCCCCGCCGATTGGCCCGCCGAGCGCGCCGAGAGCAAGCTGCGCGAGTACAACTTCTACAAACTCAAGCTGCTCACCATCCACGAAGCGATGCCCGGCCACTACGTGCAGTTCGAGTACGCCAACGGGGTGCAACCCGCCAGCCGCCGGCTGCTGCGCGGCATCTTCGGCAACGGTCCTTATATCGAGGGCTGGGCGCAGTACATCACGCAGGAGATGCTCGACGCCGGCTTCCTCGACCAGTCGCCCGAACTGGCGCTCACGTTCGCCAAGGAGGAACTGCGGGTGCTCGCCAACACGGTCCTCGATATCCGGCTGCAGATGCTGAACATGAGCGACCAGGAAGCGCTCGACCTGATGACCAAGCAGACCTTCCAGGAGCAGGAGGAAGCCACGGCCAAACTGCAGCGGGCGAAGTTATCCTCCGCCCAACTCCCGACTTACTACGTCGGCTGGAGATCCTGGACCAAACTGCGCGACGACCAGCGCCAGAAGCACGGCTCGGCCTTCAATCCGCAAGCCTTCCACGACGCGGCGCTGAAGGAAGGAGCGGTACCGATTGCGCAGTTGGGGGGATTGTTGAAGTAGGAAGGCAGAAGACAGAATAGTCCCGCGCGCCTTCATAATTCTGAATTCTGACTCCTGACTCCTGTCTTCTGCCTACACCACCAGCATGCAGTCCCCATACGAGTAGAACCGGTATTGCTCCCGGACGGCGTGGCGGTAGGCTTCGAGGGTCAATTCTTTTCCGGCGAAGGCGCAGACCAGCAGCAGGAGGCTGGTGCGCGGCAGGTGGAAGTTGGTCAGGATCGCGCCTACGCGGCGGAATTCGGCGCCCGGATACAGGAACAGGTCCGTTTCGCCCTCGAGTTCGCCGGTTCGCGCCGCGGTTTCGATGGTGCGGACCGCCGTCGTCCCCACCGCCACCACGCGGCGCGCGCGCTCCAGCGCCTCCACCGTAGCGGGGGGGACGTGGTAGTGCTCGGAGTGCAGGTGCGCGGCTTCCACCTGCTCGTCATGCAGCGGTTGAAACGTGCCCAACCCGACGTGCAGCGTCACGCAGGCGATCTCCGCCCCGGACGCGCGGCACTGCTCCAGCACCTCGGCGGTGAAGTGGAGCCCGGCGGTGGGCGCCGCCACCGAGCCGCGTTCGCGCGCGAACACGGTCTGGTAGCGGTCGCGGTCCGCCGCCTGGTCGGGACGCTTGATGTACGGGGGCAGCGGCACGTGCCCGATGCGCTCGAATGCCGTCCAGGGATCTTCCTCGCCGGCAAAGCGCACGGTGCGCTCGCCGAACTCGCCGCGGGCGGTGATTTCGGCCTCCAAGCCGCCCTCGAAGTGGAGCCGCTCCCCCACCCGCATCTTGCGCCCCGGACGCACCAGCGCCTGCCACTCCCGCCCGTCGCCAGGCAGCGGACGCAGCAGGAACACCTCCACCCTCCGGCTGAGATTCTCGTCCCGCTTGGGATTGTGTTTGCCCACCGGCAGCGACCGCACCCCCGCGCGGTGCCCGAACAGGCGCGCCGGGAACACGCGCGAATCGTTCAGCACCAGACAATCGCCCGCCCGCAGGTATGCGGGCAGATCGCGGAATCGGCGATCCTCCCAGCGTCCGGCGGCGCGATCGACTACGAGCATGCGGGACGCCGCGCGGTCCTCCAGCGCCTGTTGCGCGATCCGCTCCTCGGGCAGGTGATAGTCGAACTCGGCCAGATCCATCCAGATTTCAGGTTAGCGGAAACAGGGACATCTGCTCTTCATCCACCCAAAGCTCCGGGCGGTACTCCACGGGACCGCTGGTGAGCTGATAGCGCGCGCGCACCCGCCGGACCTTTTCAGCCAGCGCCTCCTTGTAGCGGCGGCTCAGGTGCACGCCGCGCTCGAACGTCTCGCGATAGCGCGCGGCGAGCAGGGGGAACTCCTTTTCGACGAACGGCAGGAACACCTGCTGCGCCGCCGCCGGCAGGAACAGCGGACCACCGCCGAAGTAATACGCGCCGGCTTGTTTGGCGGCATGAGCCACCGCGTCGAGCGACGTCTCCGAATCGGTGATCCCCGGCATGATCGGGTTCGGGAAGACGCCTACGCACACGTTGGCCGCGCGCAACCGGCGCACCGTATCGAGCCGCAGTTCGGCGCGCGGCGCACGCGGTTCCAGCAGCCGCGCCAGCCGCTCGTCCACGGTCGTGATCGTGATCTGCACGGAGAGCAGGTTGCGCCGCCCGATCTCTCGCAGCAGGTCCAGGTCGCGCAGGATCAGGTCGCTTTTGGTGGTGATGCTCAGGCGCCATCCGCGTTCGCGAGCGAACACCTGCAGGATGGCGCGCGTGCGCTCGAAGCGCCGCTCCGCCGGCTGGTAGGGATCTGTCGCGGTGCCCATCGCGATCGGTTCCCGCTTGTCGACCCGCGCCAACTCCTGCCGCAGCAGGACGGCGGGGGCGGTTTTGGCGTAGATCCGGTCCTCGAAGGAGTCCGGGTCCATCTCCATGAACTCGTGGGTGTAGCGCGCGTAGCAGTATTTGCAGCCGATCTCGCACCCGCGGTAGGGGTTGATGGTCCACTGAAACGGCATGTTGGGCCTGGTGCGGTTGAGGATGGAGCGGGTGGGGATTTCGAAATACTCCACCGCGCGCTTGGCTTCGAGCAGCCGGCTTTCGGCCGCCAGCCGCGCAATCCCGACGAGGGCCATACCGTTATTTTCGCTTTTTATTCGCCTATTGGCAAGCGATTTCTACGCCGGTTCCTGCTGGGTCATGCAGTGCAGGGCACCAAAACCCCAGATCAGCTCCGTGCAGTTGATGCCGGTCACCTCACGGTCCGGGAAGAGTTTCGCCAGAGTGTTCAGCGCCGCGCGGTCGTTGGGATCGTTGAAGGTTGGCACCAGCACCAGCCCATTGGCGACGTAGAAATTCGCGTAACTGGCCGGCACGCGCACGCCGGAGAAGAACAGCGGACGCGGCATGGGCAGGCGGACCACCCGCAAACCCGCGCGCCGGAGGGTGACCGCGTCCGCCGGGTCCGCGTCCGCCACCAGCACGACCGTCTCCGCGTTCACGAAGCGCGCCAGATCGTCCACGTGGCCGTGCGTATCGTCGCCCGCGATCCCGGTTTTCAGCCAGATCACCTGCCGCACCCCGAGGTATTCGCCGAGCCGCGCCTCGATCTGCTCGCGCGGCACCCCGGGATTGCGCTGCTGCACGTCGCTGAGCAGGCACTCCTCGGTGGTCAACAGGAGCCCTTCGCCATTGACGTCGATGCTGCCGCCCTCGAGCACCATCCCCGGGGTGAATGCGGGCAGTTTCCGCCGCTTCGCCAGATAGGCGGGCACCGCGGCGTCGCGCCGGTGGTTCGGATACTTGGCCCACCCGTTGAACCGCCATGCCACCAGCGCGCGATCTCCCGCGGCATCCTTCACGAACAGCGGGCAGTAGTCGCGGGTCCAGACGCGGTCCGTCTCGCGGCGGAGGAACTCGACGGCTGCCATGCGGGCGCCGCATTTTTCGAGCACGCGCCGCGCCTGCCGCTCGAGCGCCTCGTCCCGCACCAGGATGCGCACCGTTTCGACGGCGCTCAGTTTGCGCACGATCTCGCCGTACACCCAGGGGATGGGGGCGAACCGCCCCGGCCAATCCTCCCGGTTGTGCGGCCACGCGATCCACGTGGCCTCGTGCCGCGCCCACTCGGCGGGCATTCGAAAATCCGCTGGTTTCATGGCTCTCCCGGCCCTGCCCTCAATCGATCGCGCGAGACGTGATCCCGCCGTAGGCATCGATGCGCCGGTCGCGCAGGAACGGCCAGTTGCGCCGCACGTGCTCGATCCGCGCGGTGTCGCACTCGACCACCAGGATCTCCTCGCCATCGCCGGCTTTGGCCAGCACGCGCCCCTGCGGATCGGCCACGAAGCTGCCACCCCAGAACCGCAAACCGTCGTCCGCCGGACCCTCGTACCCGACGCGATTCACGCTGGCCACGTAGACACCGTTGGCGATGGCGTGCGCGCGCTGAATTGTTTCCCACGCTTCCTGCTGGTACCGCGCCTCGGCGGCGTCCGACTCGTGGAATCCGATCGCCGTGGGATAAAACAGGATATCGGCTCCCTGTAGCGCCGCCAACCGGGCTCCCTCGGGATACCACTGATCCCAGCACACCAGCGGCGCGATGCGCGCATAGCGCGTCTCAAAGCAGCGGAACCCGAGATCGCCGGGCGTGAAGTAGTACTTTTCGTAGAACCGGGGATCGTTGGGGATGTGCATTTTGCGGTAGAGGCCGAGCAGCGTGCCGTCCGCGTCCACCACGAATGCCGTGTTGTGATAGACGCCGGCCATACGCCGTTCGAAGATGCTACCGATCAGTACGACCCCCAACTCGCGCGCCAGACGCGTGAAGCTTCCGGTGGTGGGACCCGGCACCGGCTCGGCCAGGTTGAACGTTTCGATCGCCTCGGTCTGGCAGAAGTACTGCGAGCGGAATAGTTCCTGCACGCAAATGATCTGCGCGCCGCGCCGCGCCGTCTCGCGAATCAACTCTTCGGCCTTGGCGAGGTTGGCTTCCACATCGGCCGAACACGCCATTTGGGGCAATCCGACACGGAACGATTGCGGTTTCACGCTCCCATTGTAGCGGCCCTTGTTATCATTTCAGTTGCAGGTGATCTACCGGGCTCTGGTGTTGTTCGATATCGACGGGACGCTGGTCCGGCGGGCAGGCCCGCATCACCGCGAGGCGTTGGCGCAGGGAGTGCGCCGCGTCACGGGACTGGAGACCACCACGGACGGGATTCCGGTGCAAGGTATGCTCGACCCCGCGATCCTCACCGTGATGATGAAGGCGGCGGGCGCGCGCGCCGCGGAGATTCGGGCCGCGCTGCCCGAAATCCAGCGCGCCGCGGAACGGTATTACCTGCGCGTCTGTCCAATGCTTCATGGCAAACATTGTCCCGGCGTGGTGCCGGTGCTGGAACGGCTCGAGCGCAGCGGCGCGCTGCTCGGACTGGTCACCGGCAACCTGACCCGCATCGGGTGGCGCAAGCTGGAGCGGGCCGGGTTGCGCGGGTACTTCCACTTCGGAGCCTTCGGCGAGATGGCGCGTACGCGCGGCGGACTGGCCCGGATCGCGGTGGGACAGGCGCGGCGGCAGGGGTGGATCGCCGCCCGCACTCCCGTCTCCTTGATTGGCGACGCGCCGCAGGATATCGAAGCCGCGCGCGCCAACCGGCTCCGCGCCATCTCCGTCAAGACCGGGATCACCCCACCGGAGGAACTCGAAAGCCTGCGCCCCGACGCGCTGCTGCGCAATCTGCGCGAACTGCGGCTGCGGATGGTGATGTAACGCCATGCGCGCCCTCCTGCTGCCGATTCTCGCCACCTGCGCCGCCGCGCAACAGTACGTGATCTCCACGCTGGCCGGCGGCGTGCCGCCCGCGACTCCCATGGCCGCGACGAGCGCCGCCATCGGCGACCCTGCGCGCGTCACCGCGGATGCGGCCGGCAATCTCTATTTCTCCAGCCTGCACTCGATTTTCCGGATGGATTCCTCCGGCACCCTCACCCGCATCGCGGGCAACGGGCGCGCCGGGTACACGGGCGACTTGGGCTCGGCGCTCTCCGCGCAACTCGACACCCCGATGGGCATCGCGGTCTCCTCCTCGGGCGACATCTATGTAGCCGATGCGGGAGCCAACGTCGTGCGCCGCATCTCCGGCGGTATCATCACCACCGCCGCCACCGGACTGAGCCGGCCCTTCGACGTCGCGCTCGATCCCGGCGGCGCTCTCTTTGTGGCCGATACGGGGAATCAGCGGGTGGTGCGGGTGGCCGACGGCGGCGCGCTCTCCGACGTGATCGCGGGATCCACGCTGAACAATCCCGAGGGGCTCGCGTTCGATGCCGCCGGGAACCTGTACGTTGCGGACACGTTCAACGGGCTCGTCCGCCGGCTGGCTCCGGACGGCAGCCTGATTACGGTGGCCGGCAACGGCAGCATCGGCGTGTTCGGCGGCGATCAGGGACCCGCCACCGCCGCGGCCATCTCGCTGCCGGTCGCGATCACGGTGGACACGAAGGGCAACCTCTACGTCGCCGACTTCGGCAACGGGCGCGTGCGCGTGGTCGCCTCCGGAACCATCAGCACGGTGGCGGGCTCGACAAATGGAGCACGCGCCATCGAAGGCGAACTCGCGGTCAACACGCGGCTCGAAGGGCCGACCGGTGTTGCCGTCCGGCCCGACGGCACGGTCTGCTTCGTACAGGGCGGCATCGGCAGCGGCAGCGGTCTGGCGGTGGGCGATTACCGGGTCTGGATGGTGGATTCCGGCGGGGTGCTGCACATCGCCGCCGGTACCGGCGCCCCTAGTTTCTCGGGCGACGGCGCGGCCGCTTCCGCCGCGCAACTCGACGCGCCCGCGGCGCTGGCTTTCGACGCCGCCGGGAACCTCTACGCCGCCGACACGGCCAATCAGCGCATCCGCCGCATCGCGGGCGACGGAACCATCGCGACCGTGATCGGTACAGGCGTGGCCGGGTTCGCCGTCGAATACGGCAATCCCTCGGGCGCGCAATTCAGGTTCCCGCGCGGCGTGGCGGTGACGCCTTCGGGCGGCATCCTGATCGCCGACACCGGCAACAACCGGGTGCGCCACTACGATCCGGGCGGCAACATCTATACCTACGCCGGCAACGGCAACGGCAGCTATTACGGCGATGGCGGACCGGCCAACGCGGCGAGCGTCAACCACCCCGAAGGGATCGTGCTCGATTCCACCGGCAACCTCTACATCGCCGACACGGCGGATAACGCGGTGCGCAAGGTCGCGCCCTCCGGCACGATCACGACGCTCGCCGGCACCGGCGCACCCGGTTTCGCGGGTGACGGAGGCCCGGCGGCGAAGGCGCAACTCAACGCGCCGCGCGCGGTCGCCGTCGACGCCGCGGGTAGCGTGTACGTAGCCGATAGCGGCAACCACCGGGTACGCCGCATCGACGCGCGCGGCATCATCACCACGATTGCGGGCAACGGCGCCACCGATCTGCTACCGGGCGACGCCGCCGGAGCGGCATCGTCGCTCAGCGGTCCGCGCGGGGTGGCGGTGGATGCCGCCGGCAACCTGTACATCGCCGATACCGGGCACAACCGCGTGCGCAAACTGTTCCCCTCCGGCGCCATCACCACCATCGCCGGATACGACGGCGCCTGCTGCTACGCGGGAGATGGCGGCCTCGCCGCGGCGGCGCGCCTCAATCAACCCGCCGGACTGCTGCTGGATGCGGCCGGCAACCTTTATGTGGCCGACTCCGGCAACGGCGCCATTCGCCTCCTGCGCCCGGTTGCCACGAGCGTCTCCATCGCCGCGGTGACGAACGCCGCCAGCAATTTGAGCGGCCCGGCGGCGCCCGGCGAAATCGTCACGCTCTACGGCAGCGGCCTCGATGGCGTGCGGCGCGTCGCCTTCAACGGGCAGACGGCGCCCATGCTGTACGCCACGACGAACCAGGTGGGCGCGGCCGTGCCCTACGGCATCGGCGGCGCGACCGCGCAGGTCACGGTCGAGACCGCGGCGGCGGTCTCCGCGCCGTTCGGCGTGAGCGTCGCCCAGGTAGCGCCCGGATTGTTCACCGCCGATTCCTCGGGCATCGGGCAAGCGCTGGCGATCAATCAGGACGGGTCGCGCAACGGACCCGGACACGCCACCGGCGCCGGCGAGACTCTCACCCTGTTCGTCACCGGCGAGGGCCAGACGAATCCGCCGGGCACGGACGGCGCCGTGAACTCCAACCCCGCGCCCACGGCGCTGGCGCCCGTCGCGGTCACCATCGGGGGCGCCGCGGCACAGGTGCAGTATGCGGGCGGCATCCCCGGCTTTTCCGCCGGAGTCATGCAGGTCAACGTGATCGTCCCGGACCGCGTGTTCGGCACGGTGGCGGTCACGGTCTCGGTGGGCGGCGTATCCACGCAGGACGGAGTCAACATCCAGATTCGCTGACCGGCGAAACCGGGCCGCACGCGGGATACACTGAAGGCGATGCGCACCCTCGCCCTGTTTGCCGCCGCGCTCGCGCTGCAGGCCGCCACGCCCAACCGCGCGCCCCTTCAGCCGAACGCGTTCAACCTGCTGCCGCTGGGCAGCGTCGAGCCGAAGGGCTGGCTGCTGGAACAGCTCCAGATTCAGGCGGCCGGACTCAGCGGGCACCTCGACGAGTTCTGGCCGGACCTGGGACCGAATAGCGCCTGGCTGGGCGGTACGGGAGAAGGGTGGGAACGCGGGCCGTACTTCCTGGATGGCCTGGTGCCGCTGGCTTACCTGACCAAGGACCCGGTCCTCATCGCGAAAGTCCGCAAGTGGATGGACTGGGCGCTCGATCATCAATCGCCCGAAGGCTGGATCGGCCCGGCGAAGAACACCGACTGGTGGCCCAACTACGTCATGCTCAAAGCGCTGATGCAGTACCAGGAGGCCAGCGGGGATGCGCGCGTGATTCCCGCCATGCGCAAGTACTTCGCCTACCAACTCGCGCACCTCGACCAGCGTCCGTTGAAGGAGTGGGCCATTTTCCGCTGGCACGATGAAGTACTCAGCGTGCTCTGGCTCTACAACCGCACCGGCGACGCGAGCCTGCTCGATCTCGCCCGCAAGCTGCATCGGCAGGGGCACGATTGGGAAGCGCAGTTCGCCGATTTCAAGACCACCGAACTCGTCCCGCGCGGCCAGACCAACCTCTCCACGCACGGCGTGAACAACGCCATGGCGTTGAAGGCCGCGGCCGTGTGGTGGCTGGTCACGGGCGATCCCGCCGACCGCGCCGCCGCCGATACCATGCTGCGCGCGCTCGACCGCTATCACGGCCAGCCGAACGGCATCTTCTCGGCCGACGAGCACTACGCGGGCCGCGACCCCAGCCAGGGCACGGAACTGTGCGCCGTGGTGGAGGCCATGTTCTCGCTGGAGCAGGACCTCGCGATCCTGGGCGAGCCAAGCTTCGGCGACCGCCTGGAGAAGATCGCGTACAACGCGCTGCCCGCCACGCTTTCGCCCGACCTCTGGGCGCACCAGTACGATCAGCAGGCCAACCAGATCATGTGCTCCATCTCCAATCACCGCTGGGCCACGAACGGACCGGAGTCCAACATCTTCGGGCTGGAGCCGAACTTCGGATGCTGCACCGCCAACATGCACCAGGGCTGGCCCAAGCTGGCCGCGAACCTGTGGATGGCGACGCCGGACGAAGGGCTCGCCGCGGTGGTCTACGGGCCGAGCGAGGTCTCTACCACGGTGCGCGGCGGCGTCGCGGTAAGTATCGAAGAGCAGACCGGGTATCCCTTCCGCGAAAACGTCGTCCTCACGGTCCGGCCGGCGCGCGCGGCTGTGTTCCCGGTGGCGCTGCGAATTCCCGGATGGGCCGCGGACGCGACAGTCGCGGTGAACGGCGCCGCCGTGCCGGGCGTGCAGGCCGGCGGCTTCGTGCGGATCGAGCGCGAGTGGCATGCGGGCGACCGGGTCGAGGTGCGCTTCCCCATGGCGGTGCGGCTCAGCCACTGGTACAACAACTCGATCGCGGTGGAGCGCGGTCCCCTGGTGTATTCGCTGCGGGTGAGCGAAAGCTGGCACAAGATCCGGCAGACGGGTCCGGCGGCGGATTGGGAGATCTACCCGGCGTCGCCGTGGAACTACGGACTGGTGGCCGATCCTGCGAATTTCGCCGGCGCGTTCACCGTCAAGGAGCGGCCGCTGGCGCGGCAGCCGTTCACCGCGATGGATGCTCCGGTCGAGATTACGGCGAAGGCGCGCCGCGTGCCGCAGTGGCAACTGGTGGAGGATTCGCCCGCGCCGATTCCGGTGAGTCCGGTGACCAGCCGGCGCCCGGAAGAGACGGTCACGATGGTGCCCTACGGAGCAGCCAGGCTGCGCATCACGGCGTTTCCGTACCTGATCCCCGGCAAGGAGGAGCCGCCGCGGAAGTAGCGCGCGCCCGCGGAGTTTCTAGAGTCTGGGCATCGGGTACCCCACCCCGAGTTCACCCGCCAACCTGGACAACGGACGGTCCGCGGTCCAGAGAGCCACACCGGCGGCGAGGGCGGAAGCGAGCAGGTGCGCATCGATCCATCCAATGCCCCTGCCGTGCAACCCGTGGAAGCGGACGAATTCGGCAACCTCCGCGTGGGCGACGGCCGGAACGCGGTAGATCAGGTCATACGCCTGCAAGAACCGGCGGCGTCCACCGGGATCGCCGATCAGCAGTTCGCCCTGCACCAGTTCGTGGCCGGCAGCGTCGCCGGTTACGAGCAGGCGGTCCAACTCCGCGGCGTAGGGCACCCGGTTCGCGAGGAAGCGGAGCCAGACGGAAGTATCTACGAGAACCATCAGGCGAGTGTTCTTGTCTTGGCGGCTCCCGTCTTACGCCGCGGCACGTCCGCCGCCCCACGCTCGCTACCCCGCAGCTTTCGCAGCCGCTCGTAGGCCGCGCGCCGGATCAGCGCTTCCAGGCCGAGCCGCACGGTTTCGGTATCGGTCGGCGCGCCGCAGGCTATTCTCGCATCGCGAAGGGTAACTTCGTCAATGTGGAGAGTCTTCTTCATACAGCCAAAAATACCATATCTATATGGCAGATCCAGCCATATCGAGGGCGGCAGGCGGCGCCGCGGTCCTACCACGGCACGGGACGGCCCGTCTCGAACGCGAAGCAAGCGCGGCCCCGCGGGTGCGACCAGAACTCGCTGCCGTATGCCCGCGCGCGGACATCGTCCGCTGCGGCGAAGGCCGCGCAGAGTTCGAACGCCGTGCCGGATTTCAGCGTGTACTCGTACGGGCGGCCGGTCTCGGGATCGCTCACGCGCAGCGCGGGACGCGCGGCGGCAGCTTCGGCGAGCGAGCGCGGCAGCGGCGTCATCCCATTGACCGCACCCGCGATGGAGCGCAGGTCCTGTACCCGCCGGAAATCGGCCGCGATGTGGCGCTGCACGCCGGGGGTGCCGGTCAACGACATCCCGAAGAGAAATCCCGCCGCGGCGCCCGCCACCGCCAGGCCGGCGAAAAGACCGCTCGCGGTGCGCCCGCGCAGGAAGCCGAGGTAATACCAGAAGATCGATCCGCAGATCCCCAGCACCGCCGCACACTTGAGCACGAACCGTATGGTGAGTTCGCCGCGCAGGAAAAAGTCGACGAAGGTCACCAGGTCGCAGACCACGCCGGTCGCGGCAAGCAGCAGCGCGATGTAAGTGAGCCACTTACGCACGCCGGACTCGACGCGTTCGGGATTCGCGCGGGTCTCCCGCAGGATGATCCGCATCACCCACAGGTAGACCGGCATCGCGACCAGGATGCAGGCCATTTGCCAGGTGACGGTGGAGCGGAAGTTGTAGGTGGCGGGCACGGCGACCGCGT
>JBBIQR010000007.1:0-18830 GCA_037442245.1 Candidatus Solibacter sp. | reverse complement strand
CACCGTCACTCCGGTGCGGCGCTCCCACCACTCGCCGAGGGCCGAGTAAACGTCGGCGGCGGGCCAACCGCGGCGGGTGAGCAGGGCGGCCAGAAAGTCGTCGCCGGCGCCGCGTTCCTTGGCGGCATCGATGAAGGGCTGCAATTCGTTGGAAGTCATGCCCCGGATGGAGCACGCGGCTCGCCGGGACGGGGCGATTGCAAACGTTGGACTTAGCAGCGAACTCGAACCGCGACTTGTACAGCCAGCGTCCTGCCTACGTGCGCGAAATGTACGGTCACCGTCCGCCGTAGGCGCGAGCCGGTCAATCCGCTACAATTCCAGCCGATACAGTGTACGAGGCATTCATGCGTACTCTGGCCATATCTCTTCTCCTAGGCCCGCTTCTGGCGGGCGGCGCCGATTGGACCACCCACACGGACCCGGCGGGCTTCACGTTGCAGACCCCGGCGGGCTGGCGGGTCGCGGGCGACCCCGGCAGCGGGCGCGTCACGGCCAACGGTCCGGCAGGGCAGCAGGCGATCGTATGGCCGGTGTGGGTGCCGGGGACGCTCGATGCGCGCTCCGCCGGCGGGGCGCTGCGGAGCCTAGCGGCGAAGGCCGGGTTCGACGCGGCGTGGCGCGCCGTGCCTGCTTCGGGGGGCAACTCCGTGCGGTTGGCGGCAGTGACGGCGGAGCGCGCCGCAGTCGCCGGCTTCGGGTGGGTGCCGAGCGCGAAAGGCGCGGCCGGCTTCCTCTACATCGCCGCAGCACCCGGCGCCTCTTTTCGCGCCCAATCCGAAACGTTCGCCCGCATCTTCGCCAGTTTCCGCGCGTCGGGCGCGGCAACGGCGGGCGCGGCGGCGGGCACGGCGGGCGGGAATCCGCGGTGGGTTCGCTGGCAGGATCCCAAGGAGAACGCCTTCAGCCTGGAAGTGCCCGCCGGCTGGACCGTGGATGGCGGCGCGTTCCGCTTCGCCGCGGTGGACATCCGCAAAACCGTGCGCGCCACGTCGCCGGACGGGCGCATCCGGGTGACCGGAGGCGATCCGGACCTGCCCACCTTCACCGAACCGAACCAGATGCTGGCCATGACCGGCTTCCGCGAGGGCAGTTGGTATTCGCCGGGATACGGCGTGAACATGATGGTGCGCCGCTACACGCCGGGCACGCAGTTCGCGCAACAGTACGTGAGCGGCATCGCGGCGCGCGGTTGCACGGGCCTGGAGTTCACCGGCGCGCGCGATCGTCCCGACGCCGACGCGCCGCTCAACCGCTTGATGAGCGGGCTCGCCGCGGCGGGCGGCATCATGCAGATCCGCACCGGGGAGACGACCTTCACCTGCCGGCAGAACGGACAGCCCGCGGAAGGCTACTACCTGGCCGGTTCTCTGCGCGCCGGCATGGCGGGCTCGCCCTCGGCGATCTGGCACGTCGAGTACCTGTACGGATACCTCGCGGCGGCCGCGCAGGGTCCTGCCGCGCGGGAAGTGCTCGCCCACATGCTCGCCACCTACCAGGACAATCCGCAGTGGATGGCCATGCAGCAGAACGTCACCGCGGCGACCTCGCGCATCGTGGCGCAGACCCAGCAGGAAGTGTCGAAGATCATCACCGATACGTTTAATTACCGCAACCGGGTCGACGACGAAATCAGCCGGCGGAGGGAGAACGCCATCCTGGGAACGGTGGACGTGGTGGACCCGGCCAGCGGGCGGCAGTTCAAGGTCGAGAACAGTTCCAATTACTACTGGCTGGACAATCATGGCGCGATCGCCGGCACCCGTACGGACACCACGCCGGGCTGGGACTTCCGCGCGATGGTGGCGCTGCCCTGATCGCGCCGTCGCGGGACACACCGGCGCCGGTGTGGTACCAACAAGAGTAGTGCGACTTCTTGCCGGCAGCCTGATTTCCGCGCTGTTGCTCTGCGCGCAGCAGCAGACCCATTTCAGCCAGGTGATGGGCCGCATGTCGAGCTACCACGTGTACCTGCCGGATGGCTACGCCGCATCGCAGAAGCGCTACCCGGTGATTTACTGGCTGCACGGCTATGAAGCCGGGGAAGACGCGCGCGCCGCCGAGGTGTCCGCCTGGGTGGCGAAGCACGACGCCATCGTGGTCGACTCGGGTCCGGCCGAAACCGCGGGGAACTATCCGCTGTACCTCGCCGAACTCGCCGACCGCGTGGACCGCACGCTGCGTACCGTGGCCGGCCGGGGACACCGCGCCGTATCCGGATACGGCAGCGGCGGATTCCTCGCGCTCTGGGAGGCATCCAAAGCCCCGGACCTGATCGCGGTTGCCAGCGCGCTGATGCCCGCGCGGTCCGCCGCCGTGGGCCCGGAGGGCTTCGAGACCGATACCGCGCTGGAGGATCTGCGCATCGATCACGAGTCGGTCAGCACGCGCCTGTTCAACTCGGCGGACGTGGCGGCGGCGCTCGACTTCGACCTCGGCGCGTTCGGCGATTCGCCCGCGAAGCCCGCCACCTTCGATCACGCCGACCCGTACCCGAACTTCACTATTTGGGGATGGGAGGCGATCTCGAACCGCAAGCGCCCGGGACTCACGGAGCTCGATGACGTGTCCGCGCGCGGCTTCCACTCGGTGGTCCGCGAATGGCTGCCCGGCGGCGCGGCCATCCCCGAGGTCCGGCTGAGCGTGACTTCGCCGCACCTGTTCCCGCCGAGCACCAGCCACACCGTCACCTACATCCGGCTCTCCGACGGCAAGGTCCGCCGCGCGGTGCAGCGCACGGATCCGCAGGGGCGGCTCACGTTCGACGTGGATGGCGGCGAGTACGAAGTCGGGATCGGGGCCGGGCCGGTGATGGCACTATCCGGCTACGAGTTCGCCGAGGGCGGCTGGGCGACCGCCGGCGCGCCGGTGAAATTACGCCTGCGCTTCTGGAACAAGGGCGCGGAGCGAAGCGAACCGGCCATCGCCAGGTGGGAGAGCCCCACGCCTGGCGTGCGCTTCGCCCTTCCCACCGCGCGAGTGCCCGCGATTTTGCCGGGGGCATCGGCCGTCGTACCGGTGACGTTCACGGCAAGCGGCACGCAGCCCGGGTCCGTCGAGATTCGCGCGCTGGGGTTGGCAATCGAGATTCCGGTGTACCCGCCGGCGCCGGCGGCGGCGAATTTCAAAATCCTCGACGAAACCGACCACGACGGCAACGCCTCGCCCGGCGAAGCATTCACGGTCGCGCTGCCCGATGGGCGCGCCGAGTTGATCACGTCCGACCCCTGCGTGGACACCAGCATGCGGGTGGTGGAGGACGGCGTGCGTTACACCCACGCGGTGATCCGCGCGAACTGCCAGCCGGGCGTGCGGGTCCACTTCCTGGCGCGGACCGCCACCAGCTACGCCGCGATCGAGTTGCCCATCTGGTACAAACTGCCTTAAGTTACCGTGGAGCTGATTCTATGACACCCGAGGAATTCCGCCGCTTCGGCCACCGCATTATCGACTACATCGCCGACTATCGCGCCGGCGTCGCCGCGCGGCCCGTAATGGCGCGCACCGCCCCTGGGGAGATCCGCGCCGCGCTGCCCGCGCACCCGCCCGTCGAAGGCGAGCCGATGGAGGAGATCCTGGCCGATCTCGACCGCATCATTCTGCCCGGGCTCTCCCACTGGCAGCACCCGAACTTCTTCGGCTACTTCCCGTCGAACGGCGAGTTGGCGAGCGTACTGGGCGACTATGTCTCGACCGGGCTCGGCGTGCTCGGGCTCAACTGGCAGGCCAGTCCCGCGCTGACCGAACTCGAAGAGGTGGTCACGGATTGGATGCGGCGCGCGACCGGACTTTCGGACGCGTGGAGCGGTGTGATTCAGGACACGGCTTCCACCTGCACCCTGGTGTCGCTGTTGTGCGCGCGCGAGCGGGCCACCGGCTACTCCCTGGCGCGCGGCGGCTTGCAGGCGGAGACCGCGCCGCTGGTGGTCTACACTTCCGCGCACAGCCACAGTTCGGTGGACAAAGCCGCGCTGCTGGCGGGCTTCGGACGCGAGAACGTCCGCCACGTGGCCCACGACGAAAAATACGCGCTGCGTCCCGAGGCGCTGGACGCGGCCATCCGCGAGGACCTGGCCGCCGGGCGCAAGCCGTGCGCCATCGTCGGGACCACGGGGACGACGGCGACGACCGCGCTCGACCCCATCGCCGCGATGGCGCACATCGCACGCGAGCACGGGCTGTGGCTGCACGTGGACGCGGCCATGGCGGGCAGCGCGATGATCCTGCCGGAGTGCCGCTGGATGTGGGACGGGATCGAAGGCGCCGATTCGCTGGTGCTGAATCCGCACAAGTGGCTCGGGGTGGCGTTCGATTGCTCCCTATACTACGTGCGCGATCCCCAGACGCTGATCCGCGTGATGAGCACCAGCCCGAGTTACCTGCGCACCGCCGCCGATGAAAAGGTGAAGAATCTGCGCGACTGGGGCTTGCCGCTGGGACGCCGCATGCGCGCGCTGAAGGTGTGGTTCCTGCTGCGCGAGCAAGGCATCGCCGGCTTGCAGCGGCGCCTTCGCCGCGATCTCGATAACGCAGGGTGGTTCGCCGGCGCGGTGCGCGGCGCTCCGGACTGGCGCGTGCTGGCGCCGGTGCCGCTACAGACGATCTGCGTGCGTCACGAGCCGGCGGGCATCACGGGCGAGGATCTCGACCGGCACACCCAGGACTGGGCCGGCCGCGTCAATCGCTCCGGCGCCGCCTATCTCACGCCGGCCATCCTCGACGGGCGATGGATGGTCCGGGTCTCCATCGGCTCGCTGCTCACCGAGCGCGAGCACGTGGAGGCGCTCTGGACGCTCATGCGGCGGGAAGCCGCGCGCGGCATCTGACCGCGCGACTCAGGTTCCCACCAGCCGAACCGCGAAGAAGAGCCCGCCGAACAGCACAATCGAAAGGATGGTGATGACCACCCCCTTTACGATTCGTTCTCTGCGGGAGATTTCCGCGGCATCGTCCCGTTTGATCTTGTCTTCCAGACTGTCAAACATGGGATCACCTCCCGGCTGAACCGTTCCAGCGAGCCGCGATCGCCCCGCGCGGCGGCGGAGCGTTCGCCGCACTCGTGGTCTCCGGCTCGACCGTAATCTTCACGGGTTCTTCCACCAGTTTCGGAGACGCCTCCCTGGTGAGCACCATCAGGGCGAGGCGTCCCGGTTTTGCATCGGGCGGTATGCGGAAGCGGATCGCGGTGGGGGTCTGTTCGATGACGGCAACTTTGAAGTCAAGCTTGCCGTCCGTCAGATAGACCGCGGCCACGCGGTCGGCCCCCAGGTTGGCGCCTCGGACCACCAGGACATCGCCGGCTTTGCCCGACGTGGGTTCCACCGAGCTCATCATGGGCATAGCTTCCTGAGCGGGCAGAGCGGCGGGCAAGGCACAGGCGAGAAGGAGTGGAATCGACAATGCGGACATTCCCATCTCGATACCCTCTGCCTTTATCCTAGACCCGGTGGGCTCCCTTTGCAATCCGCAAAAGCGCACTAACGCTTTGACCGGCAGGTTCGGTTCGGTGTGCCAACCGCTTGCTAACGCGCGCGGCTCGGAAACGAGCCGCGACCGTGAGCGAGCGGTCGCCTAACGCGCGGGATCGCCGGGCTCCGGCCTGACCAGCACCGGCGCGGCTTCGGCGGCTTCGGTGACGCGGATCACGGCATCGATTCGCGAGACCGGGGCCGTGCGAACCGTCACGTGCGTGTCGCCCGGGGTGGACTCGACCTCGACCGGAATGCGTGCGCCGCCCTGCGTGGCGGAAGCCCCCGTGGCGCCGGACGCGAAGGCGGGCGAGATGGTGACCGAGAGGGGATCGCCGGCGATTTCGAGCGCGACCCGGGTCTCTCCCCGGACGCGCGCTATCGTGCCGGAAACCACGGATCGGCCGACGCGGTAGCGCTCGAACTCCACGGTCCACCCCTGCGGCAGGTGCGGCGCCACTGCGAGCGTATGGCGCAGGGCGTCGCCATCGAGCCCGAGCATCCCGCTGACCAACGGGTGAATCACCGCCGAGGAGGAGAACAACTGGTGCGGCACGGCATGCGGCAGCGCCTGCGCACGCTCGCCGCTCAGGTACTCCGGGATGAAACCGGCGCCGGTGAGTCCGGTCATGGCCGCGGTGCCGTACAGATGGCGCAAGCCGCCGTCCGCCTGATGATTGCGATACTCGCCGAGCACCGCGAAGCCGGTGACGAAGGGCCAGACGCTGCCATCGTTGTAGCTGAGCGGATCGTAGTTGGGACTGTCGGTGGCGAAGAGACGCGCGCCCCACGGAGTGGAGAGTTCCGTGCGGCTCATGCGCGCCGCGGCGCGCGCCGATTTCGCGGGGTCGAGTCCGCCGAGAGCCAGCGCGAGCCCCTGCCACGCGGATTGGGCGGGATACATGGCGCCGTCAGTGAGGCGCGCGAAGGCAAGGGCTCCCGGCTCGACGAACCAGCCGTTCAGCGTCTGCCGCGCGCGGTCACGCAGGCGCGCCGCATCACCTGGATTCCTGCCCGCGATCTCCGCGAGCCGCAGGTAGGCGTCGAGCGCCGCCAGCCACGCGCCCTGAAGATACACGTCGTTAGCGACCTTGCCGCTGAGCGCACCGGTTTCCACGGCGCCCGCTCCCGCCTTGCGGTTGGAGAGCAGGCCATCGTCATCGAGCGCGCCGGCGCAGTACCGGTAGGCCCTGTCCACCGAGTCCCACGACGCGCGCAGGAACTCCGTGTCGCCGGAGCGCACCACGTAGCGCGCCACCGAGTAGATGTAGAGCGCGGTGGTATCGGCGTGATAGTAGCCGTAGGGGTACTTGCTCCAATCGAGCAGGGCGGCGCTCTGCGTGAGTTCGTGCTCGATCTTGCCGTCGGCGCGCTGGTGCTCCCGCAGGAACTCGAGGATGCCGCGCACTCGCTCGAAATCGCCGTAGTCCAGCACGCTCCAGGAGTTCATGAGCGCGTCGCCGCCGAAGTACCATGCGAAGCCGGGACGCTGGCTTTCGCCGGACGCGGCATAGCCGGCGACCAGTCCGCAGCCGGCGCCCTCGTTGCACGCCCAACCCTTGTCCAGCGCGTAGCGCGCCCAGCCTGCGGCATCCTGGAGCACGGCATCGGGCACGTGGACGCGCAGCGTGC
This sequence comes from Candidatus Solibacter sp., assembly GCA_037442245.1. GTDB lineage: Bacteria > Acidobacteriota > Terriglobia > Bryobacterales > Bryobacteraceae > Solibacter. The sequence continues at coordinate 11,730 of JBBIQR010000007.1, read as the reverse complement.
GGGCGTCGAAAGCGCGGTAGTAATCGTCGGACTCGCGCACGATGCGCGCGGCTCCGGCGAGCGCCTCGCGATAGCCTTTAGGGGAGGCGGCGAATACGATCGGGATGGTATGGTCGCGGCAGATTTCGGGGGTCAGCTCCATCTCGGCGAGGATGCGGCGCGAGGGTAGCTGGTGGCCGATCTGCTCGCTGTGCGTGGCGAAGAGCGGCGAACCGATTACAAGAGAGTAGCGGCGCAGCCCTTCGCCAAGAACGAAGCCGTGCAGATCGTCGTCCCACGAACTGCTCTGGCCGCCGAAACTCGCCGGCCACATCGGCTTCATCTCCGGTATGAAGCTGGCGCGCAGACGCAGCGGGCGGTTGGTATCGATATCGAGCAACACCAGCAGCACGGGGGAATCGACGGCCGCGATCCACGTTTGCCGGATGGTGAACGCCGCGTGCGAGTGCGTGATGGTGACGCGCCCGGGCGAGACCGCAACGGTTTCGGCCAGTCCGGCGAGATCCAGCGGTTCGAGCGCGCCATCGAAAAATACCGAGAGGCGGAAGTCGCGCGCCAGCTTGATGGGATTGAGCCAGGCTTCAAAGACGCCGTCTTCGGTGCCGAGCATGGCGCCGCGGTGGCCCACCGATTCCAGAAAATGGCCCGGCTGAACCGGTTTGCGGATGGCGGGCGCGGGCGGAGCGAGATCCAGTTTCCCGGGCAGGGGAAGCGTCTGGGCGCTCATCGCGCAACAGCAGGCGGCGAATAGAGGCGCGATCCGCATGGGGCAACTGCCTACTTTTCCGATGCCCGCAGCAGTTCGTCCAGGTACTTGCCCCAGATGGCGGGGAGCGAATGCGTACCGTGGCCGCGGGTCTGGTCCGTAATCGGCAGTAAGATGTAGCGGCCCCGCTTTACGCGCTGGATTTCGCGCTCCATGATGCCGAGTTCGGGCGGGTTCACCTGGTCATCGGCCGAATTGATGGCGTAGAGCGGCGCGCGGATCTTCTCCAGGTCCGGCGCGGGGTTGTAATCGCGCGAGGCGGACACCTGGTAGAGCAGGTCGTTGGGATCGTAAGGGCGCGCCAGCGCGCCATAGAATGTGCGGTCGAAGAGGGCGTCTGCCTGTTCGCGCGTGGGCGCCTGCTGGAGCAGGTGCAGGGGACTCGAGGTCAGTACGAAGAGCGCGAACCGCGCCGCTAGCATACCGCGCAGCGGGCCGGTGTATTCGCCGTCGTGGAAATCCGGGTCGCGCGTGATGGAGTCGATGATCATCCGGCGCATCATGCGGTTGCGCCCGCCGATTTCGACCGGCGCCGCCGCCAGCGGCATCAGGGCGTCCATGAAGTCCGGGTACATCTCGCCCCACATCCAGGTATGCATCGCTCCCATCGACGTGCCCATGACCAGCCGCAGGTGATTCACACCGAGCTTTTCGGTGACCAGGCGGTATTCGGCGTGGACCATGTCGGTGTAGCCGTAGCGCGGGAACTTCATGTGCATTCCGTCGCTTGGCTTGCTGGATCCGCCGTGCCCGAGGTCGTCGGGGAGGATCACAAAGTAGCGGTTGGTATCCAGCAACTGGCCGGCTCCGAACAGGACGCCGGCAAACGTCGCGGTCTGGAAACTGCGTCCGCTGCCGCTGGTGCCGTGCATAATCAGCACCGCGTTGGTTACCTTGCCGGAGGCGTCCTTGCGCGGTTCACCAAGGGTGGTGTAGTGCAGGCGGAGTTCGGGAAGCGTCTCGCCGGTCGAAAAAACGAAATCCCGGACAAGATAATCGCCCTCGACGGGGGCCGGGGAATCGGCCGCGCGGCCGGGCAGGGCGAACCACACCAGGAGCGCGGCGAATGCGATGCGGAACATGCTTGCCATGCTAACGCATACTGGGAAGATGATGCGTCTGGCAGCCCTGGTGCTGGTTGCGGCGGCGGCGCACGCGGCCGACATCCGCGCGCTGCGCGATCCCGCGTCGCCCTTCTGGAGGAAGGCCGCGCCCGCGGTGTATCGCGTGCGCATCGAGACGACCCGCGGCGCGTTCACTCTGGAAGCGCGGCGTGCATGGGCGCCCATCGGCGCGGACCGCTTCTACAACCTGGTGCGAGCCGGCTACTACGACGACTCGCGCTTTTACCGCGTTACCACGCGCTTTGCGCAGTTCGGCATCGCGGGGCGGCCGGAAGTGGCGCGGGCGTGGCGCGGCGCAACCATCGCGGACGATCCGGCGCGCGCCTCCAACACGCGCGGGCGGTTCGCCTTCGCCATGACCGGACCCGGTGCGCGCACCACCCAGATTTTTATCTGCCGCACCGATATGTCCGCGCAGGACCGCGAGGGGTTCGCGCCGCTCGGCGAAATCGTGGAGGGCATGGACGTGGTGGACCGCTTGTACGGCGGTTACGGCGAGACCTCCGGCGGCGGCATGCGCGCGGGACATCAGGGGCGCATCTTCGAGGAAGGCAACGCGGGCCTGGACCGCGATTTCCCGCTGTTGGATCGCCTGCGGCGCGCGCGATTGGTGCGGTAACATGCGGTCTCTTTTTCCCGGTCGCCCACGGCGCAGGGGAATTGATGCATCCTAGGGGTATATGGCTGGGTCACTGACGCGGGATGCCGTCAGCCGGCCGCCGCTTCCACCGGACGCCGAGGGCGGGTGGGGAGACGGCGGCGGCAACCACGAGGGCCGCGGTTCGTCGCGCGGCGCCGCGTTCACCGGAATCTACGTTCTTCTCGCCGCGAGCGGCATGATGTTCGCGGCATTCAGCAGCGCCATGGTCGTCCGGCGCGGGCTGGGTGACGACTGGGTCAGCCTGCACAAGCCGCCGGTGCTGTGGCTCAACACCGCGATTCTGCTGCTCTCCAGCGTGGTATTGGAAAAGGCGCGGCGCGCGCTGCGTTCCCACAATCGCGACGCCTTCACCTCCTGGTGGACCGCCGGGACACTGCTCGGAGCGCTCTTTCTAGGCGGGCAGACTCTGGCGTGGATCCAACTGCGCGCGGCGCACGTGTACGCGGCCACCAATCCGAGCGGAGCGTTCTTTTACATCCTGACCGCGGCGCACGCCGTGCATCTCGTCGCCGGCGTGTGCGCGCTGCTGTATGTGGACGTACAGGCGTTCCGGCTGCGCCTGGGACCGGCCAAGCGCACCACCATCGACGTGAGTACGATCTTCTGGCACTTTCTGGATGGACTGTGGCTGTTCCTGATGCTGCTCTTTTACGTGTGGGGATGACGCCGCTGAGGCGCGCCGCCGCGCTCGCGCTGCTATGCGCGGCCTCGGCCTTCCCGCAGTGCGCTCTGTGTTACCGCACGGCGCAATCTCTGAACGCGGCGCGCGGCCGCGTGCTCAATTCCGGCATCCTGGTGCTGGGCACGCCGCCGCTGCTCCTGCTGAGCGGCTTCGCGTTTCTGCTTTACCGCCGCAATCAGCGCTAAGGCGAAGGACGTGCTTATTCGCCGGACGCCACCCGCCGGATCCAGATGTTGCGGTAGCGGACCGGCTGCGAGTGGTCCTGCAGACTGAGCGGTTCCTCGGCCGGATGCGGCGTGTATTTGCCCACCTGCCGCCAGATGGTGGTGCCCAGGTACGCCTGGTGGTCCTGCACCAGCAGGCCGTTGAAGAGCACCGTGACGTAGGCCGGCTTCACCATCTTGCCGTCTTCGAAATGGGGCGCTTCGAACAGGATGTCGTAGACGTTCCATTCGCCCGCGGGACGCGCCGGATTCACCAGCGGCGGCCACACGCCGTAGATCGCACCCGCCTGTCCGTCCGCGTAGGTGAGGTGCGAGTTGGACTCGAGCACCTGCACCTCGTAGCGCGTCATCAGTTCGACCCCGCTGTTGCCGATGCCCTGCCCGTTGCCGGTGTCCGTAGTGGGCACCATCCATTCCACGTGCAACTGGCAATCGCCGAACTTCTCTTTGGTGACCAGGCGCCCGGTGCGCGGCACGATCTCCATGTAGCCGTTCTCCACCTTCCACTTCGGCGTGCCCACGACTCCGCCGCGTCCGCGCTGCGCCCACTGCGAAAGATCCTTCCCGTCGAACAGCACAATGGCGTCCGCCGGCGGCTTCTCGTCCACGTAGGGCGCGGGCATCACCTTCACCGGACGCGGACGGGTCATGTCGTGGACCTTCCACTTCTGGCCGGGGATCTGCGGCGTGTCGTTGTAGCCGCGGACGTCGTCGCCGTGTTCGGCCGGAATCTGATCGCCGCCTCCCTTCTTCTGGGGCGCGGGCGCGGTCTGCGCGGCGGCGAAGGCAGCCGCGACAAGGCAAATGGCGAGTGGTTTCATAAACGCGATCACTAAGAGTCTACTACCGTGGCCGCGCTGTTAGTGCTTTGACCGGCAGGTTCGGTTCGGTGTGCCAACCGCTTGCTAACGCGCGCGGCTCGGAAACGAGCCGCGGTCGCCGATGATACGGAAGAAACCACATGGTCATCACATTAGCTGGAGTGGTCGAGGATGATCTTCCACCCATGTGCGCCGCGGCGTAGCACCAGGCTGAAGCGCCCGGCGGCATCGCCTCCGCCGGCGGCGGTGCGGCTGAGCGCGAAGCGGCCGATGGCGATGGCGTAATCGCCGCACAGGGGCCGCGCCTCGATTTCGCTGAAGACGAGAGTGCCGCGCGCTTCGGCCGTGGGATAGGAGCGCCGGTAGCGGGCGAGGATGGCGGCGGTGCCGCCGCGCGTGACTTCGCGTCCGATGAACGTGGTGGTGGGCGCGTCCTCGTAGTCGGAGGCGAAGGCGGCGAGATCGCCGCGGTTCCAATTGGCCTCGGAGTTCTTCAGCATGGCGCGGATCTCGGCGGCGGGCGACTCCGCGCCGGCGGGTTGCGCGGCGGCGGCGACGGCGACGGCGGCGGGAGCAGCGGCGAGCAGCGAACGTCGGGTGAACATGGCGGTATTGTACCGGAGACGGCGCGGGCGCAAGTAGAATTGGATGATGCTCCGGATCCTGGTTTCCCTCGCAGCAGCCGGCATCGCGGCGGCGGCCGCGAACGCACCCGTGCAGGCGGTCCCGCGTGTGGACCTGGCGCGCTATGCCGGCAAATGGTACGAGATCGCGCGTCTGCCGAATTGGTTCCAGCGCGGATGCGCCGGCGGCGTGACCGCCACCTACACGCTGCGTGCGGACGGCAGAATCACGGTACTCAACGAGTGCCGCACTTCCGAGGGAAGGGCGAAGAAGATAAGCGGGACCGCGCATCTGGCGGACGCGCACGAACCGAACGGCAAGTTGAAGGTGACCTTCTTCTGGCCGTTCAGCGCAAACTACTGGATCATCGGGCTGGATGCGGATTATCGCTGGGCGCTGGTGGGCGATCCGGGGCGCGGCTACCTGTGGATTCTCAGCCGTGAGCCGAAAATCAGCGACGCGCTCTACCGGGAAATCGCGGCGATCGCCGCACGCCAGGGCTTCGACACCGGCAAATTGGTCAAGACGATACAAGGCTAGTGGGCGACAATAGAGTGGCATGTCCAGCGGCCCGCTCGAGTTGTTCCACGCGCCGGTCCGCGAGTGGTTCGAGGCGGTATTCCCCGCTCCCACCCGCCCGCAGCGAATGGGCTGGCCGGCGATCGCGCGCGGCGCATCGACCCTGATCCTCGCACCCACCGGGTCGGGCAAGACCCTGGCCGCGTTTCTGTGGGCCATCGACCGTGTGATGTTCGCGCCGGTGCCGGAGAAGCGGCGGCGCTGCCGGGTGCTCTACATCTCGCCGATCAAGGCGCTGGCGGTGGACGTGGAGCGGAACCTGCAATCGCCTCTGGTCGGAATCGCGCAGGCGGCCGGGCGTGCGGGGACGGCGTTTCACGAGCCCACGGTCGCCATCCGCACCGGAGACACGCCGGCGGACGAGCGCGCGCGGTTCACGCGGCATCCCGCGGACATCCTGATCACCACGCCGGAATCGATCTACCTGCTGCTCACCTCGAACGCACGCGAGGCGCTGCGCAGCGTGGAGACCGTGATCGTGGACGAGATCCACGCGCTCGCGGCGGTGAAGCGCGGCTCGCACCTGGCGCTCTCGCTCGAGCGGCTCGAAGAATTGTGCGGGCGTCCGCTGCAACGCATCGGCCTTTCGGCGACGCAGCGCCCGTTGGATGAGGTCGCGCGATTTCTCGGTGGCGCGATGGACGCGCGCGCCGGCCGGACCGCGAAGCCCGCGGACGCGGAGACGGGGATCCTGGCCGAATTCGAGGCCGGCGATGCGGCGCCGCGCTACCGCGAAGTCACCGTGGTCGATGCCGGCGAGCCGAAGCGGCTCGACTTGAAGGTCGAGGTGCCGATCGAGGATATGGCGCGGCTCGACGAGTTGGACACGCTGGCCAGCGGTCCGGCGGCGCAGGCGCCGGCGCGTCCGTCGATCTGGAGCGCGATCCATCCGCGGCTGCTCGAGTTGGTCCGCGCCCACACCTCCACCATCATCTTCGTCAACAACCGCAGGCTCGCGGAGCGCATCTCGGGCGCGATCAACGATCTCGCCGGCGAGACGCTGGTGCGGGCGCATCACGGCAGCGTGGCGGCCCCGCAGCGCAAGGAAATCGAAGACCGCCTCAAGATGGGGACGCTCCGCGGACTGGTGGCGACTTCATCCCTGGAACTGGGCATCGACATGGGCGCGGTGGACCTGGTGGTGCAGATCGAAGCGCCGCTTTCGGTCGCGAGCGGCATGCAGCGCGTGGGCCGCGCCGGGCACCAGGCGGGCGGCACCAGTGCGGCGGTGATCTACCCCAAGTACCGCGGCGACCTGGTCGCCTGCGCGGCCATCACCCGCGCCATGTACGAAGGCCACGTCGAAGCCGTGCATTACCCGCGTAATCCGCTGGACGTGCTCGCGCAGCAGATCGTCGCCATGGTCGCGATGGACGATTGGGAAGTAGCCGCGCTGTTCCGCGCCATCCGCCGCGCGGCGCCGTACGCGGCGCTCACCCGCGGCGTCTTCGAGAGCGTGCTGGACATGCTTTCCGGGCGGTATCCCTCGGATGAATTCGTGGAGCTGCGGCCGCGCATCACCTGGGACCGGGTCGCGCAACGCCTCACCGCGCGGCAGGGCGCGAAGCGCGTGGCGGTGGTGAATGGCGGCACGATTCCCGACCGCGGACTGTACGGAGTGTTCCTGGCCGGAGCGGAGCGCGGCGCGCGCGTCGGCGAACTGGACGAGGAGATGGTATTCGAGAGCCGCGCCGGCGACACCATCGTGCTGGGCGCGAGTACGTGGCGGATCGAGAACATCACGCACGATCGCGTGATCGTCTCGCCGGCTCCGGGCGAGCCCGGCAAGATGCCGTTCTGGCACGGCGATCAGGCGGGGCGGGCGGCGGAATTCGGGCGGCGCATCGGCGAGATGACGCGCGAACTCATCGAGGCGCCGCAGCCGGTGGCATACGCGCGTCTGGTGGAGCAGCACAGCCTGGACGCCAACGCAGCGGAGAACCTGCTCCGCTACCTGATGGAACAGGCGGCGGCCACCCGGAAGGTGCCGGGCGACCGCGATATCGTAATCGAGCGCTGCCGCGACGAACTCGGCGATTGGCGCGTGTGCGTCCTCACCCCGTTCGGCGCGCGGGTCCACGCGCCGTGGTGCATGGCGGCATCCGCGAAGCTTCGTGCGGCGCGCGGGATCGACGCGGAAGCCATGTGGAACGACGACGGCTTCGTGATCCGCATGCCGGAGGACGAGGAGGCGTTCGACACCGCGTGGCTGCTGCCCGCGGCGGCTGAGTTGAAAGACCTGGTGATGCGGCAACTCGGCAGCACGTCGCTCTTCGCGGCCAAGTTCCGGGAAGCCGCGGCGCGGGCGCTGCTCCTTCCCAAGCGCCGGCCGGGCGTGCGGGCTCCCCTGTGGCAGCAGCGCAAGCGCGCGGCGGACCTGCTGAGCGTGGCCTCGCGGTATTCGAGCTTCCCGATCCTGCTGGAGACGTATCGCGAGTGCGTGCGCGACGTTTTCGACCTGGCGGCGGCGGCGGCGATCCTGCGCGAGATCGAGCGCGGCCGGATTCACGTGACCACGCTCGATTCCGAGCGCCCTTCGCCCTTCGCCTCCGCGCTGTTGTTCTCCTACATCGCCAACTACATCTATGACGGCGATGCGCCGCTGGCGGAGCGGCGCGCGCAGGCGCTGGCCATCGATCAATCGCAGCTCGAGGAGATACTTGGCAGCACGGACCTGCGCGAACTGCTGGACCGCGAAGCGCTCGATGAAGTCGAGCAGCACTTGCAGGCGCTCGACCCCGAGTATCACGCGCGGCATCCCGACGGGCTGCACGACCTGCTGCTGCGGCTGGGCGATTTGAACGAAGACGAAATCGCGGCGCGGTGCGACGATCCGCTGGCGCTGGAACGGCTGGCGCGGACGCGGCGCGCCCTGCCGGTACGCGTCGCCGGCGAAGCGCGCTACATCGCAATCGAATACGCGGGACGCTACCGCGACGCGCTTGGCGTGCCGCTGCCGCCCGGCATCGCCGAAGCGTTCCTGGAGCGCGTGGAACGTCCGCTCGCGGAACTGCTGCGCCGCTACGCGCGCACCCACGGCCCCTTCACCACACAGCAGGCGGCGGCGCGCTACGGGTTGCCCGCGGAGAAGGCGGAGGCCGTATTCCGCGCGCAGCAGGCGGCGGGCAAGCTGCTGGAGGGCGAGTTCCGTCCGGGTGGATCGCACCGCGAGTGGTGCGATCCGGACGTCTTGCAGCAGGTGCGGCGCAAGACGCTGGCGCGGCTGCGCAGCGAGGTCGAGCCGGTCGAGCAGAGCACGCTGGCGCGCATGCTCTGCCGGTGGCAGGGCGCGGCGGTGCCGCGGCGCGGGCCGGCGGCGCTGGTGGACGCCATCGAGATCCTGCAAGGCGCCGGCGTTCCAGCCAGCGAACTGGAGCGCGAGATCCTGCCCGCGCGCGTGAGCGATTACCGCATGGGCGATATCGACGCGCTGATGGCCTCCGGCGACGTGGTGTGGGTGGGACGCGAGCGGATCGGCGAGCGCGACGGCCGGGTCGCGCTGTACCTTGCGGAGTCGCTGGGCAAACTACTGCCGCCGGATGTGGAGTTCGAATTGAGCGAACGCGCGCGGCGTATTCTGGACGCGCTGGCGGCGCACGGCGCGAACTTTTTTCCGGCGCTGCATCAGGCGGCCGGCGGCGGGTATCCGGGAGACACGCAGGACGCGCTGTGGGAGCTGGTATGGGCGGGGCGCATCACCAACGATACGTTCCAGCCGGTGCGCAGCCTGGTGGAGGAGCGCGACGAACGCCACGCGCGGCGCGAGGTGCGCCAGGGGCCGCCGGGGTCGCCCGAGTTCCTGCGCCGGTTGCGCGCGCACAGCGAGCACGGCGCCGCCGGGCAGGGGCGATGGAGCCTGGTGCGGCAGCGCGCCCTGGAAACCGTGAGCCCGGCCGGGTGGAGCGCAAATATGGCGCAGCAGTTACTGGCGCGCAATGGAATCGTGATGCGCGAAACGGCGCTTGCCGAGGGCGTCCCGGGCGGGTATCCGGTGGTGTATCCGGCGCTGCGCAAGATGGAAGAGAGCGGCTGGATCCGCCGCGGCATGTTCGTCGCCGGGATGGGCGCGGCGCAGTTCGCCATGACCGGCGCGGTGGACATACTGCGCACGCTGCGCGCCGCCCCCGAACACGCCGAGACCCTGCACCTCGCGGCGACCGATCCGGCGAATCCGTACGGCGCGCTGCTTGCCTGGCCGCGCGATGAGGGCGAGGCGCACGGCATGTCGCGCACCAGCGGCGCGAGCGTGGTCCTGGTGAACGGGCGGCTGGCGGCGTTCCTGCGGCGCAAGAATCCGGCGATCCGCGCCTTTCTTCCGGAGAGCGAACCGGAGCGCTCGACGATGGCGCGCGAAACGGCGCGCAAACTGGCCGAGGTCGCGATCCGGCGGCAGGGGCGCAAGAGCGGACTCCTGATCGGCGAGATCGACGGCGCGCCCGCACGCGAGCATTTCCTGGCGCGCTTCCTGGAAGAGGCGGGCTTCGTCGCCACGGCCAACGGATACCAGATGCGGCGCGTGGCCCCCATCCTGCAAATGGATACCGGACCGGAGGAAGACGAGGACGAGCGTGCCTGAGGGCGACACGCTATGGCGCACGGCGCGCACTCTGGAACGCGCGATCGGCGGGCGCGTCGTGACCGGCTTCGAAACCGTGCTGCCGAAACTGGCGCGCGTGGATGAGGACGCGCCGCTCGCCGGGCGCACCGTCGAGCGGGTGGAAGCCGAGGGGAAGTGGCTCTTGATGCGCTTCTCGGGCGGGCTGACCCTGCTCACCCACATGCTGATGAGCGGAAGCTGGCACATCTACCATCCGGGCGAGCGGTGGCAGCGCCCGCGGCGCGACATGCGGATCGTGATCGCGGCCGGCGAGTGGATCGCGGTCGCATTCCGTGTCCCGGTGGCGGAGTTTCATACGGACGAAACACTCGCGCGCCGTGCGGGGCTGCGCGCGTTGGGACCGCGCATCCTTGCCGGCGGCTTCGACGCGGAACTGGCGATCGCCAATCTGCGCACGCAGCCGGATACCGAGATCGGGGTCGCCCTGTTGGCGCAGCGCCTGCTCGCCGGCATCGGCAACATCTTCAAGAGCGAGGTCTGCTTTGCCGCGGGAGTGAATCCGTTCCGCCGCGTGGACTCGCTCCCGGACGAGGAAATGCTCGCGCTGATGCGCGCGGCGGTGAAACTGATGCGCGCCAACGTGACCGAGCGCGCCGGCGGACCGATCGCCACCCGTTTCGGATTGCGGCGCACGGCGAGCGGCATGGACCCGGAGGAGAACCTGTGGGTCTACCATCGCTCCGGGAAGCCCTGCCGCAAGTGCGGCGCCGCGATCGAGTGGCGCCGGCACTCCGCGGACGCGCGCAGTTCCTACTGGTGCCCGCGCTGCCAGCCCGCCGCGGCTACTTCACCACGATGTTGACGAGTTTGTCCGGCACCGCGACGATCTTCACCACCTGCTTGCCTTCCACGAACGGCTTCACTTTGTCATCGGCAAGCGCGCGCGCCTCGAGTTCCTCCTTCGGCGTGCCGAAGGGCGCGATGATGCGGGAGCGCAGCTTGCCGTTGACCTGAACCACGATTTCGGCTTCGTCGTCCTTGGCCAGTTCGGGATCGAAAGCGGGCCAGGACTCGCGGAAGAGCGCGCCTGGACGCCCGAGTTCCTCCCAGATCTCCTGGGAGACGTACGGCGCGAACGGCGCCAGCAGCAGCGCGAGCTTTTCGAGGACCTCCCGCATCGCGGCGGCGGAGATGTTCGCCTCCTCGGCGTAGAGCAGGTTGACCAGCTCCATGATCGACGCGATGCAGGTATTGAAGTGCCAGCGCGTTTCGAAGTCCTCGGTGATCTTCTTGACGGTCTGGTGCAGTTTGCGGAGCACCTTGCGGTCGCTTTCGCCGGAACGCTCCTCCTGCGGGGTATTACGGGTGGCGAAGCGGTAGACGCGTCCGAGGAAGCGGTAGATGCCGTCGGCGCCTTCCCAGCGCCAGTCCACTTCCTTTTCCGGCGGCGCGGCGAACAGCACGAACATGCGCGCGGTATCGGCGCCGTACTTCTCGGCGAGCATGTCCGCACCCACCACGTTGCCCTTGCTCTTGGACATCTTCGTGCCTTCTGCGATCACCATCCCCTGCGTGAACAGGCGGCGCGCGGGCTCGCTGTTCGTGACCAAACCGAGATCGCGCATCACCTTGGTGAAGAAGCGCGAGTAAATCAGGTGCAGGATGGCGTGCTCGACGCCGCCGATGTACTG
>JBBIQR010000006.1:0-46856 GCA_037442245.1 Candidatus Solibacter sp. | reverse complement strand
CTGCGCGATGAACACCGCCGCCATCATGGGTAGATGGAAGTGCCGTCGAGGTTGAACGAGTACCCGGCGGGGACCACGAGGCCCACCGTCTGCGGGCCCGCGCCGAGCAGTTCGAGGCGCGCCATCAGGCGCGGTAGCGCGGCTTCCGACGAGGACGTCCCCAGCACGATCAGAAGCTCCTCCCGGATGTAGGCGAGGAAGCGGAAGATGTTGAAGCCGTGGACCCGCGCGATGATGCCGAGCACCCCGAAGATGAAGGCCACGCAGGTGAGATAGAAGGTGGCCATCAGGCGGCCGAGCGAAAGCAGGCTGCCGATGCCGTATGCGCCGACCGTGAACGCCATCGCGCCGAAAGCTCCCAGCGGCGCTGCGTACATGATCAGCCGGACCACCGCGAACAGCGCCTCGGAGGTCTTCTCGATCAGGGGAAAGAGTGCGTTTTCGCGCGCGCCGAGCCGCTGCAGCGCGATGCCGAAGAGAATCGCAATCAGCAGAACCTGCAGGATCTCTCCCTTGGCGAAGGCGTCCACCAGCGTGGTGGGGATGATGTTCAGCAGGAAATCGCGGGTCGACTGCATCCTGCCGGGGCCGGCGTAGGCGCTGACCGCTCCGGCATCGAGCGTACGGGCGTCCACGTTCATGCCCGCTCCCGGTTGCAGCGTGTTGACGATGATCAGGCCGACAATCAGCGCGAGCGTGCTGACCACCTCGAAGTAGATCATGGCGAAGCCGCCGGTGCGTCCGACCTTATGCAGGTTGTCGGTGCCGGCGATGCCGATGACCACGGTGCAGAAGATGATCGGCGCGATCATCATCTTGATCAGCTTGATGAAGCCATCGCCGAACGGCTTCATGGCTTCGCCGGCGCCCGGAGCGAACGCGCCAAGCAGGACCCCGCAGGCGATAGCCAGCAGCACCTGGAAGTACAGCGACCGGTAGAGCGGGCGCTTTTGCGGCGTCATGGCGGATCAGGCGGCGACGAGTTCCGCGAGGCGGCGGCCGCAGATCATGCTGGCTTCGTGCTTGTTGCCGCCGGGGCCGGGCCAGTGAGTCTCCAGGCTGATCCAGCCGCGGTACCCGTCGCGGACCAGGGCGTCGATCTGCTCGCGCCAGCCGACAGCGCCGCCGCCGAGTTCGCACCAGACGGGCTTGTGGCCGTCCATCGTGCAGTCCTTGGCGTGGACGTGGGCGATGCGCGCCGGCGGCAGCAGGCGGTAGCCGTCGGGGACGGCTTTTTCGCCGCCGACGACCGCGTTGGCCGGGTCCCACACGACCTTGAGGTTGGGGTGATCGAGCGCGGCCAATACACGGGCGGTCTCGGCGGCGGTGCCGATGTTGCAGGCATGCTCGTTTTCCAGGCCGATGATTACGTCGTGCGCCGCGGCTTGATCGGCGAGCGCGCGGAGAGCTTCGACAATGCGGTCGAAGCAGGCGCCGGGGTCGATCGTGCGCCAGTACGAGAAGACCCGGATGATGCGCGCGCCGGTGCGGTTGGCGATCTCGAATGCCCGCGCCGTCAGGCGGGGCTGATCGGCGAACGTGTGCTTGGCGGCGAACATGTCCTGCTGGAAGCGCGCGTCCACGTCCGGCGAGTCCGGCAGGACGCACTTGAGCAGCGGAGAGGCGATCGAGAGAATCTCCATTCCCGCGCCGCGCACGATGGCGATGGCGCGGGCGAGTTCTTCGTCGCTCAGGTCGATGATGTTCCTGCCGAAAACCATGCGCAGTTCGGCTCCGGTCATGCCGATCGACTGCATCGATCGGACGGCGGTTTCGATCTCCGGCGAGAACTCGTCGGTGATGGCGGCGATACGGAAGTGTGCGCTCATGAAAGCTCCATTATAAGGGTGCGCCGGTGCGAAAATAGCGAAATGCCCTCTATTGCGTCGAGCGTCGGAATGGTGCCCCGGTCGCGGATTCGGGAACTGGCCGAAATCGCCATGTCCATGGACGGCGTGCTGCGGCTCTACTTCGGCGAAAGCAACCTGCCGACCCCGGAGTACATCAAGCAGGCGGCCATCCGCGCCATGCACGACGGCTTCACCTTCTACACCGAGAACGCCGGCCTGCCCTCTACCCGCCGCGCCATCGCGGATCACTACGCCGCGCGCCACGCGGTGGACCTCGACCCGGCACGCGAGATCATCGTGACCGCCAGCGGGGTGCAGGCGCTGAACCTCGGCATCCGCTCCGTGCTGGATCCCGGCGACGATGCGCTGGTGCTGACCCCGGCGTGGCCGAATGGATCGAGCAGCATCATGATGGCGAACGCGGGCGCGCGGCAGATTGCGCATCCCCTGCACGGCGCGCGCTACCAGGTGGATTTCGACGCGCTGGAAGCGGCCGTGACGCCGCGCACCCGCATGTTGCTGTACACCTCGCCCTCGAATCCGCTGGGGTGGGTGGCGACGCAAGAGGAGCAGCGGCGCCTGCTCGAATTCGCGCGGCGGCACGGCCTCTGGCTGATCGCCGACGAAGTGTACGACCGCCTGTACTACGCCGGCGCGCGGCTCGGCGAGCCGGTGCCCTCGATCCTGCGGATGGCCTCGCGCGAGGACGCGGTGGTCGTGATCCATTCGTTTTCGAAAAGCTACTGCATGACCGGTTGGCGCGTCGGCTGGCTGATCGGACGGCGGGACCTCGTCGCGAAGGCGACCGAGTTGATCGAGTTTGTGGTGTCGCACGCGCCGACGTTCGCGCAGAAGGCGGGCGAGACCGCGCTGGCGGAGGGCGAGGAGGAACTGGCGCGCATGTTGGAGCGCCTCCGGGCCAATCGCGATCTCTGCCTGGAGGCGCTGCGCGGCATCCCGGGTGTGACCGTGCCCACCCCCGACGGTGCGTTCTATCTGTTCCCGCGCGTGGAAGGCATGACGGATTCCTTCGGCTTCTGCCGCGACCTGTTGATCGAGACCCGCGTGGGTCTGGCGCCGGGAGTCGCGTTCGGCGAAGGCGGCGAGGGCAGTTTCCGCATCTGCTACGCGGCGGAGAGTTCGATCCTGGAGCCGGCCATGGAGCGGCTCGGGAAGTTCCTGCGCGCACGGCGCTAGCCGGGTGTCCCGCGCTAAAATTGCTTCGTGTCCACCGCCGCCATCTCGGTCCGCAGCCTGAGAAAGTATTACGGCAACAAGGCCGCGGTGGACGGGGTGGACCTCGAAGTCCCGCGAGGGTCGTTCTTCGGATTCCTCGGGCCGAACGGCGCGGGCAAGAGCACCACCATCCGGATGCTGACCGGCCTGGCGCCCGCCGACGGCGGAGAAATCGAGATCCTGGGGCTGCCCATGCCGCGCCAGGAACTCGAAATCAAGAAGCGGATTGGCCTCGTCCCCGACGAAAGCCTGCTCTTCGACCGCCTTACCGGCGCGGAGTTCCTCGAGTTTGTGGGGCGCATGTACGGGCTGGAGCGCCGCACCGCGATCGGCCGCGCGCGCGACCTGATGGACCTGCTGCAACTGGCCAACGGCCGCAAGATCATCGGCGAGTATTCGAAAGGGATGCGCAAGCGCGTGGCCATGGCGGCATCCCTGATCCATCACCCGGAACTTTTCCTGATGGACGAACCGTTCGAGGGTGTGGACGCCGTCGGCGCGCGCCTGATGAAGGACATCCTCACCGATCAGGTGCGGCGCGGCGCCACCATCTTTCTCACCACCCACGTGTTGGAAGTGGTCGAGCGCCTCTGCGACCGGGTGGCCATCATCAACGAGGGGCGCATCGTGAAGGCGGGCGCGCTCGAGGAACTGCGCGCTGGCGGCGAGTCGCTCGAGGACGCGTTCGTGCGCATCGTGGGCGCGAACCAGGACGTGGAGCGGCTGGAGTGGCTGTAACCGCGGCGATCCTGCGCGCGCAACTGCTCAGCATGCGAGTCGGCGCCAACCGGCGCGGCGCCATTCTGAGCCTGATCACGGGCACGGTCTGGTACGGCATGTGGACCGCGGCGGCCTGCGTGGCGTTTTTCGCGCTCTCCATCGCCGAACCCGGGCAGTTGCGCCAGTGGATTCCTCTGGGACTGCTCGGCGTGACCGTCTACTGGCAGGCGATGCCGATCCTATCCGCCACCATGGGCGCGTCGCTCGATCTGCGGAAACTGCGGATCTACCCGGCGCCCCACGGCAAACTCTTCTATGTGGAAGTGCTGCTGCGCCTGACCACGGGAGCGGAAATGCTGATCCTGCTGGCGGCGGGCACCGCGGCGCTGTTTCGCAATCCGTTCACCCGCGGCTGGTATGCTCCGTTGCCCGCGGCCGTCTTCATCCTCTTTAACCTGCTGCTCGCCAGCGGCACCCGCAGTCTGTTGGAGCGGCTGCTCTCGCGGCGGCGCGTCCGCGAGGTGCTGATCTTCCTGTTGTTCATGGTCTGGATGGTGCCTCGCTTCTTCCTCCTCCAGGGAGAAGGCACGGCCAATCTGCATGGGTGGGACCGGGCGGTCGCCGACCTCTTCTGGCCGTGGAGCGCGGCCGCGTACGCGGCGCTCGGCGTGCGCGTCGCGCCGGCGCTGCTCTACCTTGCCGGGTGGAGCTGCCTCGCGGCCTGGTTCGGACGCGGCCAGTTCGAGCGCAGCATGCGGTGGGACCTGACCGCGGCCGAGGCGACGCCCGCCGACGGCCGCGCGACCCGCGCCCGCGCTGTGATCGACGCCCTGTTCCGTCTGCCGGGCCGGATCTGGCGCGATCCCCTGGCGGCGATCGTCGAGAAGGAACTCCGCTCGCTGGCGCGCACGCCGCGCTACCGGATGGTCTTCGTGATGGGCTTCAGCTTCGGCCTGATGGTGTGGCTGCCGCTGGTCATCGGGGCGCGCGCGGAGAAGCACACGGCGCTCTCGCATCACTTCCTCACGCTGGTGTGCGTGTACGCGCTGACTTTACTCGGCCAGGTGTCCTACTGGAACTGCTTCGGCTTCGACCGCAGCGCGGCCCAGATCTACTTTCTGGCGCCGCAGTCGCTGCGCGCGATCCTCCTCGGCAAGAACATCGCGTCGCTCGCGTATATCTACCTGGAGACCGCGATCCTGATCGCCATCACCAGCCTGTTCCGCTTGCGTTTCGGCGGCGCGGCGATTGCCGAGACGTTGTGCGTGGTTGGGGTGTGCGCGCTCTACATGCTGGCCATGGGAAACGTCTCGAGCGTGCAGTATCCGCGGGGCCTCAGCCCGACGCGCGTTTCGCAGGGCGGGGCGTCGAGCCGTTTCCAGGCGCTGGTCTTCCTCCTGTATCCGCTGGGATTGATCCCGGTAGGGCTGGCGTACCTGGCGCGGTACGCGCTGGATAGCACGCTGGCGTTCTACGTCGCGCTGGCGGGCGCCGCGGCGATCGGAGCCATGGTCTACTGGATCGCGATGGACTCCGCCGTCTCGGCCGCGATGGTGCGGCGCGAGCGCTTGATCGGGGACTTGAGCGCCGCCGAAGGCCCGGTATCGGCGGACTAACTCACTTCCGGCTCACTGGGCCGGGAATACCGGCCTCGCCATCTCGGCCGCGGACGACGCCTCCGGGTGCTCGGCCTTCCAGCGCATGGCCGCCGTAATGCGCGTGCGGCCGCTCGGATGATCGAAGAATATGAACTCCTCGATAGGGCCAGGATCCATTCGGCGATATTCTCCCAACATCAGATCTACATTCGCTTCGCCGTCGGGCGCCTGCGCCGTGTTCAGCCCGTACATGTCCGCCTCGAATTCCATGGTGCGGGAGATGGTATTGGTCACAGGCGTTATGACGAAGAAGTACAGCGAAAGCACGATCCCGGCCAGAGGCAGTACCGCGATGTCCGTGATTCCCCGGACGCCCCATTTTTCGCCCCAACGCGCCAGGCTGAAGTGGATGCCCCAATTCAGGAAGCCGAACCCGATCACGATCAGGACTCCATTCATCACCAGTCCCTTGTAGATGTGGTTCAGAACGTAGTGGCCCATCTCATGCCCCATCGTCGTCTCGATTTCCGGCAGAGTGCAGCGCTTGAGCAGATTATCGTTCAACGAAATTCGCAGCGTCCCCGCGAACCCGCTGACGTTGGCGCTCACCCGATCGGATTGGCGCGACGCATCGAACTCAAAGACGCCGGTGGCGGGAATTCCGTTGGCTCGCGCCAGGCTGAGAATCGGTTCCTTGATTCGCGCATCCTGCAACGGAGTGTACTTGTTGAATAAGGGCGCGATATAGACCGGAGCGATCAGGCTTACCAGCGCCGTAAAACCGACCAGCAGAACTGCGCCCCAAACCCACCAGTTCTTCCCGAGATGTTCGATGAGCCGGAACAAGGGCACCATAAGGATGCCGCCCAGCACCACAGCCACCATCAACCCCACCACCTGATCGCGCATCCAAGGGCCGAAGGTCTGATTTAGAAGGTGGTACTGGTGTTCGCGGAAGTAACCCTCGTACACACTCAGGGGAAAGGTTGCGGCGGACACAACCAGAATGAACTGTATCCAGTACAGCGCGGTTTGCAGGGGGCGTATGCGCGTGAGCCGCACCGCCAGGTCGCGCATTCGCGCCGACCATTGGAAGTGCAGCAGCAGCCACAGCACGATGGCCGTGGCCAGAAAATCCCACAGGATCAGCCAATAGCCGCCTTCGAAGTACGCGTCCGAACGGGCGCGCTCCGCGGGCGGCATCTTCGCCAGATATGTATCCACGGCCGCCTGGACGTCGAAAGCAGGGCCGGCCGCGGCTTGGCTCGCGGAGGCCGCAACGGACGAGACCGCCGGCTCTGCGGCCTCTGTAACAGTAAGGCCGGCGAACAGCAGAACGGCCGGAAGGATTCCTACCCGCAACACGCGCAACATATCAACCTCCCTCACTCTCCTTAGTACTCCGTTTCAGAAATTCGCCAACATATCCGCAGACCGCTTGCTGACGCGCGCGGCTCGGAACGGAGCCGCGACCGTGAGGGAGCGGTGGACGCGGAATACGAGACCGTACCTGCGAAACGGAGTACTTAGGGAGTATACGCGCTGCCGGTGGACAAAATCAGCCCTTCAGATCGGCGAAGGCCTCCGCGATGTCGCGTTTCGCGGCTTCCGTGGGCACGACCAGCGGCAGCCGCGGCGGTCCGCCGTAGTAACCGTTGAGGTCCATCGCGTGCTTCAAACCGGGGATGCCATACTTGACCGTGACCAGTTGCGCGGCGCGCGCGATGCGGTTCTGCCAGTCCAGCCCGGCGGCTTCCTCGCGCGTGCGGTAAGCTTCCCAGATGGCGATGCAGGAGTACGGCGCGGCGTTGGCGTACGCCAGAATCGCGCCGCACGCGCCCATCAGCAGCGACGGCCACAGCGTCGGCGCGGAGCCGACCAGCACCTGGAATCCCTCGCGCACCTCGCGAATCATCTGCATCACCTTTTCCAGGCTGCCCGAACTCTCCTTGATGGCGATGATGTTGGGGTGCTCGCTGAGCGCCGCCACCGCGTCCGGCGGGATGTCCACGCCGGTCGTCTGCGGCCAGTTATAGATGATCAGCGGGAGCTTCGATTGATCCGCCACCGCGCGGTAGTACAGCGTCTGCGCCGCCGCGTTATTGATCAGGCTCTTATAGTAGTGCGGCGTGCGCACCATGGCGGCTTTGTAGCCCATTTCGGCGGCGCGGTTGGTCAACCACACGGTCTCGCGCACGCTCTCCACGCCGGTGCCGGCAATCAGCAGTTTTTCGGGAGCGGCGTACCTGGCCACCTGCTCCCACATGCAGAACTTCTCCTCCGGCGTGAGCATGACGCTTTCGCCGGTGGATCCCATGACCACGTAGCCGGAGAGCGCAGTGAGATTCCACTTTTCGACGTTGTGGCGGATCTTGGTGAGGTAGATGTTGCCTTCGTGATCGAAAGGTGTCGCGATTGGGGGGAAAATGCCTTGTAGCTTCATGATTCCGATGAAACTCCACCATAGCACCCGGCGAATCGAGTGAATCCGCAGTCTACCTTTGACCGAACGCGCGGAGCAGCGCTTCGCTGGTGGTGCTGGGACACCAGTATTTTTCGATGTATTCGATGACGAGTTGCGTCCCCGCGTCGTGCGTGACGTGCGGCGGGTCCTCCGGATTGTACATGGCATCGGTGAGGTCGCGGACCAGAATACAGCGGATGCCCAGAGACGTCATGCGCTTGATGGCGAAGCCGCGGTTGAGCACGCACATGTTGGTGTGGACCCCCATCACCAGGAGCGTGCCGATGCCGCGCGCGCGCAGGAAGCTGTAGATCTCGTCCCCGTTATCGGAGATGACGTCGGCGGCGTCGATCCTCAGCCCGGGGTTCTCGCGCGTCCACGCGGTGTAGAACTTGTCGTTGGTATCGCAGCCGCCGCGCTTGTCGTCGATGGGCAGTGGCGGGTCGGACAGGCTGAGCGGCGCCGGTGGAGCGGTCCTGGGGATGGCAAGGATGCGCAGCCGCTCCGGTGCGTCGCGGTAGAACCCCATGGTCTCCGATGGCGCGTGGATGATCTGGATGCCTCGCTTGCGCGCCGCGTCGAGAAAGGGCGCCATCCGCACGACGAGTCCCTCGACCCGCCGCGTCGCCCCGCCACACCAGTGCTTGTCCCACATGTCGCAGATGACGATGGCGGTCCGGGGGGCGGAAAGCGTCTCTTCCAGATGGACCTCGCGCCAATCGCCGGTGCCTTTGAATGCTTCCACGCGCGAACGCAGGTCCACCGTGATCGCCGAGGGTTGAGCGCCTGCCAGTGAGAGCGCCCCGAGCAGCAGCAGAGAGGAACGCACCATGACCCACATGCTATCACCGCGGGTTTTCCCCCAGAATAGAAGATATGTTCTCACTGGAAATCGAATGCGATCCGGAAGACCACGACCTGTTGATCGCGGAGCTTTGGGAGCAGGGCAGCGAAGGCATCGTCGAGTTGAACCCCGCGGCCGTGCGCGCCTTCTTCGCCGATTCGGCCGACCGCCGCGCCCTGCGCGAACGTTTCCCCGGAGCGCGCGAACGCGAGGAGGAGCAGCGCGACTGGGTCCGCGAGGCGCGCGAAAAACTGCCGCCGATCGAGGTCGGGCGGCGCTTCTTCCTGGTGCCTGAGTGGCGCGACGATCCCGCGCCGGAAGGGCGCTTCCGCGTCACGGTGAACCCGGGGATGGCGTTCGGCACCGGCTTCCACGAGAGCACCCAACTTTGCATTGAGGCGCTCGAGGACTACGTGACGCCCGGCGCTTCCGTGCTCGACGTGGGCACGGGCTCGGGCATCCTGGCGCGCGCCGCGGCGCTGTTGGGCGCGGGCCGCGTGACGGCGTGCGATATCGATCCCGTGGCGGTCGAAATCGCGGCCACCGGATTCGTCGGCTCGGCGGACGCGGTGGCCTCGGCCGCGGCCGATATCGTGGTGGCGAATATCACGCCGGAAGCCATCGCCGCGCTCGCCGCCGATCTGCTGCGCGTGCGCAAGCCGGGCGGCGTCCTCATCACCAGCGGCATCGAAGCCCACGAGGTCGAGGGGTTGCGCGCGGCGCTCCCTCCGGTTCGCGAGGAGCGCCGCAAGGGCAACTGGGTCCTGCTGGTGGTATGACCCGCCGGCCGCCACACCTATTGGAATAGCTGCGGAGCGAATTCGTTCAGGTAGTTGCGCCAGTTGATCCAGGTGTGCGCGCCGGGGCTCTCCTTGAAGACCGGGTTGAATCCGTGCTTCTTGAGCAGATCCACGGTGGAGCGCGTGGTGGCGATGAGCCGGTCGTCCACTCCCGTGCTGAACCACAGCAGCTTCAAGCCCTTCTTCGCCGCCGCGTTATCCAGTTCGGCGGTGTGCTGCTCTTCCCACGTGGGACCCTGAGGCGCGGCCGTAGCGGCGCCGCCGCGTCCGCCGCCAAACGCGCCCAAGAGCCCGGAGCTGTAAACGCCGATGTAGGCGAACTTCGCCAGGTGCGGAATCGCGATGTTCAGCGTCTGGCTGCCGCCCATGCTGAGTCCCGCGATGGCGCGGTGCGTGCGGTCGGCGATCACGCGGTAGTGCGACTCCGCGTAGGGCATGATGTCGGTGACGAAGTCGTTCACGAATTCATCGGCGCCGCCCGGACCGCGCCCGCCGCCGAATCCCGCCGCGCTGGTGTGGCCCGCGGGCATCACCACCACCATGGGCTTGGCCTTCCTGGCGGCGATCAGGTTATCCAGGATGAAGCCAGCGCGCCCCACGCTCGTCCAGGCTTCATCGCAATCGC
The DNA here is from genome assembly GCA_037442245.1 of Candidatus Solibacter sp. GTDB lineage: Bacteria > Acidobacteriota > Terriglobia > Bryobacterales > Bryobacteraceae > Solibacter. The sequence goes on along the minus strand of JBBIQR010000006.1, from coordinate 36,719 downwards.
CCGCGCCGTGCAGCAGGTAGAAGATCGGGTACTTCTCCTTGCCGGTCTCATAGCCGGGCGGCGTGTAGACGTGCATCCGGCGGAAGCGCTTGAGCGCTGTGGACCAATACGTCACCGCGGCGACCGCGCCGTGCGGCACCTCCCTGGTATCCATGAATTCCGCGCCGGGAATGTAGACCAGGCTCCATACGTTGGTGTTGGATTCGCTGATCGCGGGGTTCCGCGGGTCAATCGTGGCGACCCCATCGACGTTGAAGTTGTAGCGGTAGGCGCCGGGATCGATCGGCCCCGTGACCACCTCCCAGATACCGTTCTCGCCCTTGGTCATCGGCGCGCCCTGCATATTGCCGGGGATGTCTCCGGCCGAGACCCGGACGCTTTCCGCGTGCGGCGCCAGGATGCGGAACGTCACCCGCCTGTCCTCGCCCACCACCGGCGAAATCACCTGCGGACCGCGTCCGCCGCCCTGCCCGCGTCCCGCCGGCGCGGGGGGCTGCGCCGGAGCCTGCGCGTACGCTGCCGCCGCAAGCATCGTGGCCGCCATCGCGGCCGTACATGTGCCAAGCTTCATGGTTGGTCCTTTCCGGCCATCCATACTAATACGCGGCGCGGACCTTTGGCGGCGCCTCAAATCGCGGCGAGCGTCTCCGCGTCCCAGGCGGCGGTCTCGCGCACCTCTTCGTAGGCGGCAGTCCGCGGCACCGCCCGTCCCGCCGCATCCACCGCGCCGGCGACGATCACCCGGCGCGGCGCCATCGAGCGCGCAATCTCCGGCAGATCCGTATGGCGCAGCGCGTCCGGCGCCAGGCTGCACAGTGGAACGTTGTAGCGCTCCATGTCCGTAACGCTGCGCCAAGAGACGAGGTGTCCGGCCAGATAGACGCGCGCGATACGCGGTTCCAGAGCCGCCGCGCACAGTGCCGGAACCGTCATCCGTTCCCGCGCCGCCAGCACGATCTCCGCCCGCGGATAAGCCTGCGCCAGCGCCTGCGTCATCCCGAGGATATCCGCCGTCCGCTGCCCGAGCAGGCTGCGCCCCAGGATGAGCGACGCCCACCCGTAGTTCTCCTCCGTCTGGTGCGAGCGCGCATACCCCACCGCCCCGGGAGCGAACTCGGGCTGCATGTCGCCCACGCCGCGGACATCCGGCGCGCACACCGCGATCCCGGCATTCGCCAGGCGGTCGTAGAGTTCGTCTTCGTGCCACGCTCCGTTACGCCCGTTCGGCTCGACGAGCACCAGCATCCGCGACCACTCCCTCGCCGGCAGAAACAGCCACGCCGGACTCCACACCTGCCGCGCCGTTTGGACCTCCACCGCCTGCACCGTGCAGTGGGAGTACGCGGTGGAGGCCACCACCTCCAGCCGCGGCGAAGACGCCGGAGCCGCTTCCATTCCCAGCAGCGCGCGCAGATCGGCCGGCGCGTCGGGCGTCAGCATCGATCCCGCCCGCGCGCGCACCATGGCGAACGGAGTACGCCCGCCGAAATCGCGCACCGCGTTGCCGGTTTTGCCGCACCATAAGGCCTCGTCCGTTTCTGGCGCGGTGGGAGGCTCCCGATCCACCGCACCGCCGCTGGTCTTCAGGTGACGCTCGAACCAGCGGTAGACCGCCATCCGCATCGGCTGCGACAGGGCGTGCGGCAGCGGCATCTCGAAATACCCCAGGTTCCCACCCGCGCCCAGCGCCGCATACGCGCGCTCGAGTTTGGCGAACTCCTCGCGCCCGCTGCGCTCGTACGCCGGGGAGTAGGTGCCGAAGAAGTCGTGCGCGCTCGCGGCGATCAGCAGCGGTTTCGGCGCCATCGGCCACAACATGTCCCAGCGATCGAAGGCGAGAGGCGCGGAACCGATCAGGTCCTGCTCGGCGTCGTCCGCCGATCCCGGCGCGAGGAACGGGGCGACCGCGAAATTCTCCGTGTTCCCCGAACAGATCGCCGCCGCTGCCAGGCGGTCGTCCATCGCGGCCAGGATCATGCTCAGGGTCCCGCCGCCGGATTGTCCGGTGGTCGCCAGCCGTTTCGCATCGGCGCGCGGGTCGGCCGCCAGCACGTCCAGGCTGCGAACCGCGTCCCACAGCATGGCGCCCGTCGCGGTCTCCCCCAACAGCAGCATCTGCCGCCCGCACATGGTGTGTTCCTCGGTAGGGGAACGCAGGCTGGTGAGCCATCCGCCCGGCTTCGGATAATACGTGCGCTCGCCCTGTCCGATGGGATCGAACGCCAGCACCAGGTACCCGAGTTGCACCAGTCCCTGGCAGCACCGCTGATACAGCGGGTAACTCTTGCCGTTGTTGCTGTGCCCCATCTGGAAGAGGACTCCGGGATACGGCGGCTTCCCTTCGCCCGGCACGTAAAGGTTCGCCGTCACGTGCAGCCCGGGGCGGCTCTCGTAGACCACCTTCTCCACGCGATATCGTCCACGCTCCAGCGCGCCCAGCGTACGCAGGTTCAGGGGAGTGCGCTCGGGCAGCGCGCCCGCCAGTTCGAGGAACGTCCGCCGCGCCCACGCCTGATACTCCCGGACCGCCTCCGCGGTATTGAGCCGCGCGATCCGCGCGTTGCGCCGCGCGTACGCCTCCCCCGCCAGCGCGGCGAGGTAATCCGGCAGACACCGCGCATACTCGCGGTAGTGGATTTCGCTCGCGGCCTGCGCGCGCACCAGAGGCGCCGCGAGGGTGGATAACAGCAGTTGTCTTCGCGTCATCGTCAGCGATGATCGTCGCAACTCGCCGGGTTAAACTCAAGGCCATGCACCCGCGCCATACAGGCCTGATTCTGATCCTGTGCGCCGTCCTCCCCGCCGCCGCGCAGGTGGACCCATCGACGCTGGAAGGCAAAGTCCTGTTCGGGTACCAGGGGTGGTTCGATTGTCCCGCGCCGGGCGGCAACCCCGACAACTGGTCGCACTGGTCCAGAGGCGTCCCGCGCGCCGAGTCCCTCGTGATCGACATGTACCCCGATCTCAGCGAGTTCGATCCCGCCGACCTCTGCGCGATTCCCGGCATGAGCATCGCCGGCCGGCCCGCCTATCTCTTCAGCGCGCGCAATCCCCGGATCGTGCGGCGCCATTTCGAATGGATGCGGGAGTACGGGCTGGACGGAGTCCTGGTGCAGCGCTTCATCGGCGAGACCGCACGCAAGCGCGCCGAAGGGGACACCGTGCTGCGCAACGTGATGGCGGCCGCCGCGGCCACCGGACGGGTATTCGCCATCGAGTACGATATCTCGGGCGGCCGCGAAGACACGCTCGCCCAACAGTTGCGCGACGATTGGACCTACCTCGTGGATACCGTCGGGGTCACCGCCCATCCCAGTTACCTCCACCACGCCGGCAAGCCGGTGGTGTCGGTGTGGGGCATGGGGCTCGGGGACGGCAAACACCCGCCGGCCTCTCCTCAAGCCGCGGCGGAAATCATCCGCTGGTTCCGCTCCGGCGCCGCGCCGCGCTACCGCGTCGTCTACATCGGTGGCACACCTGCCCGCTGGCGCACCCGCACCGCCGACGCCGCGCCCGATCCTGCCTGGAGCGGCGTCTACCGCTCGATGGACGTGGTGCAGCCGTGGACCGTCGGCCGCTACCAGGATCTCGCGCAGGCCGGCGCTTGGCGCTCCGCGCAACTCGAACCCGATCTGGCCGAACTGCGCGCCCACGGCCAGCTCTATATGCCGGTGATCTTCCCCGGCTTTTCCTGGCACAACCTCAACCGCGACTCAGCCCGCAACCAGATTCCGCGCATGCGCGGGGAATTCCTCTGGCGCCAGGCGGTGAACGCCCGCGCCGCCGGGGCCACCCTGCTGAAGATCGCGATGTTCGACGAGGTGAACGAGTCCACCGCGATGTTCAAGCTGGCATCGCGCCGCGCCGATGCCCCCGGCCAGGGGTTCTGGCTCACGCTCGACGCGGATGGAGCGCAATTGCCCGGCGACTGGTACCTGCGGCTGGCCGGTGAGATCACGCGCGCCTTTCATGGCGGACGCGCACTCCCACCCGCGATGCCGGACCACCCCGGTCCACCCTTCCGCTGATTTGCCGGTCCTTACCCGGACCTATCCGCCGTAGTAGCCCACCGCTTCCCGCACGATCGAAACCACCATCGGCTTCACCAGGCGGCGGAAGTCCGCCGTCTTCATGTGAACCACTTCGTGATGGTTGCCTGCGTTGAACGCGATGCTGTCCTCGGCGGCCAGACTGCCGTCCAAATACACCGCGAAGCCGAAGAGCGGCCCCAGCGGCGGCATGGCCCCGATTTCGCAATCGGGAAAGATCTGCGCCAGCTCTTCTTCGGAAGCCAGGCGCAGGTGGCTCAGCCCGAGCACGGGCCGCGCCTCTTGGAGATCCACGAGCCGGCTGGCCGGGACCACGATCATGTGATACTCGCCGTCGCCGAAGACCACCACCGTCTTGGCAAACGTGCGTGGCGGCATATGCTCCGCTAGCGCCACCTGCCGTGCGGTGAAGGCATTGCTGTGTTCGGTAACGGTATAAGGAGTTTCGCGGGAATCCAGGAATTCCCGAACTCGCTGGGGAAGCGGCATACGCACCTCCGCTGCCGTCATTGTACGCCCGCAGCGGAGGAAATCATAGCGGCGCCGTGCCGGATCGAACCATCCCGGCCGCGCGAGGAGGTCAGCGCAGCGCCGAGGCCAGTGCTTGGGCCAGCGCCACCGGGTCCTGTCCCTCCGCCACGTTGGCGTATCCGCCCAGGTACTTTCCCTTCCGGAAGAAACATAGCCGCCCCAGATACTGGTCCTTCGCCTGAAACGCTTCGTCCCCCACCTTCGCATCCGACGTGTCCGCATAACGCGCGCGCAGTTTCTTCATCACCGCCGCCGCCGAATCGCCGCCGGCTTCCACCACCACGAACGCCTTGCCGAACTCGTACTGCGCCGCATAGCCGCGGCTCAGCAGCCGTATCCCCAGCACGCTCTCCGGGATCAGCCGGATCGTCTGCCGCTTTTCGGCGGGGAACCAGCCGAGTGCCGCCGGCGGCGCCGTCGTGCCGGTCAGGATCCGGTCCAGTTCGCCGGTCCACTGCTTGAGAAGCGCCGTGTAATCCCCCTCGGGATTGGCCGCGATCTCGGCGTAAAAGCTGCCCTTGGCGAAGATGGCGCGCCGCGGCACGATCTGCCCGCCCATGCCGATGGCCGCGCCCGGCTGCCGCGAATCGCGGTTGGCGCTGAAGATGCCGAACGCGGAATCCGCGTCCCCCATGTCGGAAATGTCGATTACCAGCGTGACGCCGTCCTTGACGCAGGTCACGCCCCGCATGCTCTTGAAGCCGTAAATCAGGTAGCCTTCGGCGTTGCCGTCCATGTACTCGAAGAGATTCTCCGCCTCGTAGGAGCGCGCCTCGCCGCGTTGCGACCATCCCGCCACCATGGAGCAGGAAGGCTGCGGCGGCTGCCCCCAAGCCGCCGCGGCCCATACCAGCAGGATTCCCAGGGCCCGGGTCACGCGAACAGCTCCTGCGCGCGCGTCAGGCGCTCGGCTACGCGCACGCCGTTGGGACAGTTCACCGCGCACACCGGGCATTCGCCGCAGCGCACCGCGGCGTGTTCCGGCGCAAGCTGCTGGAAGTGCTCGCGCCCGAGCGCGAACTGCCCGTAGCCTTCCGCGTAGGTGAGGTATCGCAGGACGTCGGCCACCGGCAGCCCCTTCGGGCACATCCCCGTGCACTCGCCGCACATCCGGCAGTACAGCGGCTGGATCCGCTCCAACTGCGCCGTGAGCAGTTTCTCGTCCACCGCGCCCCACGGCTGCGCCATGGCCCGGAGGTTCTCTTCCAACTGATCCATATCGGTCATGCTGGGGATGGTCGTGCCCACGCTGGGATTGCGCAGCACCCATTTGAGCGCCGCCAGCAGCGCGCCGTCCTGCTTGAGCCGCGTGTAGTTCGGGTCGCTGGGACGCAGCCGGCGGAAGCCGCCCGCCATCACCTTCATCGCCACCACCCCCTTGCCCGCTTTCGACGCCTCTTCCATGGCGCGCTCGAGTTCCGTGCCCATCGTGAAGTTGTAGGCGGTCAGGATCACGTCGATGTTCGGGTGCCTGGCCAGGAACGGGATCAGTTCCGTCTGCCCGCTGTGCGTGCTCACGCCCGCGAACCGGATCTTGCCCGCCTTCTTCGCGGTCTGCTGCGCGTCCACCAGTTCGTCGCTGATGTCGCCGGGACGCGACTTGCCGTGCAGGTACCAGATATCCAGGTGGTCCGTCCCCAGTTCCTTGAGCGAAGTGTCCAGGTCGCGCAGCGCGCCCTCGCGCGAGTTGGCGCCGGTCTTGCTCGAAAGCGTGATGCTGCCGCGCTTATTCTTGAGCGCGGCGCCCACCATGCGCTCGTTGTTCCCGCCCTGATATCCGCGGGCGGTATCGAAGTAGGTGATCCCCAGGTCCACGGCGCGCTCGACCACGCTGCCGTCGGAGGTGATCATGCAGCCGAATCCCACACTGGTGACCTTGAGCCCGGTCTTGCCCAGCGTGCGATACGTGAATTTCGGAGCGGCAGCCGGCGGCTTCGCAACGGCCTGCGGTTCCGCGGAACGGGTCTGGGTCGCGGACGCGACCGCGGGGAGGCTCAGGCCGGCGGCCAGAAACCTGCGGCGGGATGAGGACGAATTCATCACAATCTCCAACAGAAAGATTAAGAGATGCTAATATCCAGATTGTAATCCGGGAGGATACCGATGCCAACCACGTTTTCCCGCCGCACGATGTTGCAACTCACGGCACTTGCCCCGGCGCTGCGTCCGTGGCGCCCGCTTTTCGCTCAGGAGAAGTCCGCGCCCGCACCCCGCTCCACCGTCGCGCTCGTCCAGGGTGAGAGCCGCCGCAAGAACGCCACCGCCGCCCTTACGGCCATCGACGATCAACTGCTGCCCGTGCTGAAAACCAAGAAGTACGTGATTATCAAGCCCAACAACGTGGCCATCGACAATCAGCTCGCCGCCAGCCATCCCGAAGCCGTCCACGGGATTCTGGATTACCTCGCGCCGCGCTTTAAGGGCCCGGTGATGGTGGCCGAAGCCAGCGCCGGCGATACCATGGACGGCTTCGAGCAGTTTGGCTACAACCGGCTCGCCGCCGAGCGCAAGGCGGAGAACGTCCAGTTGGTCGACCTGAACCGTGAAGGCTCGTACAAGGTTCTCCCCTTGATCAATTACGACCTGCACGCCGCGCCCGCGCGTCTCGCCGCCCGCCTCTTCGACCCCGACGCCTTCGTCATCTGTTCGGCCATCACCAAGACGCACAACGTCGTGGTCGCCAGCCTCTCGGTGAAAAACATGACGTTGGGCGCGCCGCTCCACAGCGTCGGACGCACCGGACCGCGCTGGAACGATAAGCGCGTCACGCACAACGGCCTGCGGCAAACGCAGTACAACATCTTTCTCACCGCGCAGGCCATGGCGCCCTATTGGCACGCCACTCTGATCGACGGCTATGAGGGCATGGAAGGCAACGGCCCCTCGTCGGGCACGCCGGTACCGTCCCGCATCGCCATCGCGTCGCGCGATTTCGTGGCCGCGGACCGCGTGGCGGTGGAGGCCATGGGGATCAATCCCGAGTGGGTCGGCTACCTCAGGTTCTGCGGCGATTTCGGCATCGGGCAATACGACCTGGCGAAAATCGACGTGCGCGGCGAAAAAGTCGCGTCCGTCGTCCGCAAATACCAGCTTCACCAGGACATCGAGCGCCAACTCGAGTGGATGGGCCCGATGACCGATCTGCCGAAGAAGATCGGGTAGCGGGCCCCGGCGGACCTACGGGCGCGGAGCCATCAGCCGCTCCAGCAGCAGGTAGCGGCCGCGGTGCGTGTCGGTCTCCACCCTCGGCGCCACGTCGATCCGCATGTACCGCACGGTCGAGCCGTCGTTCACCGCCGGCCATTCGAGCAGACCCTTGCCGTTGGGATTGCCGGTCTTGATGAAGTTGGCGAAGTACTCCTGCATGCCCGTGGAGACCTTGTGGTCGTCCGCGGTCCACTCGTAGACCTTGTTCGAATCCAGGTTGCCCATGGCGTACTCGATCTCAGAGGAATGGACGGCGCCGCGGGCGGGCGGCGGAGGAGCCGCGTTGCCGGAGTTGCGAATCACGCCGCCGGCCAGACCAGGGGTCGCGTTCCCCATCGCAGGATTCATGCGCGGCCGCGGATGCGCGTAATAGTAGCGGTAGACCGGCTTGCCGCCGTTGGCCGCGCAGCTATCGATCCACTTCCAGGTGCTCCAGGCGATGAAGCGGTCGCTGGCCAGCGCCGTCGCAACATCGAGGACGTCGGCGTCGCTCGCCGGAGCGTACTCCGCCAGCACCGCCTTGGCATTGTCGCCGTAAAGGCGCGTGACCGCCTTCTCGAAGCCTTCCCGGGTGGGCGGGTCGCTGCCCAGTACGGCGCGCGCGTTGCCCTCCTCGGAGTTCCACCCGGCCAGCAGCGGCACGTGCGCCTGCTTGCCGCCGGCGAACAGCGCGAAGGGAGATTCCGGGAAGAAGTAGCCGTCGATCGCCGGACTGAAGCGCGGGACGCCCCGCTGTCCCGCGGCTTCGAGCAACTGCTGCGCCGGCATCGCGCGCAGCGCCGCGAGGTCCGCGGCTTTCACCATCTGCTGGAACTTCGTGCCGCTCTCCTCCACCTGCGCCAGCGGCGCCGCGGACAGCGCGCCCAGAATGCCGCCGCTCTCTCCAATCGCGCCCGCGATCAGGTCGCGCGAAAGCGGCGAGGCCATCTGCGCGCTGACCGAAATCGACCCCGCGCTTTCCCCCGCGATCGTCACCTTATGCGGATCGCCGCCGAAGGCCGCGATATTCTTCTGCACCCACTGTAGCGCCGCGCTCTGATCGAGCAGCGCGTAGTTGCCGCTGGCGTGGTGCGGCGATTCCCTGGTCAATTCCGGATGCGCGAAGAAGCCGAAGACCCCGAGCCGGTAGTTGAGCGTCACCGCCACGATGCCTTTGGCCGCCATCGAAGCGCCTTCGTAGCGCGGCTCCGAGCCGTCGCCCGCGATGTAGCCGCCGCCGAAGAAGTAGACCAGCACCGGGAGCCGCGCCTTGGCCGATTTCGCCGGCGTCCACACGTTCAGATAGAGGCAGTCTTCGCTCACCCCGTCGGAGCGGAAGTTCATGTCCCCGAAAACGTTCCCCTGCATGCAGCGCGGACCGAATTTGCCGGCCTGCCGCACGCCGCTCCAGTTCTTCACCGGCTGCGGCGCCGTCCAGCGCAGCGCTCCCACGGGCGGCTGCGCGTAAGGAATGCCTTTGAACTCGCGCACACCGGTGGGCAGTTTGCCCGCGGCTTCAATCGTGCCGCCGGAAACTTTCACGCGATCGGCGGCGCGCGCGCTGCTAGCGATGGCCATGGTAAAAACCAGGGCAGGGAAGAGGAATCGGCTGAGACTGTGCATCGGTAGTGCCTCTCCAGGAACCAGGTTAGGACCGCGTTGCCGGCGCCTGAGACTGCCAAAGGCTCCGCGGAAGATCAGGGTATCACTTCGCGGGGGACCTGCGGGAGAGGCGTTTGAGCGCGTCGAGATTGCGGCGGTCGTCGCCCGGCTCCGCAACCGGCGTCTCCAGGATGAAGGGCTTGGTTCGCAACCGCGGATGCGTGAGGATGCGGCCGAAGCCCGCGCTCCCGATCTGCCCCGCGCCGATGCTGGCGTGGCGGTCCAGCCGCGAAGCCAGCGCGCCCCTGGAATCGTTGGCGTGGATGATGTGGACGCGGGCAAGCCCCAGCACGGTTTCCGCCTGGCGAACGGTGGCGCGCAGCCCGGCGGCATCGGCAATGTCGAAGCCGGCGGCGAACAGGTGGCACGTATCCAGGCAGTAGCCGACGCGCAAATCGCTGCCCGCCGCGGCCAGGTCGCGCATCGCGCGCAACTCCTCGAACCGGCTGCCGAGATGGCTGCCCGCGCCCGCCGTGTTTTCGATCAGCACCGTGAGCGCGCGCGTGTCGAGCCCGCGGGCGGCTTCCCCGATACCGCCGGCGAAGGCGGCAATCCCCTGTTCCGCGGTTATGCCCCGGTGGCTGCCCGGATGCAGCACCAGGTACTCCGCGCCGATCGCCAGGGCGCGCTCCAGTTCGCCGCGGAAAGCCGCGATGGACCGCGGGCGAATCACCGGATCGAGCGAAGCCAGGTTGACCAGGTAGTTCACGTGCACCACCAGAGGATGCAGGTCGTGCCGTTCGCGCGCCGCGCGCAGCAGACGGATTTCTCCCGGGTCCGGCGGGACGGCGCGCCACATGCGCGGGCTCGAGGAGAAGATCTGGAAAGTATTGGCGCCGAGTTCGGCGGCTTTTTGGGCGGCGGCTGCCAGTCCGCCCGCGGTCGAGGTGTGGATACCGAGTCGCAAGGAACATGGTAGCGGAATCGGGCGCAAAATTTCGCTTGACATCCGCCTGATTGAAGCGCACAATTCAATCATTCGTCTGATTCAATCGAATGATTGACACGAAACAAAAGATCCTCGATACCGCCGAGCGCTTGTTCGCTACCCACGGCTACGCGGCAACCTCGCTTCGCCAAGTAATTGCAGAAGCTAAGGTTAACGTCGCCGCCGTACATTATCACTTCGGCGCCAAAGAGGACCTGCTGGATGCCGTCCTGGCCCGCAAAATCGGCCCCGTCACCGACAAACGTCTCGAACTTCTGGCGCAGGCGGAGGCCGATGCCGGTCCCGGACGCCCCGACCCCGAAAAAGTCATCGCAGCGTTCCTTATGCCCGCCGGACAGGTCGCCGAATCCAACCCGACCTTTGTCCGGCTCATGGGGCGCATGCTCAACGAAGGCATGATGCCGGCCATCGCCGCGCGGCATTTCCGCGATTCCGCCATGCGCTTTGTCAACGCTCTGCAGCGGGGCATGCCCCAACTCAGCCGCGAGGAATTGATGTGGCGCGTCCACTTCATGATCGGCGCCATGGCGCACACCCTCTGCGGACAGCCGGTTCTGGCCAACCTGGAAGGCGATTTCACGCTCCGGTTGCGGCGGCTGACGAAATTCCTGGCGGCCGGTTTTCAGGCGCCCGCCGATAACGAGGAGGCCAAGTAGATGCGATGGATGTGGGCGGTACTGCTGGCGGGGCCACTGACGGCGCAACCGCTCGAGCTCAGCCTGAAGCGCGCCGTGGAATTGGCGATCTCGCCGGAGGGCAGTACGCGTGTCCAACTTTCCTCGGAAGCGCTGAAACAGGCGCAGTCACGTTCGGCGCAGTCGCGCGCGGCGCTGCTCCCGGACCTCTCCGCGGCATTCAACACCCAGAACCAGACCCGCAACCTCGCGGCCTTCGGCATCCACTTCACTTCGCCGATTCCGGGGTTCAACATCCCCACCTTCGTCGGTCCGTTCAGCACCATCGACGCGCGCGTCTCGGCGGTGCAAAACGTCTTCGACTTCGCCTCCATCCGGCGCTACCAGGCGTCGAAAACCACCGTGGCGGCGGCGAAATCGGACGTCACCGGCAGCGGCGAACAGGTGGCGGCGCAGGTGGCGCGCGCGTATCTGGCGGCCGTCCGCGCCGATGCCGATGTGGCGGTGGCGCAGGCCAATATCGCCCTCTCCGAAGCCGTCCTGCAGCAGGCCGAAAACCAGAAGGCGGCGGGCACCGGTACCGGCATCGAGATCACCCGGGCGCGCGTGCAACTGGCCAACGACCGGCAGCGCCTGCTGGTCAGCGAGAACGCCCGGCGCAGCGCGGCGCTGCAACTGCTGCGCGCCATGAACCTCCGGCTGGATACCGCGATCGCTCTCACCGATAAGCTCGACTTCGTTCCGGTGGACGCGGTCACCCTGGATGCCGCGCGCGAACAGGCGCTCAAGCAGCGTCCCGACCTCGAAGCGCAACGGGAACGCGAGGACACCGCCCGGCTTTCGGCGAGCGCCACCAGAATGGAGCGCCTCCCTTCGGTCGCGGCGTTCGGCGATTACGGCTCCAGCGGAACTGCCCTGGATAACTCCGTGCCCACCCGCACCTACGGAATTTCCGTGCGCATCCCCGTCTTCGACGGCGGACGCCGCGACGCGCGGCGCGTTGAGTCCGCGTCCCAGTATCGCGCCGAGAAGATCCGCACCAACGACCTCAAACAACAGATCGAACTCGACGTGCGCCTCGCCCTGGACGCGCTGCACTCGGCCGCCGATCAGGTGCAGGTAGCCCGCGAAGGCCTGCAACTGGCCGAAAGCGAACTCGCGCAGGCGCGCCGCCGCTACGACGCCGGAGTGGCGGTCACCGTCGAAGTGACCGACGCGCAAAGCCGCGTGGAGCGCGCGCGCGACAACCAGACCGCGGCCCTTTACAGCTACAACGTGGCGCGGATCGACCTCGCGCAGGCCATGGGGGCGGTCCGCAAGATGATCCAGTAGTGCATCACAGCACCGGGAAGAGAGTGGCGATGAAGAAGAGACTACCGATACTGATTATCGTCCTGCTGGCCGTGGCGGCCGCGGTGTACGGCCTACGCAACGCCGGCAAGCGCGTCGATGACCGGTTGATCGTGAGCGGCAATATCGAACTGACCCAGGTGGACATCGCGTTCAAAACCGCCGGGCGCCTGATCGAGCGCACCGTCGATGAGGGCGACGACGTCCGCAAAGGGCAGATCCTTGCGCGCCTCGACCGCGATCAGTTGCAGGCGCAGCGCGAACGGGAGGCCGCCGGGCTGCTCTCGTCGCAGACGCAACTCGCCCAATCCCGCACCGCGCTCGAGTATCAGAAAGCGGCCTTGGCCGCCGACATCGAAACCCGGCGCGCCGACCTGGCCGCGGCCGAAGCCAAACTCGCCGAACTGCGCAACGGCTCCCGCCCGCAGGAGAAGCAGGACGCCCGCGCCTCGGTCGATGCCGCCGCCGCCGAAGTCGAGCGCGCCCGCAAGGACTGGGATCGCGCCCAGACCTTGTTCAAGAACGACGACATCTCCGCCGCCCAGTTCGATCAGTACCGCAGCCGTTTCGACAACTCCTCGGCCATCCTCAAACAGGCGCGGGAACGCGAGTCGCTGGTGCTGGCCGGCCCCCGCGAGGAACAGGTCCAGGCCCAGCAGGCGGCCGTCGAGCGCGCCCGCGGCTCCGTGAAGCTCTCCGAGGCCAACGCCATCGAAGTGAAACGGCGCACCGAGGAAATCGCTACCCGCCAGGCCGAGATCGCCCGCTCCCAGGCCGCTCTCGCGCTGATCGATTCGCAACTCGCCGATACCATCGCGATTTCGCCCGTGGACGGCGTCGTGCTCGTCAAATCGGCCGATCCCGGAGAGGTCCTCGCGCCGGGCACGAGCGTCCTCACGGTAGGCGATATCGATCATCCCTGGGTGCGCGCGTACATCAACGAACCCGATCTGCCCAAGGTGAAACTCGGCCAGGAAGTCAAGGTCACCACCGACGTGCCCGGCAAGGTGTTCCGCGGGCGCATCACGTTCATCTCCGCGCAGGCCGAATTCACCCCGAAGCAGATCCAGACCCAGCAGGAACGGGTGAAGCTGGTCTACCGCATCAAAATCGAGGTCGAGAACCCGGGCCGCCAACTGAAAAGCAACATGCCGGTGGACGGGGAGATCCTGCTGGAGCGCTAAATGGATCCCATCATCGAGACAAGCGGCCTCACCCGGCGCTTCGGCGCGTTGACCGCCGTGGACCATCTGGACCTCGCGGTGGCGCCCGGCGAAATCTTCGGCCTCGTCGGTCCCGATGGCGCGGGCAAGACCACGACCCTGCGTATGCTCTGCGGCCTGATGGACCCCACCGAAGGCTGGGCGCGCGTCGCCGGGCACGACACTGCGCGCGAGCCGCAGGCGGTGAAGGACCGGATCGGCTACATGGCGCAGCGCTTCGGACTCTACCAGGACCTGACCGTCGCCGAAAACATGATCTTCTACGCGGATCTGTTCGGCATCGAAGGCGCCGCGCGCGAGGAACTCACCGTGCGCCTGCTGCGCATGACCCGCATGGAGCCGTTCCGCACCCGGCAGGCGGGCCGTCTCTCCGGAGGAATGAAGCAGAAACTGGCGCTCATGTGTACCCTGCTGCATCGCCCGCGGATTCTGTTTCTCGACGAGCCAACCAACGGCGTCGACCCGGTCTCGCGCCGCGATTTCTGGGCCATCCTGTACGAGTTGTTGAAAGACGGTATCACCATCTTCCTCACCACCGCATACCTCGACGAGGCCGAGCGCTGTAACCGCGTGGGCCTGATGCACCGCGGCCGCCTGATCCGCTGCGCCCCTCCCCGCGACATGAAGCGGGAAACCGATTCGGCCACCATGGAGGGCGCGTTCATCAGCACGATCCAATCTCTGGAAGGAGCCGGGCGGGCATGAACGCGGTAGAGATCCACGACCTGGTCAAGCGCTTCAACTCCTTCGTCGCGGTGGACCACGTCTCTCTCGCCGTGGAGAAGGGCGAAATCTTCGGGTTCCTCGGACCGAACGGCGCGGGCAAATCGACCACCATCCGGATGCTCTGCGGACTGCTCACCCCAACCTCGGGCTCGGCCAGCGTGAACGGCCTCGATGTCGCCACGCAGCCGGAAGAGATCCGCCGCTCGATCGGCTACATGTCCCAGAAGTTCTCGCTCTACGACGATCTCACGGTCGAAGAGAACATCGACTTCTTCAGCGGCATCTACGGTGTGCCGCGCGAACGGCGCGCCGCCCGCAAGGACTACGTGCTGGAGATGGCCAATCTTACCGAGCGCCGCGGCGCACTCACCCAGACGCTGTCCGGCGGCTGGAAGCAGCGGCTCGCTCTCGGATGCGCCATCCTGCACGAGCCGCCGGTCCTGTTCCTCGACGAGCCCACCTCGGGCGTCGACCCGCTGGCCCGTAGCGCGTTCTGGCGGCTGATTCACGGGCTCGCCTCCTCCGGCCACACCATTTTCGTCAGCACCCACTACATGGACGAAGCCGAGTACTGCCACCGCCTGGCCCTGATGTATCGCGGCAAAGTGATCGCGCTCGGGCCGCCCGCCGAATTGAAAAGCGGGCTCACCACCCACAGTTTGCTGAACCTGGAAGTCAACGATCCGTTAGGCACGATGCGCGCGCTCGAAGGCGCTCCCGGAATCGGCGACGTGGCCGTCTTCGGCGGGGGACTGCACGTCACCGTGGACGATCCCGCGGCGGGCGAGGCGCGCGTCCGCGAACGGCTCGGCGCCGGCGGAATCGAGATCCGCGCGCTCCAGAAAATCCTGCCCTCCATGGAGGACGTATTCGTCGCCATGATCGAGGCCGAGGAGCGGAAAGGAGAAGCCGCGTGAGCTACCGGAGATTGCGCGCGGTCTGTGTCAAGGAACTGCACCACATTACGCGCGACGCGCGCAGCCTGGTGATGGCGCTCGCGGTGCCGGTGGTGATGCTGATCCTTTTCGGCTTCGCCCTCAGCCTCGACGTGGACCGCATCCCTACCCTGGTCTATGACCAGGACGGATCTGCGGACAGCCGCGAGTTGATCCGGCGCTTCAGCGGCTCGCGCTTCTTCGATGTGCAAGGCTCCGCGGACAGCTACGCCGCGGTCGAGCGCGGCATCGACCGCAGCCGTATCCTCATGGCGGTGGTCATTCCGCCGCGCTACGGCGAGACCGTCGAAGCCGGCGGAACGGCGCGCGTCCAGATGCTCTTCGACGGCAGCGATTCCAACACCGCGGGCATCGCCCTCGGTTACGCCGAGACCCTGGTGCGCGACTACGCCATGCAGAAGCGCTCCGAGGCGCTGAACCGCCGCGGCGGCATCACGCTGGCGGCGCCGGTGGATGCCCGGCTGCGCGTCTGGTACAACAGCTCGCTCGAATCCAAGAACTACGTGGTGCCGGGACTGATTGCGGTGATCCTTCAGATCATCGCCGCGCTACTCACCTCCCTGACCATCGCGCGTGAGCGCGAAATGGGCACCATGGAGCAGGTCCTCTCCACGCCGCTGCGCCCCGCGGAAATGGTCCTCGGCAAAATGCTCGCCTACTTCGGCGTGGGGTTGGCGGACTCGGCCATCGCGGTTCTGGTGGGCGTGCTCGTGTTCCAGGTGCCGCTGCGCGGGAACCTTTTCCTGCTCGCGCTGGCGGTGTGTATCTTTCTGTTCGGCGCCCTCTTCTGGGGCGTCTTCATTTCGACCGTGGCCCGCACCCAGGTGGAAGCGTACCAGATGGGCATCCTCAGTTCGTTTCTGCCGGCGCTGCTGCTCTCCGGTTTCATCTATTCGATCGGCAACATGCCGTGGGTGATCCAGGTCATCACTCATATTGTTCCGGCGCGCTACATGGTCACCATCCTGCAGGGAGTGTTTTTGAAGGGCACCGGGATGACCGTGCTGTGGACCGAGTTCGCGTTCCTGGTGCTGTACGCCGCGGTCATCTTCGCTCTGGCTACCCGAAAGCTGAATCAAAAACTGGCATAAACATATGTGGGAGAGGATTCGCGTCATTCTTCGCAAGGAGTTCCGCCAGGCGCTGCGCGAGCCGCGCATGAGGGTTCTCCTGTTCGTGCCGCCGATGGTGCAACTGGTGGTGTTCGGGTTCGCCGTGAACCTGGACGTGGACCGCGCGCGCATCGCCTGGATGGATATGGATGCGACGCCGGTGAGCCGCGAACTGCGCGACCGCTTCGTCGGCTCCGGCCGCTTCGAGATCGTCGCCACCCCGGCCAGCGAAGACCAGGTTCAGGCCCTGCTCGACCGCGGCGAGGCGCAGGCCGTGCTGCGCGTCCTGCCCGGCTTCGCTCGCGACCTCGCCCGCGGCCGCTCGCCCGAGGTCCAGGTGCTGGTCGACGGCAGCAACTCCAACACCGCCTCGATCGTCGCCAACTACGCCGGCGGCGTCATCGCCAGTTTCTCCGCCGACCAGCTCCTGCTGCAACAGGGCGCGAAGGCGATGCAGCGCGGCGCGCCGGCGCCGGTCAACGCCGCGGCGCCCGATATCCAGGCGGCCAGCCGCGTCTGGTTCAACCCCGATCTCTACAGCCGCAACTACTTCGTGCCCGGAGTCATCGCCAACATCATCATGATGGTGACCCTCATGCTGACTTCGCTCGCCATCGTGCGCGAGAAGGAAATCGGCACCATGGAGCAACTCATGGTGACTCCGGTCCGCCCCATCGAATTGATGCTCGGCAAGACCCTGCCCTTCGCGGTCGTGGGCATCGTCGACACCTGCATGGTGACAGCGGCGGCGATGCTCGTGTTTCACGTCCCGCTGCGCGGCAGTTTCCTGCTGTTGCTGGGTTGCGCCGCGCTCTTCCTCATGACGACGCTGGGAGCCGGCCTCTTCATCTCCACCATCTCGCACACCCAGCAGCAGGCCATGATGTCGTCGTTCTTCTTCTCGATGCCGGCATTCATGCTGAGCGGCTTCGCATTCCCCATCCGCAACATGCCGGTTGTGGTGCAGTGGCTGACATTCCTGAACCCGGTCCGCTACTTCATCGAGATCGTGCGCGGGATCTTCTTAAAGGGCTCCGGCGCGAGTGTCCTGTGGCCGCAGATGCTCGCGCTCGCCGCCTACGGGATCGCGGTCGTGGGGTTGAGCGCCGTCCGCTTCCACAAAAAGCTCGACTAGCGGGCTGAACTCCCCTGCCCGCCGCGCATCACCCTTCCCAGTTCCTCGTACTGGTCCGTGGCGATCAGGTTGACGCCGGCGGCGATCTCCGCCTTCCAGCGGATGGCCGCGGCCTCGTGCGACCCGAAGTTGTAGGAGTTGCCCCAGCCCTTGTCCTCGCCGGCCGTGAAGCCATCGACCGTGTAGAAGCGGATCCAGTAGCCGAGTTTGTGTGCGTGATCCACCAGCGCGCGCAGGCGGCGGTTGTCCGCCGCAGTCCAATCGCCCGCTTTGTGCTGGCCGCCTTCCTCGACCACGAACCAGGAGTTATTCCACCAGCGGCGGTAGTTTGTGGGGCGCGCGGAGAGCAGTTTCTCCGGCGGCAGCGTGGCATCCAGGCGCTCGCGCTCTTCCTTGTCCGCAGCCGCTACCGGATTTGTGTGCGCGCTGCCGAAAACCCGCAACTTCGCCCCAATCGGGACCGCGTCGAAGAAGACCTTCTCCTGCTCATCGGCATCCTCGGTCAGGACCAGGATCGGTTTGCGGTCGAACGGCGCCAGCACGTGCGGGTCCGCTCCCTTCACCGCGGTCGTGATCCACGGCTCGTACTCCCCCAGCACTTGCCAGACCGCCCGCAGCAGCTCCGGCTGCACGCTCTTGAAGTCGAAGTGCAGGACGATGATGGGCCAGCGGGCGCGGTCGTTCTCCCGCAGGGCCTTCTCGACCAGCGGACGCACGTGCTCGAAGAAATGGTCGCGCAGCGCCGGCTCGCCGCCGGTCGTCTTGTCGGTATGGGAGACCACCGGGATTCCCCTCGCCATCGCGATGTCCTGCTCGATGCCGATCGGGTACCCGGTAGACAGGGCGCGGTCGATCCGGTCGGCCCAGTCTCCCTTGTACGGGTAGCAGTTGTGAGCGTCCAGCACGCTCCGGTTGTGATTGAGGTAATCGAGATCCTGCGCGGCCAGCGGCAGCAGGAGTGCGAACACAAGCCCAAGGGTCTTCATCAATCGCAGGATATCCTACGGCTGTTTCAGAACGATAAGCGGCCCGCGCGATCTCACTTCCGCGCCCGCAGGATCAGGAAGTGGGAAAGCTTCATGGGAGGTCCGGGGCCGGTCTCCAACTGCCGCTCCACGGCCCGCTGATACTGCCGCAGAATCTCCGTGCGGCGCCGCGGCGGAAGTTCGCAGACGTCGAAATCCAGGAGCAGTTCCATCTCCCACACCGTGAAATTGTTGCGCGCCAGCCGCCCGCGCAGCAACTCCCCCATCAGGCGGCGGAAGCGATTGAGCATCAACTCCCGTTCTTCGAGATCGTCGGTCGTAGTCACGACCCTTTGATCGGCGGAGGAAGGCGGAAGCTTTAGGCGGGCCTGGAGCGAAGACACGGGCCGTGCGACCGGTCGCCCGGCGCGCGGCCCGCAAGGGGGAAAGCTACTGCTGAGCCGGGGGTTGCTCGGCCAGCGTGAAATTGACGTCGATCGTGGTCACCACCTCCACCGGCTCGCCGTTGAGCAAGGTCGGGGCATAGGTCCACTGCCGCACCGCTTCCAGGGCCGCGGGAATCAGCAGCGGATGCCCGCTGACCACCGCCAGGTTCTTCATGGTGCCATCCGCGTTGAGCACGGCTTGCAGCCGCACCACACCCTGAATGCGCGCCTGCTTGGCCAGCGGCGGATACGTCGGCCGCGCCTGCTGCGTCAGTTTCGCGGACTGCACGTTGCCGCCGATCGTGATCCGCTTCACGCCCGGCGCGGGCGGCGGCAGGTCGGGAACGGGGGACCCCAGTGCGGTGAGCGGGCTGTAAGCGGAAAGCAGCGCGGACCCGCTCGCGCCGGGAGCCGAGATGACGAACGTGACGCTCTGGTCGGCTTCCGTCTTCAACCCGACGACCAGGTGCTCATCGTAATCGCGCACCGCTTCCACGGTCCGCTGGTAGCTATCGGCGGCGAGCACTTCACCCTCGTGAACCGGAAGGCGGGTGGCGAGCCGGCCCTTAGCCTCTTCGGTGAGTCCGACGATGGCGACCTGCTTCAGGGCTTTGCCCTCCAGCGAAGGCCGCTGGTTGATGACGAACCGGGCCGCGCTATCGCCGGAAATCATCCCACCCGGCACGGGCCCGCCGACGCCGCCGCCCACGCCCATGCCCACGCCCGGAGCGACCGCCGCGGCGGAGGGCGCCGTGTCCCGCCGGATCGCGCCCGGCGCGTTCGATACCGTGGGAGCCTGCATCACAGGCGCCTTGAACGTGATCCCGATCTGCCGCGCACCCGCTCCGCCTTCATTGCTGAAGTGCCATTGCAGGACGCTTTGCAGCACGCCCCGGCGCAACTCCACCGGACCGCTGACGATGCGCGCGTCCACCACGTTGCCGGCGTTATCCAGCGTGGCGTCCACCAGCACCGTGCCTTCGACCTTCGCGGTGCGCGCCGCGAGCGGATACATCACGCTGGTCCGGTGCAGGATCGCTGCGCCGCCGAGATCCACGGTGACGCCGGGACCATCGGCCACCATCTGCGGCGCGGCGGCCAGCGGGAAGGTCATGGTGACGAGCCAGCACGCCGCGGCCAGAATCCCCAGGCTCGCGGCGAGGGCGGAGAGAGAGCGGGTTTTCGACATACGTACCTCTTTCATAATGGAAACGATGCGGTGCTTCAGATGGCGGCGCCGCAGAAACAGGGGCGCCGGAGCCAGATCGAGCCTCGGTTTCGCGCCGGCGATGGCCAGCAGCGCGTCCACGTACTCTTCGCGCGCCTGGGTCATCTCGACCACCTCGCGGTCCACCGCCTGCTCGCGCGCCAGGCCGATTTCACCCAGCAGCCACCAGATCGCCGGATGGAACCAGAACACGCTGCGCACCACTTCCTCGGCCAGCGTGACCAGCCAGTCCTTGCGGCGGACGTGAAGAATCTCATGACACAGGATGGCTTCCTGCGTGGCGCCGTCGAGCGCCGGGAAGCGCGCCGGCAGCAGCACCACCGGGCGCCGCGCGCCGAAGGTGACCGGGCTCGCCACGTCGGCGGAGAGCCGCAGATCGGCTTCTACACTCCACGAAAGCGGCGGGGCGAGCGGCGTCGCGCGCCGCCGGTACAGTCGCAGCCGCCAGAGTCCGCCCGTCAGCCACAGCAGGCGCAGCACGGCGCCGGCGGCGAGTGCGTACAGCGCGATCCGGTTCCACGGCACGGGTTGCTCCACCGCGACCGCGGCGCCCGGCGCGACTGCGGGCAGCGGCGCCGTCACCGCCGTCACCACGATGGTCTCCCTGCGCCACGGCGCCGCCAGCGGCAGCACCACGCACGCCAGCAGCAAAATGTGCCAGAAGGCGAGGCGGTGGCGCGGATGGGCCAGGCGCAGCAGCGCGGGCACGAACCCGGCTACTCCCACCAGCAGTCCGATTTGCAGACACCACGCCGCGACGTTGCTCCACACCAAGTCCGGGCTCATGGCTTCCTCCGCAGGCGCGCGATCTCCTCCAGTTCCTCCGGCGAAAGATCGTGCTCTTCCACCAGGTGGACCAGCAGCGGCTCCGCGCTTCCGTTGAATACCCGGTTCACAAAGTCCCGCACCATCGCCCCGATCACCTTGTGCTGCGCCTGCTTCGGCGTGTAGACGTAGGCGCGCTCCGCCTGCCGCTTGCGCAGATACCCCTTCTGCTCCAGGATCTTCATCATGGTCATGACCGTGGTGTAGGCGACCTTGCGGCGCTCCAGCAGCGCCTCGTACACGTCGCGCACCGTGACGCTCCCGTGCTCCCAGACGATCTTCATGATTTCCAGTTCCTGTCCGGTAAGGGTCGTGCTCCTGGTCCGCATACTAATTAATTAGTACTAAAAACTGCGCGTGTCAAGCCCTTTTTTGAGCGCGCCGCTTTTCTATCCGGCCACGGACGTCCAGACCATCATCGCGGTCAGCACGATCATGACCACCGCGGTCGTCCATGCGACCGCGTTCTGCCAGGGCCGGTTGCGCATCTCCCCCATGATCGATTCCCGGTTCACCAGCAGCAGCATGAAGATCAGCACGAACGGGATCAGCACCCCGTTGGCCACCTGCGAGAGCAGGATGACTTTCAGCAGCGGCACGTTGGGGATCAGCACCGCGCCCGCCCCGGCCACGATGAGGAACGTGTACAGCGCGTAGAAAACCCTTGCTTCGGAGAACCGCTTGTCCACGCCGGATTCGAACCCCAAACCCTCGCACACGTTGTACGCCGTCGCCAGCGGCAGAATGGCCGCCGAGAGCAGCGAGGCGTTCACCAGCCCGAGGCCGAACAGCAGCGAGGCGAACTGTCCGGCGAAGGGCTTCAGCGCGACCGCCGCCTCCGCCGCGTCGTCAATCGCGCCGTGCCCCGATTTGAAGAGCGTCGCCGCGCACGCCACCACGATGAAGAACGCCACCACGTCGGTGACGATGCAGCCCAGCACGACATCCCAGCGCGCGAGACGGAATTCCTTCTTGGACACGCCCTTTTCCACCATCGACGCCTGCAGGTAAAACTGCATCCACGGCGTGATCGTGGTTCCGATCAACCCCACCATCATGGTCAGGTACGCGGGTTCCGACCGGAACTCCGGCACGATGGTCTTGATCAGCGCGGTGTGCCAGTCCGGATGCGCCAGAATGGCGGAAACCGGGTACGCCAGGTACACGAACGAGAACAGGATCAGGATGCGCTCCACCGGCTTGTAGGAGCCCTGCACGATCACCCACCACACGATCATCGCCCCGATGGGCACCGCGATGTACTTGCTGACCCCGAAAATTCCCATGCCCGACGCAATCCCGGCGAATTCGGCGAAAATGTTGCCCAGGTCCGCCAGCGCCAGCACCACCATGGTGAAGAAGGTGATGCGCAGGCCGAACTCCTCGCGGATCAGGTCCGACAGTCCCTTGCCGGTGGCCACCGCCATGCGCGCCGCCATCTCCTGCACCACGATCAGCGCGACCGTCGTCGGAATCAGCGTCCACAGCAGCGCGTAGCCGTACTTCGCGCCCGCCTGCGAATAGGTGAGGATGCCGCCGGGATCGTTATCGACGTTTGCGGTGATGAAGCCCGGGCCGAGAATCGCCAGCAGCGCGGCAAGCCGGTACCAGATCAGCCGGGCACCGAATTGCTTCGGCCGGCGCGGCCGTTGCGTCAACAGGTCGTGTCCGGTTTGCTTCGCCATCTGTCTCGCCGTCTCGCATGAGGTCTCTCTCCATCATCGCAAAGACCGGCGTGCCGTCCGCGCATTTGTGAACATCCCGTGACGACGCTACCGCGCGGCGCGGAAGCGGCGGGTCGTCTCCGCGAAGCGCCGTCCGAAATCGCGCGCCTCGGCGGTTTCTTTGTCGCTGATCCCGGGATCCTCGGCTCCCGTCGTGGCCTGCGGCCCCAGCGTGCCGAAGCCGTAAGCGTCGACCCCGCCGACGACCACGAACCGCATCGTCAGGAACGCCGCGAGGATCGAGACGCGCGCCAGATCCTTTCCCATCGCGATGCCCCCTCCCGTACAGAACGCCCCCGCCGTGCGGCCGTCGCCGATCGCCTTATCTTTCGAGAGCACGCTGCCGATGTGGTCCAGCAATCGCTTGGTCTCGGCGGAGAGGTTGGACCAGTGCACCGGCGTGCCCGCAACGATTCCGTCCGCCTGCCGGATGTCCTCGTCGGTCACGTCCCCCGCCTTGCGCAGCGTGACCGTCACGCCTTCCACCCCCGCGGCGCCGGCGCGCACCGCCTCGGCCAGTTTCGCCGTATTGCCCGTCTGTGAATGGTAGGCCACCAGAATCCGCGTAGCGGGCGGCTGCGGCGTGGCGGGCGGCTGCGCCCAGGCCATCGCGGCGAGCAGCAACAGCAGGCTTTTCATCGGCAGTCCCTCCGCCCGCAGGATAGCAGCCGGCCGCGGGTCACGGGGTTATACTGGCGAATTCATGAGCCACTACCTCGCATTCGATTTCGGCGCCGAAAGCGGGCGCGCGATTCTGGGCAGCCTCGCGGACGGCAAACTCGCCGTCGAGGAACTGCACCGCTTTCCCAATACGCCCGTCCGCGTGATGGGCGCGCTCTTCTGGGACACCCTGCGGCTGTGGCACGAGATTCAGCACGGCATCGCCGTGGCGGTGCGCGAACGCAAACTCGCGCTCCACGGCATCGGCATCGATACCTGGGGCGTGGACTACGGGCTCATCGGCGCCGACGGCCACCTGTGCGCCAACCCGCGCCACTATCGCGACAGCCGCACCAACGGCGTCATGGAGAAGCTCTTCGCCGCGGTGCCGCGCGACCAGGTCTTCGGCTACACCGGGATTCAGTTCATGCAGCTCAACACCCTCTACCAGCTTTACGCGGAGAAGTTGACGGGCTCGCCCGCCCTCGGCTGCGCCACCCGGCTGCTCAACATGCCGGACCTGTTCAACTACTGGCTCACCGGGGAAGCCAGGAGCGAGACCACCATCGCCAGCACCACCCAATTCTTCGACCCCGCCACCATGACCTGGAGCACGCAGTTATTGGAACGGCTCGGCCTGCCCGCGGGAATTCTCGGTCCCCTGGTGACGCCCGGCACTCTGTTGGGCAGGACGTTGGATCCGCCGCACATCCCGGTGTACGCCAGCGCCGGCCACGATACGGCCGCCGCGGTCGCCGCCGTGCCCAGCGAAGGCGGCGGCAACTGGTGCTACATTTCCAGCGGCACCTGGAGCCTGATGGGACTGGAGCTCGACGCGCCCATCATCAACGCCGCGTCCCTGGCGGCCAACTACACCAACGAGGCCGGCGTCGCCGGGAAGGTGCGGTTCCTCAAAAATATTGCCGGCCTGTGGCTGCTGCAGGAGTGCCGCCGCCATTGGACCGGTGAAGGCGCCGAGTACAGCTACGAGCAGCTTGCCCGCATGGCCGCCGAGGCGCGCCCGTTCTCCGCCATCATCGATCCCGACGCGTTCCTCGAACCCGGCGATATGCCCGCCAAGATCGCCGCCCACTGCGCCGCCGCCGGACAAGCCCCGCCCGCCACCTGCGGCGAGTACGCGCGCGCCATCCTGGAGAGTCTCGCGCTGCGCTACCGCAACGTGCTCGAAAACCTCGAGGCCCTCTCCGGACGCCGCATCGAAGTCATCCACATCGTGGGCGGCGGCTCGAAGAACACCCTGCTCAACCGCTTCGTCGCGGATTGCACCGGGCGCCGCGTCGTCGCCGGACCCGGCGAAGCCACCGCCATCGGCAATGTGCTGGTGCAGGCGCTGGGAGCGGGCGAACTCGCCGGTCTCGACGACCTGCGCAAGGTGGTCCGCGATTCCTTCGAACTCACCACCGTGGACCCGCATCCCAACGCCGCATGGGACGCGGCTTACGAGCGCTTCCGCAAACTCACCACGTCACATTGATTTCAGGTCCGGGCCGAGTTCCAGGGTCTGCCCCGCTTTCATCCGGAACGCCGCTTCGTTGCCGCCGTAGCGCACCTTGAGCGGCTTGGCTTCCTTTGCATGAATCGTGGCCCTGGCCAGTTTGCCATCCTGCCACGCCAGCGAAACCGTGAAGCCGCCGCGCGCCAGCAGACCCGTCACTTTGCCGTTGGGGAACGCCGCGGGCAGCGCCGGCAGCAGGTGCAGAAAACCCTCGTCGCCCGATTCCACCGCGCTTACGCTCGTCTGCGTGCCGTAGGGGTCCTGGCTTTGCAGCAGCATCTCCGCGATTCCGTTGGCGGCCCCGAAGTTGCCGTCGATCTGAAACGGCGGGTGCGCGTCGAACAGGTTCACGAAGAGTCCGGCGCGCGAGGGCTTGCCGTCGTGCGCCGGAGTGATCAGGTTCTGCAGGATCTTGTAGGCGTGGTCGCCATCCAGAAACCGCGCCCACAGGTTGATCTTCCACCCCATGCTCCACCCGGTGGCGGCGTCCCCGCGGTAAATCAGGCTCTGCCGCGCCGCCGCCCATAACTTCGGCGCCCCATAGGGCGTGATTTCGCTGCCCGGAAAGACGCCCCAGAGAAGGGAGACGTGGCGGTGCTGGTTCTTGGGGTCGTCCTTGTCTTCCATCCACTCCTGCAATTGGCCGTACTGCCCGATCTGATCCGGCGCGATCTGTGCCCGCATACCGCCGAGTTGCGCCCGCAGGTCCGGGTCGACCCCCAGAATCTTCGACGCCATGATCACCTCCCCGAACAGCGCCCGCACGATCTCGCGATCCATCGTCGGACCCATCACCAGCCCGCCCTGCTCCGGAGAATTGCTCGGACCGGTGTACAGGTAGCCGGTCTTGGGATCCTTCACCAGCGCATCGGCGAAGAACAGCGCCGCGCCCTTCATCAGCGGATAGGCGGTGTCGCGCAGGAACTGCCGGTCCATGCTGAACAGGTACTGCTCCCAAAGGTGCGTCGAGAGCCACGCGCCCCCGGTCTGCCAGATGCCGTGATTGCTCGCATTGATCGGTGCTGCGCCGCGCCACAGGTCAAAGTTATGATGCAGCACCCAGCCGCGCGCGTTGTATTGCTCCCTGGCCACCACGGCGCCGGACTGCGCCACGTCCTTGAGCGCGTCGAACAACGGCAACTGGCACTCCAGCAGGTTCCCCGGACCGGTGACCCAGTAGTTCATCTCGGTGTTGATGTTGACCGTGTACTTGCTGTCCCAGGCGGGCTTGTTGGATTCGTTCCACAGCCCTTGCAGGTTGGCCGGCTGTCCACCGGGACGCGACGACCCGATCATCAGATAGCGCCCGTATTGGAAAACCAGCGCCACCAGCGCCGGGTCGCTCCCCTTGGCAAAGCTGGCGATGCGCTCGTCCGTAGGCAGCGCGGCGGCGGGCGAAGTGCCCAGATCCAGCGTCACCCTCCGGAACAGCGCTTCGTGGTCGCGGACGTGCGCCGCACGCAGCGCATCGTACGATTTGCCCTTCAGCGCGGCCAGAGTCGCGGCGTTACGCTGCGCCGGGTCGGCCGAGACGTCGCGGAAATTCTTGAAATTGGTGGCGGCGGCCAGAATCAGGGTGGTCGAGTTGCCCTCCTTGCGGCGCTCCAGCCGCACGTCGAAGCGAATCGCCGAGTCCTCCACCTGCCCGCTCATCGAATCGCCGTCCTTGCAGTTGGCGTGGGCGCACTTCAAACTCGCGGTGAACCCGGCGGGCTTGCTCGAGGTGATCCGGATGATCACCGCGTTGGCCGGATAACTCGCGAATACCTCGCGCCGCCAGGTGACGCCGCCGGCGGTGAACTCGGTGGTGGCGATTCCCGTATCGAGATCGAGCGAGCGCTTATACCCGGTGGCATCCCCCGCGCCGGGGATATCGATCAACAGGTCGCCTAAAGCCTGGTACGCCTTCTGGTGCAGGGGCTCGCTCATGAACTCCTTCATGGCGAGGTCTTCGGCTTCCTTCTGCTTGCCCTCCCAGAGCAGTTGGCGAATCTCGGGGAGATACTTGGCCGCGCCCTTATGGGCGTAGTCGTGCGGCTCGCCCGTCCAGACGGTCTGTTCGTTGAACTGGATGCGCTCGTGCGCCACGCCGCCGAAAACCATGGCGCCCATCCGTCCGTTACCGAGCGGGAGCGCGTCCGTCCAGAGTTCGGCGGGCTTGGTGTACCACAGTTGCTGCGCGGGCAGAGTCCCGGCGAGGAGAAGGATGGCGAGGAAAGATTTCAGCATGGCGGTTGAGGGCCGGCCGGGGAGCCGGCCCCACACGCCAGTTTAGCCCTTTACCGCTACCGGCGCCAGATCCCGGCTGGCGATCACCCGGTCGATCATCCCGTAGTGCACGGCCTGATCGGGCTCCATGATGTAATCGCGATCCACATCCTTGGCCACACGCTCGATCGTCTGCCCCGTCGCGTCCGCCAGCATGGTGTTGAGGATCTCGCGCATCCGCAGGATTTCGCGGGCGTAGATATCGATATCCGCCGCCTGCCCCGCCAGCCCCTGCATGGAGGGCTGATGGATCATGATCCGCGAGTTGGGCAGGCTGAACCGCTTGCCCTTCGTGCCCTTGGCCAGCAGCACCGCCGCCATCGACGCCGCCTGCCCGACGCAGATCGTCACGATGTCCGGCCGGATGAACGCCATGGTATCCAGAATCGCCAGGCCGGCCGTGATCGAACCGCCCGGCGAGTTGATGTAGATCGAGATGTCCTTCTCGGGATCCTCGGCTTCCAGGAACAGCAACTGGGCGATGATCAGGTTGGCGACCTGATCGTCAATCGGCGTGCCCAGAAAGATGATGTTCTCCTTCAGCAGCCGGGAATAAATATCGTACGCGCGTTCCCCACGGCTGGTCTGCTCGACCACCATGGGGACAAGAACAGACCCCATTTTGCCTCCGCTTATCTAGATGCGAACTACGCCCGCTTGGCTGCAACCGGCCGCTTGGCCTTGCTTTTCTTCTGCAGCGCCAGAGACTTCTTCTTCTGTTCCAGCGCCTTGGCAAGATCGGCGATCGTGTTGCGCCCCAAATAATCCATGATACGCGAACGCAGGTTGATCCAGCTATCGTGCATGGAGCAGGGCATGTCGTCGGAGCACTCGCTCAATCCGCTGGCGCACTGCTGATACGGTGCCAACCCGTCCAGGGCTTCGACGATGTCGAGCAGGCGGATCTCGGCCGGATCCACCTTCAGGGCGAAACCGCCCGTCGGCCCTTTGCTGGAACGTAGCAGCCCCTTGCGCGCAAGCTGTTGCAGGATTTTGGCGAGGAAATGAGCAGGAATATCTTCCTGCTCCGCGATGTTCTTCACCATGGCATACTTGCCATCGGGTACCTGCGCCAGGTGGACAAAGGCGCGAATTGCATACTCGGCCGAGCGCGAATAGATCACAAAACCCCCCGCAAAATCGGAGTAAAGTTACTCTGTTATCTTAAAATGTTCGCTTTCTCCATGCAAGTGCCTTTCCAATCCACCCCCGGAAACCCTGTTCCGGTACTTTAGACGGATATGGCGTGGTCCGCGGCCGCATCCTCCCCGCGGAATAGCCGCCGGCTGCTCCAGTCCTCCCCCGGCCCACTCCAGAACGGGTGCGACGCCTGAAGCCCCAGCGGCAAAAAGACGCCGGCGCATAAGTATAAGCTTCCCGTGGAGATATACGTCTCCCCCAGGCGCGGCTGGTGCCCGCACAAGCCCACCGTGAGCCATCCGGCGCGGTCGAACGTGTCCGGCGCCTCCAGGACCTTCCGTATCACCGCCGTCAGCGCCGACCGTACCCCCGGCGGCGTCAACCCCTCCGGCAACTCACCCAAAAGAGCCATCTGCGCCAGCAATTGAAAGGCCCCGGTCCGGTACGCAATGGACCGCCCGATCGCCGGGTACGTCCCTTCCGGCGAAATCAGCCGTTCCTGGATCGCCGCGTAGCGCCTGGCCCGTTCCAGCACCGTCGCCTGCAGCGGTTGCCACGTCCGGACCCGCGACTCCATGGCGTGCAGCACGTCCACCAGCATCGGCTGAATCACGAAGCTGTTGTAGTAATCCCAGTGAAACCGCGGTCCGTCCCCGTACAGTCCGTCGCCCACGTACCATTGCTGATGCGCGCGAACGGCGTAATCGATGCGCATCGCGTCGAAGGTTTCGCCCATCGCGGCCAGCGCCGCCTCCACGGTGGCGGAGAACAGCAGCCAGTTGTTCTGCCCCGGCGTGATCCCACGCGAGGATTTCATCGCCGCCGCCAGGTTCTTCTTTGCCGCCGGGTCGAGTTTCCCCCACAATTCGCTGGGCGCCCGCAAAATCGCCTGTCCCAGGAAACCGCAATCCACCAAAGGCTGCTGTCCCTCCCGGAAGTTGAGAAAATCCGGCGATTGCGGGTCCGCGGCGTTGCGTAGACCGCGCCGCGCCAGTTCGGCGTAACGCTGCTGCAGATCGCGCTCCCCGCCGGCTTCGAGCGGCGCCTCCAGCCACGGCGCGATCCCGCTCAGCAGCCGCCCGATCGCCTCCAGGTGCGTGTAGCGGCGCCGGTCCTCGATATTCCCTACCGATTCCACCGGCATGTTCTTCTTTAGCGTCCCCGCCGCCAGGTTGGTGAGCACCGGTTCGGCGATGCGGCTCATGGTCCGCAGCCAGTACGCCCGATCGTCCCCGCCCGCCTGCTGAGGGGCCGCCTGCGCCGCCATCGCGCCCATCGCGCCCGCCGCCTGGAGGAATTTCCGTCGCTGCATGGACGCAAGCGTAACACCCCGCGGCGCGCCGCTACGCCGTCATTTGGCCGCCAGAGCCGCCGCCATCGCCTTCCAGGCTTCTTCGTCGTGCCCCACGCTGACCAGCTTCCCGCCGCGCACCAGCGGCAGGCGCAGCAGCTTCGGCTCGCGCTCGATGCGCGCCAGCAGCTCGCCGTCGGACATCTTCAGATACTTGAGCCCGGCGTCCACGTACTCCTTGCCTTCCGTATCCAGCAGACCTCCCAGGCCGAAGCGTTCCACGAACCGGCGGATTTCTCCCGCCGCCATCGGCTTCTGCTTCAAATCCACATACTGCACCGGCACGCGCCGCTCCTTGAAGAAACGCTCCGCGGCGCGCGCGGCCGGCGAGTTCTTCACCCCGAAGATCTGCACGTTCGACATACCCCGATTCTGCCAGACTCCCGCCCGGCCTTGAGGTCGCGCGTTCCCGCGAGTACCATGTGTCTGGACGACGAAAAGCGCTTTAGCGGCCTGCTTCTCCCGAATAGAAGGAGGCGTCCCGATGAATCTGACAGCGATCTTCATTCACCGCCCGGTGATGACCACGCTGCTCATGCTCGGAATCGTCATCTTTGGCGTGGCCGGTTACCGGTCCCTGCCGGTGAGCGATCTGCCCAACGTCGATTTCCCCACCCTCCAGGTCAACGCCTCCCTGCCCGGAGCCAGCCCGGAGACCATGGCCGCGTCCGTGGCCACTCCCCTGGAGCGCCAGTTCTCCACCATCCCCGGACTCGATTCCATGACGTCCACCAGTTCCCGCGGCTCCACCAGCATCACCCTGCAGTTCTCGCTCGACCGCTCCCTCGACGCCGCCGCGCAGGACGCGCAATCGGCCATCGCCGCCGCCACCCGCCGCCTGCCGCCCGGCATGCCCAACCCGCCCACCTTCCGCAAGGTGAACCCGGCGGACGCGCCCATCCTCTACCTCAACCTGCATTCCCCCACCCTGCCGCTTTCGACCGTGGACGATTACGCCGAAACCGTCGTCGCCCAGCGCATCTCCATGATCAACGGCGTAGCGCAGGTGAATGTGATGGGCGGCCAGAAATACGCCGTGCGCGCCCAACTCGATCCCAACCTGCTCGCCGCGCGCAACATCTCCATCGACGAAGTGCAGTCCGCCCTCGAGCGGAACAACGTCAATCGCCCCACCGGCACTCTCTGGGGACCGCGCCAGGCGTTCACCGTGCAAGCCACCGGTCAACTGCTCAACGCCGCCGCCTACCGCCCCATGATCGTCGCCTACCGGAACGGCAACCCGGTGCGTCTGTCCGAACTCGGCGCCGTCATCGACAGCGTGGAGAACAACAAGATCGCCGGATGGTTCAACAACACCCGCGCCATCGGCCTCATGGTGCAGCGGCAACCCGGGACCAACACCGTCGAAGTCGTCGACCGCATCCGCAAACTCCTCCCGGATTTCCGCGCCCAGATGCCGCCCAGCGTCAACCTCGATGTCCTCTACGACCGCTCCGAGTCCATCCGCGAATCGGTCAACGACGTCAAGTTCACCCTGGTCCTGACCGTCGCGCTGGTCGTGCTCGTCATCTTCCTCTTCCTGCGCAACCTCTCGGCCACGGCGATTCCCAGCCTCGCGCTCCCCATGTCGATTGTGGGCACCTTCGCCGCCATGTCGCTCGCCGGGTACACGCTGGATAACCTCTCCCTGATGGCGCTCACCCTCTCCGTCGGGTTCGTGGTCGATGACGCCATCGTGATGCTCGAGAACATCGTCCGCCACTCCGAGATGGGCAAGACGCGCATGCAGGCGGCGTTGGAGGGCGGCGGTCAGGTCGGCTTCACGATCCTCTCCATGACGCTCTCGCTCGCCGCGGTCTTCATCCCGGTGCTCTTCATGAGCGGCATCATGGGCCGCCTGTTCCACGAGTTCGCCGTCACCATCAGCGTGGCCATCCTGATCAGCGGATTCGTCTCCCTCAGCCTCACCCCCATGCTGTGCAGCCGCTTCCTGCGTCCGCCCGATGCCCGCCAAAACCGCTTCCAGAGCGGCCTCGGACGCGCCTTCGACGCCATGCGCGACGTCTACGGCTGGACCCTGCGCGGCGTCCTGCGGCACCACGCCCTCACCATGGTCACCGCCGCCGCGACCCTGGTGGCGACCGTCTACCTGTACCGCCTCGTGCCCAAGGGCTTCATCCCCAACCAGGACACCGGGCAAATCGCCGGGACTACCGAAGCCTCGCAGGACATCTCCTTCGACGGCATGGTCGCCCGCCAGCGCGCCGTGGCCGCGATGATCGCCGCCGACCCCAATATCGAAGCGTTCTCCTCCACTGCCGGAGGCGGCATGGGCGCCAGCGGCAGCAATGCCGGCCGCTTCTTCCTGCGCCTCAAGCCGCGGGAGCAAAGGCTCCTGACCCCCGAACAGGTCATCGAGGACCTGCGTCCCAAGCTGAGCGCCGTGCCCGGCATCCGGACGTACCTGCAGAATCCGCCCCTGATCCGGATCGGCGGCCAGATCAGCCGCAGCCTCTATCAGTACACCCTGCAGGCGCCGGAGATCGATACCCTCTACCGCGCCGCCGCCGATTTCGAGAAGCGCGTCCGCGAAGTCCCCGGCCTCACCGACGTCAACAGCGACCTGCAAATCTCCAGCCCCCAGATCATCGTGGACATCGACCGCGACCGCGCCGCCGCCCTCGGGCTGACCGCCGACCACGTCGAAAGCGCGCTCTACAATGCCTACGGATCGCGCCAGGTCTCAAGCATCTACACCCCCACCGACGACTACCAGGTCATCATGGAACTGCTTCCGCAGTACCAGGCCAACCCCGAAGCCCTGCACCTGCTCTACGTCACCGGGAGCGCCCGCCGCCCCGTACCGCTCTCCGCCGTGGCGCGCCTGCGCAAGGAGGTGGCGCCCCTCACCGTCGCCCACCTCGGCCAGTTGCCTGCCGTCACCATCTCCTTCAACCTGGCTCCCGGCGTTTCTCTCGGCGAGGCGGTGGATCGCGTCGAGACCCTCGCCGTCGAGACCCTCCCCGATACCGTGCGCACCAGTTTTCAGGGCATGGCCGCGGCCTACCAGTCCTCGCTCGGCGGGATGAGCGTGCTGCTGCTGCTCGCCATCCTGGTGATCTACATGGTGCTGGGCATCCTCTATGAAAGCTTCATCCACCCGCTCACGATTCTCTCCGGGCTGCCATCCGCGGGACTCGGCGCGCTGCTGACCCTGCTCATTTTCCACGACGAGCTGAACATCTATTCCTTTGTCGGCATCATTATGCTGATCGGAATCGTCAAGAAGAACGCCATCATGATGATCGATTTCGCGCTCGAGGCCCAGCGCCTCCAGGGCGCCGATCCGGCGCAGGCGATCCACGAAGCCTGCCTGGTCCGCTTCCGTCCGATCATGATGACCACCATGGCGGCGCTCGCCGGGACCATGCCGATCGCCCTCGGTATCGGCGCGGGAGGCGAGGCGCGCCGCCCGTTGGGTCTGGCGGTAGTCGGTGGGCTGGTCGTCTCCCAGCTCCTGACCCTCT
Source organism: Candidatus Solibacter sp. (assembly GCA_037442245.1). Taxonomy (GTDB): domain Bacteria; phylum Acidobacteriota; class Terriglobia; order Bryobacterales; family Bryobacteraceae; genus Solibacter. Next base: position 3,594 of record JBBIQR010000006.1, on the reverse strand, counting down.
ACATCACGCCCGTGTTCTACATCTACATGGAGCGCCTCAGAACGGCGCTGCGCCCCAATCCCAAGCCGTCGCCCTCCCGCATGCAGCAGCTCGTCACACCCGGTGCGGCGCGCTGAGGCATAAAGTGGAAGTGGCGCCGCCCGGCGTGCCAACAGCCCTCGATCCTGCCTTTGAGGTCGCAGTATCGACGGGAGAGGATGGCGTAGAGGCCGAGTCGCAAACGAGATCCGGCGATCCTCGCGCCCCGTCAAATCTCTCGTTCCGAAGCCGCCTCTAAGAATAACTCCACCCTATCCGTTGTCCAGGTTGCCACGCCGCACCCGAAGAAGTCGGTGTCCTCCGTCCAGATCGGGCAATCGAAAGCAAGCGCCGCCGCCAGGACCGGCCAGTCGCCCTCATCGCGTTTGTCGATCCGCTGGCGGGCGACCGCTTCGTGTTGCGAGTAAATGTCGCATTCGATCGACGGCACCAAACCCGCGATCAAATCGAGGGCCGCAAGGGCGGGAGCAACCGGCATCTGGCGCCGATCCATAATCTCCGGCAGCCACTCGCGGGCTTCTTGAAACGCTGTGTCGGGCGCGATGAAGTCGACGGCATCAGCATACTTGCGAAGCAGCGACAGCACCCGCGATCCCAGCACCGCCCGGATCAGGATGTTCGCGTCGAGGACCAGCACCGTCAGATCTTTCCGGCCCGCCTCTCACGTCGCAGTCTTTTGAAGTCCCCCACGATTTCGTCCTCGCTGGTTCCCGCCGCCGCTATCAATTCCTGCATCTTCTCGCCGGCCAGGCGAAGTGCCTCCAGATCCGCCTGGCTCGCCCTTGGTTTCGCCGGAACGTAGATGCCGATCGTCGCGCCGTGCCGCGTGATCGCGACCGGCTTCGTCGATTCCAGGTAGCTGGACAGGTTCTCCCGAAATTCGCGGATTCCGACCCTGGTCGTCTGCATCCTGTGCCTCACTTGTGTACACAATGATAACACATTTACGGCTCTCTGCTCTTCCACCGGAACGCCTGACCCAAGAAGCGTGCTGCGGCTGGCATTGTTCCGCAAGGGTACACAAAACCCGCCGAGAAAGCGACACCCGGAGCGGCGCGCTGAGGCCCTTACTGAAACGTGATCCCGGCGATCACCAGTTGCGGCATCACGTTGTTCCACGTGCCCGGTACCGTGTCGAACGGCAACCGGAAGTTCTTGCTCTCGCCCGGCCCCAGACCGCCCATCTGCGGGTTCACGATCGGCACCCGTTCGCGCGCCACCACCTGTCCGCTCACATCGTAAAACACGCAGTAGAGTTCCACTGTCTTGAGCGCCCGGTCGCCCGCATTTCCGATCTCCCCGGTGATCTCCAGCACGCTCTGCTTCAGGAAGCTCTCCTGCGCCTTCATGTCCACGTTCGCCAGACGCAGGTTCTTGACGTACTCCCTGGCTTCCGCAGTGAGCGCCGGCGGCGCCGGAGGCGCTTGCCGCGACGCCCGCTCCAGGAACAGAAAACCCGCAATCCCCAGCGCGAGCACCAGGCTGATCACGATCGCCGCCGGCGGTACGGATTCCTTCCGCGTTTCTGCTTTATCTGCCGCCAACCGTCATCTCTCCGATCTTCAAGGTCGGCGCCGCCATCGAGCCGCGAAACTCCAGGTCGCCGCCAATCGCCTCGATACCCATGAGCATATCGCGTAGATTCCCCGCGATGGTGACCTCGCTCACCGGAAATGCCAGCTCGCCGTTGCGGATCCACAGCCCCGCCGCGCCGCGCGAATAATCGCCCGTCACCACGTTCACCCCGAATCCCATCAGCTCGGTCACGTAGAAACCGTCCGTCACCCCGCTCAGAATCTGCTCCGGCGTTTGGACGCCCTTTTCCAGGAAAAAGTTTCCGTGCCCGATCCCGGCATTCCCCGCCAGCCCGCGCGAAGCGTTCCCCGTGGTCTTCATCCCGAGCTTGCGCGCGGCATACGTGTTGAGCAGGTAGTTCTTCAATACCCCGCGCTCGATCACCACCGTGCGCCGCGAAGGCACGCCCTCGTCGTCGAACGGCGACGTGCCGAACAGCCCCGGAATCGTTCCGTCGTCGATCACGGTCACGTCCTGGTGCGCCACCCGCTCCCCGAGTTTCCCCGCCAGGAAGCTCTCGTGCCGGTAAACGCTCATCCCGTGGACGGCTTCGAAAATGTTGTCGAGCAGCGTTCTCGCGGTGCGCGGCTCGAACACCACCGGCACCTTCCGCGTCTCCACCTTCACCGGCTTGAGCCGCCGCACCGCGCGCATCGCCGCCGTGCGCCCCACCTCTCCGGCGTCCTCCAGCCCGGCGAAATCGCGCGCCATCGTGTACCAGTAGTCGCGCTCCATCGACTCGCCGTCCTTGGCCACCGGCGACGTGCTCAGCGAGCAGTAGCTCGACCGGTATTCGCCGGCGAATCCGCGGGAATTCACGAAGACGTGCCGCCCCAGGTTGCTGTCGAAACTTGCGCCCTCGGAGTTGGCAATGCGCGGGTCGGCCGTCAACGCGGCGTCTTCGGCGCGTTTCGCCGTCTCGATCTTGAGCCCGGTCTCCAGGTCCGCCACCGACCCGCAATACAGCCCCAGATCGCCCTCGATCCCGCCCAGTTCTTCCGGTTCCGGCAGCCCCGCGTGCGGATCTTCCGTCGTGATATCGGCCAGTTCGATCGCCGACCGCACCAGCCGCGCAATGCCGTCCCCGGAAAGATCGCTGGTGTAGCTCGATCCCGTGCGCTTGCCGATCAGGATGCGCAGCCCCGCCCCGCGCGAGCCCGCTTCCTTTAAACTCTCGACCTCGCGCATCCGCACGTTGACGCCGAACTCGTCGCCCTCGGAAATCGTGCACTCGGCGTCGCTGGCGCCCGCCGCCTGCGCCCGGCGCACGATGTCCCGCGCCATCTCGATCAGGTTCTCCGGGTTCACGCCGTTCCTCCCACCGTCATCCGGTCGATCTTAATCGTCGGAATCCCGACCCCTACCGGCACGCTCTGCCCTTCCTTGCCGCAGATCCCGATACCTTCGTCCAAGCGGAGATCGTTCCCCACCATGCTCACGTACTTGAGCGCCTCCGGCCCGTTGCCGATCAGAGTGGCGTTGCGCACCGGACGCGTCAGCTTGCCGTCCTCGATCCAATAGCTTTCCGAGGCCGAGAACACGAAGTTGCCGCTCGTGATATCCACCTGCCCGCCGCCGAAATTCGCGCAATACAGCCCCTTGGGCACCGAGCGGATGATCTCTTCGGGATCGCTCTCCCCCGCCAGCATGAACGTGTTGGTCATGCGCGGCATGGGGATGTGCGCGTAGCTCTCGCGCCGCCCGCTGCCGGTGGAGCGGCTCTCCAGCAGCCGGCTGGAGAGTTTGTCCTGCAGATAGCCGCGCAGTACGCCGTTTTCGATCAGCACGTTGCGCTGCGTCGGCTGCCCCTCGTCGTCCACGTTGAGCGACCCGCGCCGCCCGCCGATGGTCCCATCGTCGATGACGGTGCACAGTTCGCTGGCCACCTTCTGCCCCATCCGCCCGCTGAACGCCGACACACCTTTGCGGTTGAAGTCCGCCTCCAGCCCGTGCCCCACCGCTTCGTGCAGCAGGATGCCC